>NZ_JAUYVX010000015.1:0-127692 GCF_030688925.1 Oceanobacter sp. 3_MG-2023
ATAATACACTGATAAATCAGTAATTCAACCCTTAAATCCGTTTTTTCTGATTGGCGGTTCGAATCCAAAGGATGCGTTGCCAAACCAGAACTGAAGCTGACTCATCCAATAACGATGAGTCTTGCCCCATCCCCTGCTGCATCAGCAGTAGGGAGGCGCGCATTATAGGGATGGATTATTTTGAGTCAATCCTTTTTATAAACTTTTTAAGATGTGCGTATAATCACGCATCATCAACAGGTGACCTCTTCTACCAATAGCGGCAGGTTGTTTCTTACGAGCCACTCGGACTGTTTTCCGTTTGGCTAACCTTGGAGTTTTTATGTCTGAAAAAGCAGTTGTCATCTACTCCGGTGGCATGGATTCCTTCACCATTCTTCAACGCGCTTATAAAGAAGGTTATGAGTTGTTCCCGCTCACCTTCGATTATGGCCAGAAACACAGCAAGGAAATTCGTTTCGCTGCCGATGTTTGTGACGAGCTGGGGCTGCCTCATCGAGTCATCGACATCACCGCCATCAATCAGTTGTTGCAGAGTTCATCATTGACCTCTGATCAGGATATTCCGGAAGGTCATTACGAAGCCGACAACATGAAGTCTACCGTGGTCCCCAACCGCAATATGATCCTGTTATCGCTGGCCATTGGTTATGCCGTTGATATCGGCGCCAGCAAGGTCTTTTACGGTGCACACAGCGGCGACCACGCCATTTACCCTGATTGCCGGCCTGAATTTGTCCACGCCATGAACGACGTCGCCAAAATCGCCAACTATGAAGCGGTAGAGATTGTGACTCCTTATCTCAACAGCGACAAAATTGGCATATTAAAAGATGGCCTGGCCATGGGTTTGGATTACGGCCAGAGCTGGACATGCTACAACGGCCGGGAAAAAGCATGCGGCAAATGCGGCTCTTGCGTCGAACGTCTGGAAGCTTTTGCGATAAATGGTGTTACCGATCCACTGGCTTATGAAACAGGCACAGCAACATGAGCAGCAAGAGTACCCCATCAAAGGTGTACCGTATAAAAGAAGCGTTTTACACACTCCAGGGTGAAGGCACACACGCCGGACGCCCGTCTGTCTTCTGTCGTTTCAGTAAATGCAATCTGTGGAATGGCAAAGAAGATGGCCGGGCAAGCGCCAGCTGTCAGTTTTGTGATACCGACTTTGTTGGCACCGACGGGCAAAATGGCGGCCGTTACTCACAAGACGAGTTGTGTTCCCTGCTTCGGGCGCTTTGGCCGGCGTCGGATATTCCACCTTATATAGTATGTACTGGTGGCGAACCTGCGTTGCAGCTGGATGAGGATCTGATCGAGGCCATGCACCAACAAGGATTTGAAATCGCCATCGAGACCAATGGTACGTTACCGCTACCTGCCAATATTGACTGGATCTGCCTGAGCCCGAAGGAAAACTCTCAGGTTGTGCTGCAGCAATGCGATGAGCTCAAGCTGGTATACCCCCAACCGGGAGCGATGCCCGAACAGTTCGAGCATATAAAAGCAACACATCGCTACTTGCAGCCCATGGACATGACCGCGCTGCAGCAAGCGCCCAAACGCGATCATATCCCCCTGTTCTCGGTACAGCCTGCCAATCCGGTACAAGCGGCCGTCAGTTATTGTCTGGCCAACCCGCAGTGGAAACTAAGTACCCAGACCCATAAATGGATCGGGATAGACTAACCACCCGCTCAACCTCACCTGAAAACGCGAGAACGGATCGACAGTTACGACTCCTCACCTCTGGGTGAGGATTATTGGGCCAGGCTGACGCCGATCATCAATCAGCAACCGTCTGGTCTGGCCATACCAGCGCCACTTTACCCTGCAACTGTCCCTGCTCGTACCACTTATGAACCGATGCCAATTCGATGGCTGCAACAGATTCAGGCTCGGGTACATCAATAACACCCTCCTCAACCCAGGCTGCAAACTGCACCAGATCCCGGCCGAGTTGCTCCCGGCCCTTGCCGGTCAACAATGGCAATGCCTTGAAAATCGCATGGAGCGTCAGAGACTTGGCGTGCGCCGGAGACAAGTCATGAGTGCCACGGGCATTGATGGTCGCCACATCACCCCATGCGGCAACGGCATTCAATGCGGATGTCAGGCTGTCACCACCATGTGTATCAACAACACAGTCGAAGCTTTTACCTGAGGCGACCAGGTCCGCAACGGCATGATGCGCCAAGGCTTCAACGCCCATGGTACGCAAGATATCCAGTCGTTCGGAACTACCTGCCGTGGCAGTCACGGTTAACCCTTGATGCAACGCCAGCTGCAAGACCATGCGGCCAACACCACCAAGCCCTCCCAGCACCAGCAATTGACTGTCTGACGAGGGTCGCAAACGCTGGAATATTTCCATCGCCGTCAGCGCCACCACAGGCAAACAGGCGGCGGCCTCATTGGTCAGATTGGCTGGGGCACGAGCGAGCAGGCGCGCATCGGCAAGCACATACTCACACACTGTCCCCATGGTTCCGCGCACGCCACCCGTCATGCCATAAACACGGTCGCCGATGGCAAAACCATCAACGCCTTCACCAAGTGCGATTACTTCACCACAGACATCACAACCAGTGGTGCCGGATTCCGTGGCAACCGGTGCCAGCCCGGAGCGCACCTTGGTATCCAACGGGTTAAACCCGGCGGCCAGTACTTTCAGTAATAATTCCCCTTGACCTGGGTCGGCGACGTCAATCGTTTGGAGCGTCAATACATCCGGGGAGCCATATTCAGTAAACACCATGGCTTTGGTATTAATCATCAGGATTCTGTTCCTATCCCATCGTCAAGATGGTGAACCAGTGGGTGGGTGTTGGCTTCTGCTGCGGCGATCTGGCGAATAACCATATCGACCAGGTGCTCGCTGCCGCCATTGGAGTGGAAGCTGGCATAAACCGTTCGGGAGATCACAGGGGCATCTTTTACCAGAAACAGGGTTTGTTGATCGAACGCGGTGGCGACCAGGCCCCAGGGAAGGTAAGCCGCCCCGCCTCTCGACTGGATACAATCAAGGGCTATTCGGCCAGTATTGGTTTGCAACGCTGGCGTGCCCGGTAATTTCAGCTGTCGGTTATGCTGTGCCTGAAAAGCAGTTCCCCAGTCCACCAGCACATACCCTTGCCCCAACGCTTCGTTAATCGTCACGCCTTCCGCTGACGAACACAGGTACAGGGGCAAATGTGCTACTTCCAGGGTCGTCAGTTCATCGACTTTCGGCGCATCAAACAGAAAAGCCAGGTCCAGAGTACGCTCCAGTATCTGACGAATCAGGTTGCCACTGCTGTGTGCAACGGCTGTCAACGACAAGCCATCAACCCGATCCAGCAAGCCCGCCATTTGCTGCTGTAAAAAACCGTCCCATAAATTGGGAGTGGCACCGATGGCCATTTGTTGGCTTTGCCCTGCTTCTGCAGCCACTTCCTGACGAATTTTTTGTTCCAGCCGTACAGTGCTTTCTGCCAGCGGCATCAGCTTTTCACCAGCAGCCGTCAACTGGATGTTATTACGTTGGCGTGAGAACAACTCAACGCCCAATAACCCTTCCAGCTGTCGCACACGAAAGCTGACCGCAGATTGGGTCAGATAAAGGTTTTCTGCCGCGCGACCAAAGTGTCGGGTGCGAGAGACTTCCATAAAGGTTTTAAGCAGTTCTGTATCCATTTGACCAATTTATATGTTCGTTACGATAAGTATTTTTTGTTTTACCGCGCAAAGTGCCCTGACCATACTCCGCCGAAACCACATTGGCTGTCCAGCCACTCACTAGATGTTATTTACAGGGGAATTGAATCATGAGTTTTGCCAGCCCGAAAAAATACTTTGATGATCGCAACTTTCCGCGTGGGTTTCATCGTTCAGGTGACTTTACTCGCGCCCAGGCCGAGATTCTTGAGTCACTTGGCACTGTTTTAAAAGCACTGCACGAAGGCACCCAGGAACCTGAAGATGAAGTTGAAGCGCACTTTGTCATGGTCTGCCAGGGTAAAGAGCAAGCTGTTACCGATATAGAAAAAGCCTGGACTCTGTACCTGTCGGCACTACGCCGCAAACAGGTTTACTTTACCGCCTCCTCAGCGGCCGTCACCGACGGTGTCAGTGAAGCCATCGACACCGATGACTAAGCCGACACTGGGGTACCTGGAAGTACTGGCGCTGCCTGACGTCGGTATTCAATGTCACGCCAAAGTTGATACCGGTGCCTGCTCCAGCAGTTTACATGCGGAAGACATCAAGGTCTTCCAGCGTGATGGCCAGGACTGGGTGAGCTTTCATGTGCTGTTCAGTCGAGAAAAAATGCGTATTGATCAACGCTGTGAGGCACCGCTGTTCACCCGCAAACGCATCGCCAGTTCCAATGGCTCCCGCAGTTATCGCTATGTCATCAAGACACCGGTTACTATCGGCAACCAGCAATGGCCCATCGAACTCAGCCTGACACCTCGCGGTAGCATGAAATATCCTATGCTATTGGGGAGAGAAGCCATTAGCGGTCGTTTCATCGTTGATGTTGAACACACCTATTTGAGCAAATAAATACCATGAAAATCGCGATCCTTTCGCGCAACCCCAGGCTCTATTCGACCCGGCGACTGGTTGAGGCCGGCACACAGCGCGGTCACGAAGTGACCGTCTTCGATACGCTGCATTGTTATATGAATATCAATAGTGTCGAGCCATCCATGCATTATCAGGGTAACGAGCTCAAAGACTATGATGCCGTGATACCGCGTATCGGTGCTTCCATCACTTTTTACGGTACTGCCGTGCTGCGCCAGTTCGAAATGATGGGGGTATATCCATTAAATGAATCGGTCGCCATCAGTCGTTCACGCGACAAGCTGCGATCTATGCAATTAATGTCACGAAAAGGCATAGGCCTGCCCGTCACCGGATTTGCACACAGCCCGGATGATATTCCCGACCTGATTGCCATGGTGGGTGGTGCACCGCTGGTCATCAAACTGTTGGAAGGTACACAAGGCATCGGGGTGGTACTGGCGGAAACCCGCAAGGCCGCAGAAAGTGTTATCGAGGCCTTTATGGGGCTGAAAGCCAATATCATGGTGCAAGAATTCATTCAGGAAGCCGGTGGCGCTGATATTCGCTGTTTTGTTGTTGGCGACCGCGTGGTGGCCGCCATGAAGCGCCAGGCCGCCGATGGCGAATTCCGCTCCAACCTGCACCGGGGAGGCTCTGCCAGTCTGATCAAGATCACCCCGGATGAGCGGGCAACGGCCGTGCGGGCAGCACGCACCATGGGACTGAACGTCGCCGGTGTCGATATTTTACGATCGAATCATGGCCCGGTTGTGATGGAAGTTAACTCTTCTCCTGGCATTCAGGGGATTGAGGAAGCCACCGGCATTGATGTCGCCAACAAAATCATCATGTTTATCGAAAAAAACGCCCGCGCGAATCACACCCGTACCCGCGGGCAAGGCTAGATAACGACTCTGCACCAACGCCGCTGCTGGTGATATGGCAAGCACAACCAGCCCACGGGTATTGCGGTGATATCAGCCATCCACAAGCCAGGCAGCAGCAGGCAGCAATAGTTACCGCCCATACCCGCCATATATCTCGCTATATGGCGTTATTCCTGACAAGTGATTGCATACCCTCCTGGCACGGCCTTCCCTGTCGCATATCAATAACAGGCGACCATTCTGGCCGCTAAAACCGTTTACTTCAGCCAGAGGCTTTCGTATAGTCAATGTCCTACCGGGCAGCCAAGGCTGCCTTTTTGCGTTTTAAGGAACTGTCCCGAATGACTGCGATCATGAACACCTATGGCCGCCTGCCCGTTACCTTTACCTCTGGTAAAGGGAGTTGGCTGACAGATACTGATGGAAAGACCTACCTGGATGCCTTATGCGGTATTGCCGTATGTGGATTGGGTCATGCCCACCCGACTATCAGCGCAACACTGTCTGAGCAAGCTGGCCGCCTGATACACACCTCCAATCTGTACGGCATTGAACGACAGCAAGCACTGGCAGATGCGCTGATACGCATCTCTGGCATGAACAATGTCTTCTTCTCCAATTCGGGAGCAGAAGCCAACGAGGCAGCCATCAAGATTGCCCGCAAATACGGCCATCAACGTGGTATCCATGAACCTGTCATCATTGTCATGAGCAAGGCCTTCCATGGCCGTACCATGGCCACCTTGACGGCCACTGGCAACACCAAGGCGCAAGAAGGCTTCGGACCCCTGTTGAATGGTTTTCTCCGGGTCCCCTACAACGACCTCGATACCCTGACCAGGGTCGCCAGCGCCAACCCGAACGTCGTCGCCGTAATGCTCGAAACCGTTCAGGGCGAAGGTGGCCTGGCCACTGCCAGCGCCGACTATCTGCAAGGCATTCGGGCTTTGTGTGACCAGCATCACTGGCTGATGATGGTTGATGAAGTCCAGACCGGCAATGGTCGTACCGGCAGCTACTTCTCCTATCAACAACTGGGTTTTGTCCCTGATGTTGTTACAACGGCCAAGGGCCTCGGTAATGGCGTCCCTATTGGTGCCTGTCTGGCCCGTGGCGAAGCCGCCGATGTATTACAGCCTGGCAATCATGGCAGTACTTATGGTGGCAACCCGCTGTGTTGTGCTGTCGCCCTGTCTGTTGTCGAAACCATCGAAACGGACAATCTCTGCACCAATGCCCAAGAGATGGGTGACTACCTGGCCACTGGCTTCCGGGAGCGGCTGAGCAACAACCCACACCTGGTCGACATTCGTGGCCGTGGCCTGATGATGGGACTGGTGATGGATCAGGATTGCCCTGAGCTGATGGCCCGGGGTCTGGAATACGGCATTCTGCTCAACGTCACCGCAGGTAATGTGATCCGCTTGTTGCCAGCGCTGAACCTCAACAAGGATGATGCTGACAAGATCATCGATATCGTGTGCAACCTGATTGATTCGCTAGATTGATCGATATAACGAAGGAATTGCTGTGAGACACTTTTTAACTCTGATGGATCTGACTTCAGAAGAGCTGAACCAGGTATTACAACGAGCAATAGAACTCAAGGCCATGCAACATCGCCATGAAGTCTATGAGCCCTTCAAAAACCAGGTGCTGGGGATGATTTTTGAAAAATCGTCCACTCGTACCCGGGTATCTTTTGAAGCTGGCATGACACAATTTGGCGGCGCAGCTATTTTTCTGTCGCCTCGGGATACCCAGCTGGGTCGCGGTGAACCCATCGAAGACAGCGCTCGTGTGCTGTCTCGCATGGTCGATATCATTATGATCCGTACCTTCGATCATGCCGATATCGAATTGTTTGCCAAGCATTCGACCGTCCCGGTCATCAATGCGCTGACGGATGATTATCACCCCTGTCAATTGCTGGCCGATATGCAGACCTTTATCGAGCACCGCGGTTCGATCAAGGGCAAGACCGTTACCTGGATTGGCGATGGCAACAATATGTGCCAATCGTACATGAACGCCGCGGTGCAGTTCGACTTCCACCTCAATATTGCTGTCCCGCCAGGGTTTGAGCCTGATGCCGATTTGCTGGCCAAGTGTGGTGATCATGTTTCCCTGATGACATCTCCGGAAGAAGCGGCCACCCAGTCGCACCTGATTGTGACCGATGTCTGGGCATCCATGGGCCAGGAAGAAGAACAAGCCGAGCGACTGCGTCAATTCAAGCATTACCAGGTAACTGAAGCATTGCTCGACAAGGCTGCCGATGACGTCCTGTTTATGCACTGCTTGCCTGCCCACCGCGGTGAGGAAATCAGTATGACCTTGATGGATGACCCCCGGGCTGTTGTATGGGATGAAGCTGAAAACCGCTTGCATGCGCAAAAAGCGCTGATGGAATTCTTGCTCAACAAGGCCCAAAACAAATAGCCGTTAACCCCGCTCGCTCACTGGTGATGGCCCTTGATTGGGCCTCTGCCAGCGGGTATCAGAATCATATCGACAGCAAGTCGCGACTCTTTTTTATCCTCAACAGCTGCCATTCTGAAATCCTTCTGTGCTTTCGGGCATGCTTGAACTAATATCATACTGTTAACCAACAAGATGAATTAAATTCAAAGCCATGCTAGAAATCAAACATCTCAGAACTCTGGTAGCACTGCGTGATGGCGGTACGCTGGTCGAAGCCGCCAAGCGGCTGTATCTGACCCAGTCGGCGCTTTCTCATCAGCTCAAGGATCTCGAAGACAAGCTGGGCGTGCGCTTGTTTGTACGTAAATCCAAACCGATACGTTTCACCCGTGCCGGTCTGGAAATGCTGCAAATGGCTGATCAGATCCTGCCGCAGTTACGGCAATGTGAGCTGGCATTAAAAAAGCTGGCCGGTGGTGAAACCGGCCGCTTGCATATGGTGATTGAATGCCACAGCTGCTTTGAATGGCTGATGCCCGCGATCAACCGTTTCCGGGATCACTGGCCCGATGTCGAAATAGACCTCACCACCAGCTTCCATTTTGACCCGTTACCGGCGCTCACCCGAGGGGATATCGACCTGGTAATCACCTCCGACCCGGAACCCGACAGCCGTATCCACTATCGGCCGTTATTTCGCTATCAATCGTTACTGGCCGTTTCCAACCAGCACCCACTGGCACACCAGGCTCAGGTAACGGCAACAGACCTCGCCCCCGAAACCCTGATTCACTATCCGATTGAACGCAAACGGCTGGATATTTATCAGCATTTTCTACTGCCGGCAGGTGTAGAGCCAGTTGCCAATCGCCAGACCGAGCTGACCCTGATGATGATTCAGCTGGTTGCCAGTGGCCGCGGTGTCGCCTGTTTGCCCAACTGGGCCTTACAGCCCTACCTGGATGCCAAATTGATCAGTGCCTTGCCATTGGGCAAGGGCATATGGCCAACCCTGTATGCAGCGATTCGTACTGATCAGCAAGACGACAGTTACATCAAGGATTTTCTCGACCTGTCAATTGATACCTGTTTCGATCGCCTGCAAGGGATTGAGCCTATACGCCAGACCAAATGATCTGATCGATGGCATAATGATCTAGTCCATATGGTAGCGCGGCCAGATCAGGCTGAATCTGGCACCGCCCAATTGTTCACTGCGACCAACGATGGCTCGCCCACCGTGCCAATAAGCGATACGCCGTACAATCGACAGACCCAAACCATAACCACCTGAGCTGCGGGTACGGCTGTCATCCAGTCGGGCAAAAGCCACAAAAACCTTTGGCCATTCGGCTTCCGGAATACCCGGGCCATCATCTTCGACATCAATACGGCATGTATCCACCGCAACACTGCAACGCACCTGGACGCGGGAATGGGCGTAACGACAAGCGTTACTCACCAGATTTTGTACCGCCCGATGAATATAGCGAGGCTCTACTTCCACCAGCGTATTCTGTAACCGTTCGGTTTCCAGAAACAGCACCTCGATATGGGCCGGTGGTCGCGCTTCCGCAGCAACCTGACGAGCAATATCCGTCAAGACCACTTCATGAAACTCCAATAACGGCCCACCTTCCTCCAGGCGGGCATACGTCAGAATTTCATCAATCAGTTGGTCCAGTTCCTGAATATCCGTATCCATCCCCTGTATCTGCTGCTTCAGGTACGGAGACTCAACTTCATCTTCAATAATTTGCAATCCAAAACGCAAGCGGGCCACCGGCGTCCTTAACTCATGGGAAACGGCCCGCAGCATCTCTCGCTGGATATCAATCAGCCGCTGAATATGCTCAGCCATCTTGTTAAAGGAACTGCCCAGGCGATTGACCGGATCAACTCCCGTCACCGCAATACGGGCCGACAAATGCCCTTGCGCCAGACGTCCCGTTACCTGGTCCAGATTCCGCAGCCCCGACTCCAGCGTTGTAACCAGCCAGAAAACCACCAGAGCCAGCACCAGTACTGCCATTAAACCAAGAATCAGCCAGGTGTAAGCGGGAGTTTGCCGCGGAGTATTCAACGGCCCAATCATCAAATGATAATTATCCCCCAGCCGTACATCGACCAGCCGGGAAGACACAGGATAAGTTGGAGCCGATTTCATCACGGCCAGACGGACAGGCACCGTCAGCTGCTCTGCCAACCACTGTTCATAACTGACCGCATCCATCTCGGACACCTGGTAGTGATGCCGGATCAAATCCGCAAATTGCGCCCAGGCCAGCTCGATATTGCCATCAAAATAAAAGGTCACCACAGCGCCGGATACGACACGACTCAAATCGTCAATATTGGGGACGGACGAGGGATAGGCAGACAACAACGATGCATCAGGCGAGCTGGTACCCCCACTCAAAAAACGAAACTGCATATCGCTATCGTCCAGTACCGTAATCACTCGGCCTCGTAATAAACGGTAGCGTTCATAGCTGTTCAGAGTCCCCAGACCAGCCTGTTCAACCCAGCCATGTTGCAGTGACTGGCGAAAGCGTTCTCCCATGTCCCCACTATTCAGCACCTGCAAAGGACGCCCCAGATCCTGCTCCCAGTATTCATGCAAACTGATATACCGAATCAGACTCAGCGACAAAAGGCAAAATACAACAATACCGCTGATGGTCATTATCAGGGTGCCATAGACGCGCAAGAACATGATACTCATCCGTCCACCCTCAGACCCAGGCCAATACGAACACCACAACACCAGCCAACCGGCCGAAACAGCATGGCCCGCGTATCAGGAAGAAAGGTCATTACAGCTCTTTCACAAACAGGTATCCCTTGCTGCGCACCGTCTTGATACGGCGAGGATTGACCGGATCATCGCCGACCTTGGGACGAATACGAGACACCCTGACATCAATCGAGCGATCCTGCCCATCGTATTCAATCCCCCGCAGCTGATGGAAAATTTCTTCACGTGTTAATACTCGCCCGGCGCTGTTGCACAACAACCAGAGCAAATCGAACTCGGCACTGGTCAAATCGATGCTGCGCCCTTCCAGCCAAGCCTCCCGCATGGCGCTATCAACCACCAGATTACCGAACGTCAAACGATTTTCCTGATTAGGCGTGTCGGTCACTGTCTCCTCAAGATGACGAACCCGGCGCAACAAGGCTCGAATTCTGGCCAACAGTACCCGTGGACGTACTGGCTTGGCCACGTAATCATCTGCCCCCATCTCCAGACCCAGCACCTGATCGAGATCTTCAGTCCGGGCGGTCAGCATCAGAATCGGACCGCGATAGTGAGGGCGCACCAAACGGCACACCGCCAGACCGTCTTCCCCAGGCAGCATCAGATCCAATACCACCAGGTCGGGCTGTTCCGTCTTGATACGTTCAATTGCACGGCTGCCATCACCTTCGATGGCAACAACCAGGCCATTACTTTCCAGATAGTCTTTGGTCAGTGCTGCCAGTCGCTCATCATCCTCAACAATCAGGATGCGCCAGTGATCATCCGAGTCATATGCCATTTTTTCGTCTGCCATCCAGAGATTTCTCCGTTACGGGGTTCTGCCGCAACATTTACTGCGACCTGTCAGATTAACAGCCGATCGTGCTTATAGCTCGGAGCAGTCAAACCGTCTGTTAACTCCTGTGCATTCCGTCACAAAAGTCATTCAAGCCATCAGCAAGCGCCTCCGTCCCTGGTACCAAAAACGATCGACCCTGATAACAAACCAGCAACCGTTAACACACCAGAAGCAATGCGGCTTGCAGCTTGTTCCGTGGTAACAGGCCAATATGATACTAAAAATCACCCACATCTCATGCACATCTAATACACATGTTATTCACAAGCGGGATCCTCCCTGACAAGTAGGCCACACTAGATGTGGGGTTGAAACCATGGCCAAGGCCCATTATCTTGTGCCGCTTTCTTCGGCTTGTGGAACACGCTATGTCATCAAATCGTTCCGTTCTTCAGGCTTGCTTGATGCTAAAATCAGGCACAGCAATTTACATTCAGCACGAACACGCCATGAGCTGGCCACAATCCAAAGCCAGGCGATCGCTGCTGATTGATGGCCAGGATTGAAACAGACACACATCAGGACTTTCCCTTTTGCGCCCAACTTGCCGCCATCCGCTGATACCAGATCAGGGTAGCAGCAAGAACAATGGCCGGAGACAAGTCACTATCAGGCATGGACGTGATCAGAATACCTTCGAGTACAGGCACACTTAACATGAATAGCGCTCTCAAAGTCAGTAAACGCGATGGTCGTCAGGAACTGCTGGATCTGGACAAGATCCACAAAGTGGTTACCTGGGCCGCAGAAGGACTGGATAACGTCTCCGTCTCCGAAGTTGAACTTCGTGCCCATCTGCAATTTTTTGACGGCATCCAGACCTCAGAAATCCACGAGACCCTGATCAAGGCCGCCGCCGACCTGATTTCCGACCAGGCACCGGATTATCAATATCTGGCTGCGCGCCTGAATATCTTTCATTTGCGCAAAAAAGCCTTCGGCCAATACGAGCCACCGGCGTTGCTGGATCATGTGCGCAAACTGGTCGACAACAAACGCTACGACAGCCATCTGCTGGACGATTACAGCGAAGCCGATTACGCCGAGATGGAAACCTTCCTCGATCACAGCCGCGACTTGAACTTCAGTTATGCCGCGGTAAAACAATTGGAAGGCAAGTACCTGGTACAGAATCGCGTTACCGGTGAAGTGTTCGAAAGTGCCCAGTTCCTGTACCTGCTGATTGCAGCCTGTCTGTTCAGCAGCTATGAAAAGGATCGACGCCTCGATTTCATCAAACGTTTTTACGATGCGATTTCGACCTTCAAGCTATCGCTACCCACTCCTATTATGGCAGGCGTACGGACACCGACACGCCAGTTCAGCTCATGCGTGCTGATTGAAGCCGGAGACAGCCTCGACTCCATCAATGCCACCGCCAGCGCCATTATCAAATACGTTTCCCAACGGGCTGGCATTGGTATTAATGGCGGCCGTATTCGTGCTCTGGGTAGCCCGATTCGTGGTGGTGAAGCCTTCCACACCGGTTGTATTCCGTTTTACAAACACTTCCAGACTGCGGTGAAATCCTGCTCTCAGGGCGGTGTTCGCGGTGGTGCTGCCACGCTGTTCTACCCAATCTGGCATTACGAAGTCGAATCCCTGCTGGTATTGAAAAACAACCGGGGCGTTGAAGAAAACCGCGTGCGTCATATCGACTACGGCGTACAGATCAACAAGCTGATGTACGAACGCCTGATCAAAAACGGCAATATCACCCTGTTCTCGCCATCCGATGCCCCGGGCCTCTACGACGCGTTTTTTGAAGATCAGGAACGTTTTGAGCAGCTGTATACCAAATACGAGCAAGACGACAGCCTGCGCAAAAAAACCATCAAGGCCGTCGATCTGTTCTCCAGCATGTTACAAGAGCGGGCCAGTACCGGTCGTATCTACATCCAGAACGTTGACCACTGCAATACCCATAGCCCGTTTAATCCGAAAAAAGCCCCTGTACGCCAGTCCAACCTGTGTCTTGAGATTGCCTTGCCAACCAAGCCATTGATGGATATTAACGACGAGAGTGGCGAAATTGCCCTGTGTACGCTGGCAGCCTTCAACCTTGGAAGCCTGGACAACCTGGATGAACTCGAAGAGCTGTCCGACCTGATAGTACGGGCACTCGACAGCCTGCTCAGCTATCAGGATTACCCGGTCCCGGCCGCCGAACGAGGCAGCCTCGGTCGTCGCACCCTGGGTGTTGGCGTTATCAACTACGCCTATTATCTGGCCAAAAACGGCGTCCGTTACTCTGATGGCTCAGCCAATGGCCTGACCCACAAAGCGTTTGAAGCCATTCAGTACTGGCTGCTGCGAGCTTCCGTCGGCCTGGCAAAAGAACAGGGGGCCTGCCCGCTGTTTGAAGAAACCACCTACGCTCAGGGTATTTTGCCAATCGATAGCTACAAGAAAGATATCGATACTTTCTGTGATGAGCCGCTACACTACGACTGGGAGACCCTGCGCAAGGAAATCAAGGAACATGGCCTGCGCAACTCCACGCTAACAGCGCTGATGCCATCGGAAACCTCTTCCCAGATCAGTAATGCAACCAACGGTATTGAGCCGCCACGGGGCTATATCAGCGTCAAACAAAGTAAAGATGGTATTCTCAAGCAGGTAATACCCGAATACAAAAACCTCAAGGATGCCTACGAACTGTTATGGCAAATTCCCAGCAACCAGGGCTACCTGCAACTGGTCGGTATCATGCAGAAATTTGTTGATCAGTCGATTTCTGCCAATACCAACTATGACCCCGCCCGGTTCAGTGGCAACAAGGTGCCCATGCAGCAACTGATGCGCGACCTGTTAATGGCCTATAAATACGGCGTCAAAACCCTGTACTATCACAACACCCGTGATGGCATGGAAGACCCTCAGAAAGACGTGATCGAAGAAGACGATGACTGCGCAGGCGGAGCCTGTAAAATCTAGTACGAAAAATTCAACGTACTTTCTACTGATTCTCTTTTAACACTGCACAAGGCCGGTACAATCAACACGCTATGTTGATAGTACCGGCAACAACCCGCTGTGTAAGGAAGCGCACACGGGTCTTTTCAATCCGAAGAATGACAACGGCCGAACAGGCCAGCGAGACGATACTGGCTATGGCCTACACCACCTTCAACCGCAACGAATTTGATACCTTCAAACAGCCCATGTTTTTTGGCGAGCACGTCAATGTTGCCCGTTATGATCAACAGAAACACAAGATTTTTGAAAATCTGATCGAAAAACAACTGTCGTTTTTCTGGCGCCCTGAAGAAGTGGATTTGACTAACGACCGTAAGGATTTTCTTGATCTGCCCGATCATGAAAAACACATCTTCGTCAGCAACCTGAAATACCAAACCCTGCTCGACTCGGTTCAGGGACGTTCTCCCAACGTGGCATTTTTGCCCGTGGTCTCGCTGCCGGAACTTGAGACCTGGATTGAAACCTGGTCATTCAGTGAAACCATTCACAGCCGCTCTTATACCCATATTGTCCGTAATATCGTGCCCAATCCGGCAACGATTTTTGACGACATCACCCGTAACGAGCACATCACTCGCCGGGCGGTCTCAGTGACACATTACTACGACAGCTTTATTGAACTGAGTAATTATTACCAGCAACTGGGCGAAGGTACGCATACCGTCAACGGCCAGACCGTTGAAGTCAATATGCACGAGCTCAAGCGTCGTCTGTATCTGACCCTGGTGTCCGTCAACGTATTGGAAGCCATCCGTTTTTACGTCAGCTTTGCCTGCTCTTTCGCTTTTGCCGAACGGGCCAAAATGGAAGGTAATGCCAAAATCATCAAGTTGATTGCCCGTGACGAAGCGCTGCATCTCACCGGCACCCAGCACATGCTGCAAATTATTGCTCGCGGTAAAGATGATGCCGACTTTGCCGTGATTGCCGAAGAGTGCAAGGCCGATGTTGTCCGTATCTTTGCCGAAGCCGCCCAGCAAGAAAAAGAATGGGCCGATTATCTGTTCAAGGACGGCTCCATGATTGGCCTGAACAAGGATATTCTCTGTCAGTACGTTGAATACATCACCAACCAGCGTATCGCCGCCCTGGGCTTTGATCGTATTTTTGAAGCTCGCTCCAACCCGCTGCCCTGGATCAACTCCTGGTTAAACAGCGACAACGTCCAGGTCGCTCCACAGGAATCTGAAATCAGCTCCTACCTGGTCGGTGCTCTCGACAGTGAAGTTGACACCAACGATCTCGGCGACTTTGATCTTTGATGAGTCGTCCATATCCCATGAGTCAACCCCCGGAGAGCAACCACCAGGATCTGTCTTCGTCAGCGAACGACAGCTTTGAGCTGGATGGCAACATCGAACCGGACAGCGGCACCGGACTGCCGCCGTTCGAGTTGGAGCCCCCTCCGGCTACCTCCGACAGCTCTGCCCAACAGGTTGAGTTATATCTGCCGGAGCGTGACCCCGAACAGCCGGAGCAGACACCCCAGCTCGAGCTGGAGGGTATGGCTCCGCCTGTTTTTGCCATTACTTTCAATGATGGGCATCAGGCCCGCTTCCAATACGCAGCTAACTTGCTGGAGTCTCTAGAAGCCCAGCAGATCGATGTCCACTTTCAATGCCGGGAAGGCTATTGTGGCAGTTGCCGTGCCCAGCTGCTCAGTGGTGAAGTGCATTACGCCAACGACCCATTGGCCTGGCTGAATGAAGGCGAGATCTTGTTGTGCTGCTGTATCCCTCGCAGCGACGTCAAGATCAAGCTGTAGCGGTTGTAGCAGCGCTAATGAATCCAACGAATATAAGGAGAGCCTTATGTGCAGCGCACTTGTCTTACCAGAAGCCGGAACTCCGGCACCAGCCTTTACCACACTGAATCAGCGCGGTGATACCGTGTCACTCAGTGATTACCAGGGTAAAACCCTGATTCTTTATTTCTACCCCAAAGCCATGACGCCAGGCTGTACCACCCAGGCCTGTGGACTGCGGGACAGTCAGGCAGAGCTGGCAGCCCACAACGCCGTTGCCGTTGGTATCAGTCCGGATGCACCCGCCCGGTTACAAAAATTTATCGACCGCGATCAACTCAACTTCGACCTGCTTTCGGATGAAGACCATCAGATTGCCGAAGCCTATGGGGTATGGGGCCTGAAAAAATTCATGGGCAAGGAATATATGGGGATCAACCGCATCACCTTTATTATTGGTGCAGACGGTATCATTCAGCATGTGATGCCGAAGGTAAAAACCAAAAGCCATCACGATGATGTGATTGCGTTGCTGACCAGCGCCTGAGTCCTTTCGGCCGCCTGACTGCGTGCGGAGAAAAAGCGTCGGAGAAAAAACCAACAAGGCGGCCAGAACGGCCGCCTGTGTCTATCATCTGTCTGCTACCAGTATCTGTCAGTCGAGCTGCTCAACCCGGATCCGGGTTACTGCACCCACGGTGCTTTCCAGCGCTTCAATCGCTGCAATCGCCGCATTCATGGCTTTTTCCACAATACGGTGAGTCAGCAAAATAATCTGCGCCAGCTCTTCCCCTTCCTTGGGTTCTTTTTGAATGATGGCTTCGATATTAATGCCGCGCTCACTCAGAATCGTGGCTACCGATGCCAGCACCCCGGTTTTATCCTGCACCTGAAGGCGCAGATAATACGAGGTGACCACTTCTTCCATCGGCAGGACCTGCTCATCTTCGATTTCGTTGTACGCCAGATGGTTCACCCGCACCGAGGCATCGGCTTCCAGCGTCCGCGCCAGATCAATGATATCCGCAACAACAGCAGAGGCTGTTGGGCCAGCACCGGCTCCCGCACCAACGTACAGCGTATCGCCAACGGCATTACCGTTCACCATCACAGCGTTTAATACGCCATCTACCTTGGCAATCGGCCGGGCTTCCGGAATCAGGGTCGGATGCACACGTAAATCAATGCCTTTTTCTGTTTGACGACTGACTCCCAGGTGCTTGATGCGATAGCCCAGCTCTTCTGCAAATTCAACGTCATCCCGGGTAATATTACTGATGCCTTCGGTGTAACAACGATCAAACTGTAACGGAATACCGTACGCAATCGATGCCAGAATTGTCAGTTTGTGGGCCGCATCAATGCCTTCAACATCAAAGGTAGGGTTTGCTTCGGCATAACCCAGCTGTTGGGCCTCTGCCAACACATCGTTAAAATCCCGGCCTTTATCGCGCATCTCGGTCAGGATAAAGTTGCCGGTTCCATTGATGATACCTGCCAGCCAGTTGATACGGTTGGCGGCCAGCCCTTCCCGCAGCGCCTTAATGATCGGAATACCACCGGCAACACCGGCTTCATACATCACCGACACGCCCTTGGCTTCTGCCTGGGCAAAAATCTCTGCGCCATGCTCGGCAATCAATGCCTTGTTGGCAGTCACCACGTGCTTGCCGTGCTCAATCGCCGTTAATACCAGCTCACGAGCGACCTCATAACCACCAATCAACTCCACCACTACATCGATTTCAGGGTTTTTGGCCACCTCAAAAATATCGTTAGTCATGGGAATAGTGCTGGTGTCGTAAGCGGGATTCGGACGACGAGCTCCGATCTGCGCCACAATAATCTCGCGACCTGCCCGGCGTGCAATGTTTTGCGCATTGGTCGTCAGTACATCAAATGTACCGCCACCGACTGTACCTAAACCGCAGATACCTACTTTTACCGGTTTCAAGGTCTTCTCCTCTTTGCTGGATAAAATCGAACGCTATAGCGCAGTGGCTGATCACCGTTCTTTATATATTGTTCACTGTATTTTAGCGGCTGTAATGCCTTGCCTTGCCGCATATCGCGCTGCCTGGTGCGAATTGTCAGCCCAGTTCAGTCACCCTGATAATGGCCATCCTTGCGCAGCATATGCTTGATACCACGCAGTGCCTGACGGGTACGCTGGTCGTTTTCAATCAGGGCCAGACGTACATGGTCGTCGCCGTATTCACCAAAACCGATACCCGGTGACACAGCGACCTTGGCATCCAGCAAGAGTTTTTTGCTGAACTCAAGTGATCCCATCGCCCGATATGGCTCAGGAATACGTGCCCAGATAAACATGGTGGCCTTGGGAATATCGACCTGCCAGCCCATATCATTCAAGCCTTTGCACAACACATCACGCCGATGTTTGTACATCTCGCAGATCTCGTGCACCACCGACTGGTCGCCTTCCAGAGCCGCAATAGCCGCCACCTGAATGGGAGTGAATGTACCATAATCAAGGTAAGACTTGATCCTGCCAAGGGCGTGAATCAGGTCTTTATTACCGCAACAGAAACCGACCCGCCATCCCGGCATATTGTAGCTTTTGGACAACGAGAAAAATTCGACCGCCACATCCCGGGCACCTTCAACTTGCAGAATCGACGGCGGTTGATAACCATCAAAGGCGATATCAGCATAGGCCAAATCCTGCACTACCCAGATCTGGTGTTCGCGGGCCATCTCGACCACCCGTTCAAAAAAATCCAGCTCAACACATTGCCCGGTCGGATTACCGGGAAAGTTAAGCACCAGCATTTTGGGTTTGGGCCAGCTGTTTTTGATGGCTTTTTCCAGCTCGGCAAAAAAATCCACGTCCGGAGTCATTGGCACATGGCGAATATCCGCACCGGCCAATACAAAACCATAAGGATGAATCGGGTAAGCCGGATTGGGCACCAGTACTGCATCCCCGGGGCCAAGCGTCGCCAGCGCCAAATGCGCCAGACCTTCCTTGGAGCCTATTGTAGTAATCACTTCAGTATCCGGGTCGAGCTCAACGTCGTAGCGGTTCTTATACCAGTTAGCCATGGCTTTGCGCAGCCGTGGAATGCCCTTCGACTGGCTGTAACGATGCGTGCCTTCTTTTTGCACCGTTTCAACCAGCTTGTCGACAATATGCTGTGGCGTATCCTGATCCGGATTCCCCATCGATAAATCCACGATGTCTTCACCACGGGCTCGCGCCGCCATTTTCAACTCACCGATAACGTTGAAAACATAAGGGGGCAAACGCTCAATACGCGGAAAATGCTTGTTCATGGTGGACTCTTTCATCAATGGCAGAAAAGCCCAACAGGCTACTGGATGGCGGCGCTTTGATCAATGGAAGGCGTGCCGTTACGCCCACGCCTGGTGCTGTAGCGCAAGGCAACGACGGGCATGGAGCCATGTAGGAAGCACCGACGGGGCTTCCGTGTCGATGCCGTGAAAGCCTGCAATATTATGATTTTGGCATCGTCTTTATTTTACGTATCAGCCAATGACCCAACGCCACTTCCCCGATGGCCATCACACCGTACAGTGCGCCGAACATAAACGAAGAGCCGATAAAGGCAATAATGATCAAGGCGAGAAACGCCAGCATCAGGTTTCTTTTATCCCTGAGTAGTGTCGAATCACTGGATAAGACAAACCCAGCGAACATGCCGATCACGAGTCCTACAATAATGCGTCCTAACATGTGTCCATTTTCCTGAAAAAGCGATTGTTTATCGAAGCGACTCTGTTTCACAGCCGATATGTTTACGGTTTTTTGTCATGAGCCGGAATGGCTGTCCGTTCAAAGCTGACGCTTAACGAATCCGATGCCAGCACCCAATCATGCATGTGTTTTCGCAACATGGTGGCAGAAACCTTGTCTGCGGGCGTCAAATCCAAGGATTTTGACAGGGCATAAAGATGAAAGGTATAGACTTTGATACCCGGACCTTTCGAGCAAGGTGGAGCGTATTCGTTTTTCTGGTTCACAATATTATTACCCAGTGTACCAACCGACTGCCCGGCTTCCGTACCCGCCACCGTTGGTGGAATATTGTACATGCTCCAGTACCAGCGTATGCCCTCCGGTCCTTTTGATGGCGGTGGCTGTGTGCCACCGTCTGCCCGGCTGCCAGCGTCAGGATTGGGCCTGGAACTGGACTCGGGTGCTCGCGGAAGCTGTGGTTCTGGCCCTGGCCTGGGCTGATGATCCATAATGATCACCAGCGACCGGGTTCCATCCGGTACCCCACTCCAGCTTAGCGGTGGAGACATGCCACCACCGTCACAGGTAAATTGAAGCGGTAATGCACCACCATCGGAAAATGCGCGGCTGGTCAGTTCAAGACCGTCATTGGCCCGGACTGTCATTGGCATCAGCAATACCAGGCCTGCGATCGCGAGCGCCGCTATGCTTGCATTCATATTCATAATCCACCATCTCTTTGTATCATCCCGTCATCTCCGACAGGACTGTCAAGTCGAAGATCAGCCAGGCTATCCGGGGCTGAGCATTGTAGGGCCAATGCCCCGGAGCCACCAGACAGCGGGCAGCGACCATAGCGTCAGTCAGTACTGACACCCTGCTGCCAGGCTCGTTCAGGTAAAGAACAAGCGGCTTGTATTCAACCAAGACAAGGGCCTATCTCCTTGCTAGTCTTTTGATCTCAGGGCGTTTGACGACACCTCCCTGATCACAAAATGCCCTTTTCATTTTTCAGGTACTTTTTATTTATGACGTTATCTCTGGTTCTGACTGTCATTGCCGATGACAAGCCCGGCATTGTTGAAACAATTGCCGCCGTGATCAGTCGCCACCATGGCAACTGGACCGAAAGCCATCTTGCCAATCTGGCGGGCAAGTTTGCCGGTATTATTCTGGTGACTCTCAAAGAGTCTGCCGCTGCCAATGAGTTACAAACCGAACTGGCAGCACTTGCAAGCCAGGGCATCGAGATTCGGGCCGAAGCTGGCTTGCCAGATCACCGCAGCAGCCACCATTTGAACCTGAGTCTGGTGGGTAATGACCGCCCTGGAATTGTCCAGGCCGTATCCAGGGTATTGGCCACCCTGGAGGTGAATGTACTGGAATTAAGCAGCGAATGCGCCCAGGCAGAAATGTCTGCGTTATCCCTGTTCAAAGCCCGGGCAGAATTACAGGTTCCCGACACTCTGGATCACGAAACACTGACCGCCGCATTGGAACAGCTGAGTGATGAGTTGATGGTCGAAGTAACCCCCGTCTGAACCGACCGGCCAGCGGCCATCGTCAGCTATCCTGGTCGCGCCGTAAAATCACCGTTTGCCAGCTGACCTCAGGGCGTTCAAGCAGATCGCCCCGATCAGCTCTTGGGGTCAACTCTTCTACCGAGATTTTCAGCGGCTTGGCAATGGCTCTGACTTCAACGGCACTGACCGGGTACATCGGCCGTTCAGGATCTCCGGAACCACTGCGCAAGGTCATCACAATCACACCGGTATCAGCCAGCATTTGTACCAGTCGCCGCAAAGCGACTGGCCGATGCGCAATGGACAAATGCATCCAGACCGCTGACAGCAGAATCAGCTGATAACGCTCATCCGGTACTTTTTTCAGGGCTGGCAAGGAGTCATCAATCCATTGCAGCTGGTCTGATCCCAATTCCAGTGCCGTTGACCGCTGTTGACCTATTTCACGCATGCCAGCTGCCGGTTCCACCGCAGTGACATGCCAGCCTTGTTGCGCTAACCAGCAGGCATCCCGGCCGCAACCGGCTCCGACATCCAGCGCTCGTGCTCCTGGCTGCACAGGCACCAGAGGCAGCCAGCTACCGTGCACCTGCTCAACGGTCAGGCCGTCGTAGCAGTCCGCCAGCCGTTTGGCATGGCGATGGTAAAAATCAACACTGGCAGTGGGAGATGGCATGACAACCTCAAAAAAAGCGCCGCCGCTACGACAATCGTAACGGCGGTTTGCGCTCACCCTATCACAACACCGGTAAGGGGCAAGATTTCAAACATTAAGCCCGGCAACAACTCAGGGTTTGTTACGTGCTTTACGATATTTATCGAGTTTGATCTGACGAATATTCGCCGTTTTGACCACCGCCTCTGCCCGACTCTTGCGGCGGTGGCGAACCTCTTTCTGCTTGTCTGCAAACGGGTTTTCGCCCTGACGGAACTCAACCCGAATGGGCGTGCCCTTGATGGCCAGTACCCGGCGGAAGGTATTGGCCAGATAACGTTTGTAATCATCCGGTAAGTCATTCACCAGATTGCCGTGAATCACCAGCACTGGCGGGTTGGAGCCACCCTGGTGCGCGTAACGCAATTTCGGCCGCCGATTACGTACCATCGGCGGTTGATGGGTTGCCACAGCGTCTTCCAGAATCCGGGTCAGCATATTGGTTTGCCATTTGCCCATGGCCGATTCGTAGGCCTGGTCAACCGATTCATACAGATGGCCGACACCCGTACCGTGCAAGGCCGAAATAAAGTGCATATCGGCGAACGTCAGAAAATCAAATCGGCGGTCAATTTCATCTTTGACGCGCTGCTTTTCATCCGCTTCCATGCCATCCCATTTATTGATGGCAATCACCAGAGCCCGGCCTGCGTTCAGCACAAAGCTGAGCATATGCAGGTCTTGTTCAACAATACCGGTACGGGCATCCAGCACCAGAATACAGACATGACAATCCTGAATGGCTTGCAGGGTTTTGATAATAGAGAATTTTTCGGCGGCTTCACTGATATTCTTGCGACGTCGCACCCCGGCGGTATCGATCAGGGTGTAATCCTGGCCATGACGCTCATAGGGAATGTAAATACTGTCACGCGTGGTACCGGCTTCGTCATAGACCACAACCCGGTCTTCCCCCAAAAAGCGGTTCACCAGCGTCGACTTGCCCACATTCGGACGCCCGACCACGGCGATCTTGATGCCTTTGACGTCGAGCTCTTCGTGTACGACTTCTTCCGCCGGGCTTTCTTCGCCTTCATCCCAAACGTAGTGCCAGTCGTTTTCAGGGTGAGCAACCGGTTCGTCGGAGACCCCATGAAGCTCATCCATTACATGATCTATCAGTGAGGAAACACCACGGTTGTGTGCTGCGGCAATGCCCAGCGGTTCGCCCATGCCCAGTTCGTACATTTCAACCAATACAACATCGGGGTTTTTGCCGTCGATCTTGTTGGCAATCAGATAAGCCGACTTGCCGCTTTTACGCAGGTAGTTGGCGATCATCCGGTCGCCTTCCAGAATACCGGCGCTGGCATCAACCATAAAAAAGACGATATCGGCTTCCTGTATCGCCTGAAAGCTCTGGGAAGCCATGGCTTCATCGATACCGACTTCTTCACCACTGATACCGCCGGTATCAATAACAATAAACGGCCGCTCGCCGACCTTGCCTTCACCATATTTACGATCGCGGGTCAGCCCGGCGATTTCCGCTACCAGTGCATCGCGAGACTTGGTAAGACGATTAAACAGAGTGGACTTGCCAACATTGGGACGACCCACCAAAGCGATGACTGGAACCATGAAATACCTCAGATAAAAAGGGGAGCCAATAAGCTCCCCGGAAAAACAACGCTGATCACTATGAAAGCAGCAAGACTATTCTTCTGCAGTGACCAGCATAACGTCACCGGCATTGGTATAGACCACTACGCCCCTGTCGGTGACCAGCAAGGGGCTACGCACACCAAAGTCACGGCCATGCAGCTGCCGCCAGCGAGTGGCTTCCGACTGATTAGGATAGCTGACGTGTAAAGCATTGGGAATAAGAGACAAACGCGCCAGCAAGGCACCATCCACCTGACTGAGCAGATACAGGAAGCCTTCGCTGTCGGTGACGAACAGATTGTTCTGGTAAGCTTCGACGCCTCCCAGCTGGCGACCTTTCAGACTGCCCTGGGTCCAGACCGGATCACCACCATACACATCAAATGCGCGAATACTACTGTCATCCAGAGTCAGATAAACGTTACCCAGAGATAACACCGGGCTGGTATAGCTTGAGCCATCTTCTTCCCAGCGCGTTTCACCCGTGGCACTGATGGCGGCTACCTTGCCGTGATAACTGGCGGCATAAATCAGTTGGTTTTCAACCACTACGGTGCCGTCTGCATCCACCAGGCGTTCCAGCTCGGAACGACCTTCTGGTGTTGCCAGACGGACATCCCAGCGCGGAATACCCAAACGCCGGTCCAGCGCAATCACCTTGCCATTGGCCAAACCCAGTATTACCAGTTCACCGGATACCACAGGGGCGGCGGTGCCGCGTACCGACAGAATCGGCATCGCGGTTTCATACGACCAGCGTTGTTCCCCGCTATAACGATCAAAGGCCGAGACCCGACCATCAATGGTGTGAACATAGACGCGCTCGTCATCCACTTCCGCAGCGGCCACCGCTTCACTGGACAATTGGGCTTGCCAGACAGGTTGGCCCTGATCAGCTGTCAGGCTATGCAGCACGCCATCAACCGTTACCAGAAACAGATGCTCACCGGCCAGCGTAACACCGGCCGATACCGGTTTTTCCAGCGTCTGTTGCCACAGCGTGCGACCGGAGTCCAACGCCAGCGACCAGACAGAGCCGGAGGTATCGGCGGCATACAGTACATCGTCCGCAGCCACGGCTTGCAAACGGCTGTAATTGCTACCCGGGCCATCCCCGATATGAGTGCGCCAGACAATATCCAGGCCATTACTGCCCAATGAAGGCAGGCTCTCGGCATCGGTTTGAGGTTGCGAAGAACAAGCGCTGACCAGAACGGCGGCCAACAGTAACCCGGTGCGGGTGACTCTGCCAGCGACCAGCCGTTGGCGGCCAAATTTCAGACCGCTCAGCATCAGGCGTCCTCAGCGGCGATCAGAAAATCGCTTTTGCGTTGCAGCAGCTGGGTATCCACACCCAGTACGGCAGCAGCATCCAGCGCTTCCTGATAGGCCACCCGGGCTGCTGCGCGGTCGCCTTTGCGGAACAAGGCATCACCACGGGCTTCCAGATACTGGGGGGCATAAGCCGGGTCCGGAACATCGCTCACCAGAGCCAGCGCAGCATCGGTATCATCCAGTTCAACCAGTACATCAGCCAGACGCGCGGTGGCCAGGTATTTGATTGGCGCTTCAGCGCTATCAACCAAGGCTCTCAGCTCGGCAGCCGCACTGTTCATATCACCGTTATCCGCAGCAAAGCGCGCCAGAAACAGGCTGGCAAACTGACTGTAAGTGCTTTTGCCAAAATCACTTTTCAGCTGCTCAGCCAGGACAATTGCTTCTTGCTGGGCAGCCTCATTACCAGACATGATAGCCGCAGAGGCTTTTTCAGTCAGTGAGGAATACAGCGCTGATGCCGCTTCTCCGGTGGTCTGTTGCTGGGTCTGATAATAATTCCAGCCCAACCAGCCAGCCGCAACCAACACAATGGCTATCAGCGTGCTCTTGCCATTTTCATCCCACCAGCGTTTGAGCATTTCTGCCTGTTCTTCATCCGTACGCAGTTCTGTCATGACCTGGCTACCTTATTCGTATTCGTTATGTTCATTCGATATCTATTAATGCCAGTGTAAGCACTGTTCAGCCGTCAGGCTGTTACAGCATTGCTTCAGCCAGCCAATCAGACAAGCCGGACTGGGCAATGGTTTGCTGCTCAGCATCATTCCGTAAATCCTTGATGGTGATCTGCTCTGCTGCCAATTCATTCTCACCCAGTAACAAGGCAAAACGAGCACCACTTTTATCGGCTTTTTTCATCTGGCTCTTGAAGCTGCCACCGCCGCAGTGACACTGTATCCGCAGCCAGCTGTGTTCTTCGCGCAAGCGATCGGCCAGCAACAGTGCGGCCATGTCTGACCCTTCACCCATGGCGCAGAGGTACAGATCGACGGTTTGGGTGACCGCCGAAGGAATCACATCCAGGGTTTCCAGCAGCAGGATCAGCCGCTCAATCCCCATGGCGAAACCCACCGCCGGGGTCGGTTTGCCACCCAGCTGTTCCACCAGACCATCGTAACGGCCACCAGCACACACAGTGCCCTGGGAGCCAAGCTGGTCCGTGACCCATTCAAACACGGTCTTGTTGTAGTAATCGAGCCCACGTACCAGACGCTGGTTGATTTCATAAGCAACCCCGGCGGCATCCAGAATGGCACGCAGTTTGGCAAAATGTTCCCGGCTGTCGTCATCGAGATGGTCGTGCAACTGCGGGGCATCAGCCAGCAGCGCCTGGGTGTTGGGATCTTTCGAATCCAATACCCGCAGCGGGTTGCTTTCCAGACGACGTTGACTGTCTTCGTCAAGCTGGTCCTTGAACTGACTGAGATACGCCACCAGAGCGGCCCGATATTCAGCACGGGCGGCGTTGCTGCCCAAAGTGTTCAGCTGCAGTGTGACCACATCCTTGAGGCCAAGTTGCTGCCATAAGCGGGCTGTCATCAAAATCAGTTCGGCATCGATATCTGCGGTGGCAATACCGAAGGTTTCCACACCCACTTGAAAGAATTGGCGATAGCGGCCTCTTTGTGGCCGCTCATGACGAAACATCGGGCCGGTGTACCATAACCGCTGGGTCTGGTTGTACAGCAAGCCATGTTCTTCACAGGCACGTACGCAGCTGGCGGTACCTTCCGGGCGCAGCGTCAGGCTGTCGCCATTACGGTCATCGAAGGTGTACATTTCTTTTTCGACGATATCCGTCACTTCACCAATCGAGCGCTTGAACAGGTTGGTGCTCTCAACAACCGGCATCCGGATTTCATCATAGCCATGTCCAGCCAGCAGATCCTTGACGGTACCTTCCAGGTACTGCCACACCGGGCTTTGCGCTGGCAGGATATCGTTCATGCCGCGAATGGCTTTTATTTTCTTGGACATAATCTCTGGGTTATTCCTGTAGTTCTGCAGTCTCAAATTCTGCTTTCTGCGGTCTCAGCCGGAGACAATCAGATTGTCACGTTCTTTGTCGAGCTGGTCGGCACGTTCACGAATCAGACGTTCGAGATCATCCACCAGCGTCTCGTTGTTCAGCTTTCCGGCCGGTTTGCCATCGATATACACCAGGTTGGGCTGACCACCGGCCAGACCCAGGTCAACTTCCTTGGCTTCACCAGGACCGTTCACCACGCAACCGATCACCGCTACATCCATATTGGTGCGGATATCTTCGACCCGGGTTTCCAGGTCGTTCATGGTCTTAATAACATCGAAGTTTTGTCGTGAGCAGCTGGGACAGGCAATAAAGTTGATGCCTCGGGAGCGCACTTTCAGTGACTTCAGCATATCCCAGCCGACTTTGACTTCCTGTACCGGGTCTGCTGCCAGCGACACACGAATGGTGTCACCGATACCGTCCCACAGCAGCAGGCCCAGACCGATGGAGGATTTGACCGTACCACCACGCAAGCCACCAGCTTCCGTGATACCCAAATGTAACGGCTGTTCGATCTGGCTGGCGATTTGGCGGTAAGCGGCCACCGTCATAAAAATATCGGAGGCCTTCAGACTCAGCTTGTATTCCTGGAAGTCGAGGCGATCGAGAATATCGATATGGCGCATGGCCGATTCCACCAGCGCTTCCGGGGTTGGCTCGCCGTATTTTTTTTGCAGATCTTTTTCCAGCGAACCGGCGTTCACACCGATCCGAATCGGAATATTATGGTCACGAGCAGCATCCACTACCGCACGCACACGGTCTTCACGGCCAATATTACCGGGGTTGATACGTAAACAATCCACTCCCAGTTCAGCCACACGCAAGGCAATGCGGTAGTCAAAATGAATATCGGCCACCAGCGGAATATTGACCTGCTTGCGGATCCGGCCAAAGGCTTCGGCAGCATCCATAGAAGGGACAGAAACCCGCACGATATCGGCACCAGCATCCTGAGCCTGCTGAATCTGCGCTACCGTAGCCGCGACATCCGTGGTTTCGGTGTTGGTCATGGTCTGGATCGAGATCGGTGCATCACCGCCAACCGCGACGTCACCGACCATGATCTTGCGACTTTTTCGACGTTTGATCGGATTTTCAAAATGCATCAGTCAGTCTCGCTCGTACCGGTTATCAATCGTTGCTGCTGTCCAGGGATTCCTGGTACAGACGGTATTCGTTGGAATTCGGAAATTGTTTTTTCAGTTGCGTCGCCAGCGTAATGACCTTGTCGGTATCCTGACGAATCGTCGCCAGCTTGATACCCAGCCACAGGCTGTGCGATGTATGACGGGTGTTACCTTTGCTGACCAGGCGATCCAGACGGTCAAAATACTTGCGTGACTCATCGTAGCGCTGGGCTTCAAACAACAGGGTGGAGACATTCACCAGCGCATCAACACTGTATGGCGACAAACGTAATGCTTCCATATAGCTGTCAATGGCATTGGACGGCTGGTTCTGGCGGTAATAGTTCATCGCCAGGTCGTTATACGCACTGGCACGGCTGTCGTAATAACGATCTCCGGCTGCCGTTTCGAGCCATTTTTTCGCCTTGTCATACTCTTTCATCTGGATATACAGCCGTCCCAGATGATGTTTGGCGGCGGTATACGAGCTGTCGTTGGCAATGGCCTTACGCATAAAATCTTCCGCCAGGTCGTACTCGGCTTCCATTTGCCACACCAGCCCCATGGCGTCGTTGGCAGGGGCATGATTCGGGTCCATGGCCAGTGCTTTTTGCAACCTCTGGCGGGCCAGGTCCGGGCGATTCTGTTGCAGGTAACCAAAGCCAAGCTGGGTGTAGTTTTCCAGCGCCTTGTCCGGGTTCTTGTTTTTTTGCAAGCGGCTTTCGGTGGTGGTTACACAGGCCGTCAAAACCAGTGCCAGGGTAATCATGACCAATTGCTGCAAGATATTACGGAGCTGTCTCATACCTGAGGGCCTTATTGGTTGGAATCCAGTTGCACCGCATTGATATAACGCTCACTGCGGCGAGTACGATCCTCGACCTTGCCGACCAGCTGGCCGCAAGCGGCGTCGATATCATCGCCGCGTGTCGAACGTATTGTCACAATATGATTCTGACTGACCAGATAATCACGGAAACGGTACACGCGATTATTGCTTGGACGTTTGTAGCCAGAATTAGGAAACGGGTTAAATGGAATCAGATTGATCTTGCAAGGTACCTGTTTCAGCAACTCTGCCAGCTCAATCGCCTGTTCCAGGCTGTCGTTGATACCATCCATCATGGTGTATTCGATGGTCGCCTTGCGTCGATCCGGCAACCTTGCCAGATAACGATTGGTAGCAGCAATCAACTCGGCAATCGGGTATTTGCGGTTGATCGGTACCAGCTGGTTACGCAACTCGTCATTCGGTGCATGCAGTGATACCGCCAGCGAGACGTCAGTGACTTCTCCTAGCTTATCCAGCATCGGCACCACACCGGAAGTACTCAGCGTTACCCGACGTTTCGACAAACCGTAGGCATTGTCTTCCATCATCAGATGCATGGCATCGACGACGTTATCAAAATTCAACAGCGGTTCGCCCATGCCCATCATCACCACATTGGTAATACGACGTTCACGGCGTTCACCAGGCTCATGAAAACTCATCGAGGCAACGTAGACCTGGCCAATAATTTCCGCCACTGTCAAATCACGGTTAAAGCCCTGCTTGCCGGTGGAGCAAAAGCTGCAATCCAGCGAGCAACCTATCTGTGAGCTGACACACAGGGTGCCGCGTTCTTTTTCCGGAATGTACACGGTTTCAATCGAGCTGCCGCCAGGCATACGCATTACCCACTTGCGGGTACCGTCGGCAGAAATATTTTCATAGACCACTTCAGGCAGACGGATCTCGGCGAGATCGGCCAGCTTGGCACGCAAAGGCTTGCCCATATTGGTCATTTTTTCGAAGTCGGCTTCGCCATACTGATGAATCCACTTCAGCATCTGCTGGGCACGGAATTTCTTTTCACCAATATCGGTGAAAAAAGCTTCCATTTTTACTGGAGACAAGCCCAGCAAATTGATCTTTTGAGTGGTATCGGTCATCAAGCAGTTACCTGGCGTAGCGCTTCCGAGCAGGAAAAAACAGAACGAACGGGAGCAAACCGCTCCCGTTCAGACAAAATCAACGTGCGCAGATTTCGTCAGCAGAGAAGAAATAAGCAATTTCACGAGCAGCAGATTCTGCAGAATCAGAACCGTGTACTGCGTTGGCATCAATGCTTTCAGCGAAATCAGCGCGGATAGTACCGGCTTCAGCTTCTTTAGGGTTGGTTGCACCCATCAGTTCGCGGTTCAGCAGGATAGCGTTTTCACCTTCCAGAACCTGTACAACGACAGGACCAGAAGTCATGAAACCAACCAGATCCTTGTAGAAAGGACGTTCTTTGTGCTCAGCGTAAAAACCGCCTGCTTTATCATCGTCCAGGCGCACCATTTTGGCAGCAACAACACCCAGGCCAGCTTTTTCGAAACGGGCAATGATGTCACCGATTGCATTTTTGGCAACGGCATCTGGTTTGATAATAGACAGTGTACGTTCAACAGCCATGTGTAACTCCAATAGTAAATGTATTCAGGGGGTTAAAAATCCGGCGGATTATACGCACGTTTTGGTAAAAGGTGTACGCATGTAACCGCTGTCAGACCCAACCCCGTCTTAACCCCGGCTGGTCTGCTGACGTAACCGCGTTACAATCCGGCTCACCTGCTCAATGGCAAAGTCAATATCGTCCTCAGTGGTGTAACGGCCGACACTGAAACGCAGCCCGGCATGAGCCAGCGCATTGCTGCGTCCAATGGCTTTTAACACGTAAGAAGGCTCGATACTGGCAGAGGTACAGGCCGACCCGGACGATACCGCCACTTGCGCCAATGAAGCGAGCAGGATTTCACCGTCAACCCCGTCAAATGACAGATTAAGCAGACCAGCAACCCGCTGCTGGGCATGGCCATTCAGATAGACATCCCCCAACTCCAGCAAGGCCTGCTGTAACCGCTCGCGCAAGGCCGTGATACGCGGTAACTCTTCCGCCAGCAGGGTCGCGGCCATTTGCGCAGCCGTACCGATACCGACGATCTGGTGGGTTGGCAAGGTGCCTGAGCGCATGCCGCGCTCATGGCCACCACCGTGAATCTGGGCATCAATATGCACCTGTGGCTGACGGCGTACATACAACACGCCGATGCCTTTGGGGCCATAAAACTTGTGGGCCGATACCGATAACAGATCTACCCGCCAGTGGTTAACATTCACCGGCAGCTTGCCAACCGCCTGGGCAGCATCCACATGCAGCAGCGCCGGGTGATCACTCAACTGCTCTGCCACTGCGGCGATATCCGTCAGGGTACCGATTTCGTTGTTCACCGCCATCAGGGAAACCAGTACGGTATCGTCCCGCAAGGCATCGGCGACCTGTTGCGGCTGGATCAGACCATCGGCATCCGGCGTCAGCAGGGTAATGGCGACATCCTGCTGCTTCAGCCAGGCCAGGGTATCGAGTATCGCCTTGTGCTCAATGGCGGAACTGATGATATGGCAGGATTTGCCCGGATGATGGCGGCGGTAATATTCAACCACCCCTTTAAGGGCCAGGTTATTGCTTTCTGTTGCACCGGAGGTCCAGACAATTTCACGCGGTTCGGCACCCAATACGTCGGCCACCTGTCGCCGGGCTTTTTCAACCGCCTGTTCCGCTTGCCAGCCAAAGCGATGGGAGCGTGAAGCCGGGTTGGCAAAATTGCCATCCATGGTAAGGCAAGCCGTCATGGCCTCAGCCACCGCCGGGTCAACTGGCGTCGTGGCAGCATAATCAAGATAAAGGGTTTTCATTGCAGATCCAAATCACATCGGGCGAAACAGATAACAGATAGTGTAGCGCTGCCACCAAGAGCGTCAGAATACAGTAAACACATGGCGGCAACGGGGAATAATAACGCAAAATTGCCGCTGATCGACAACAACCGCAGTTTACTCTCTCGATACGATTGGTCGCTTATGGCGTCGCGGACCTCTCTGATCCGGCTAACCTAACCATCCAATCAAACCGTTCAATCAAACCATCCAATCAAACCAAGCAGGTCGATCCGTTAACCCAAAGACACCGCTCAAACACCCGCTTGTCTGTTACTGCCCTTGGCTGTTACCGGGTGCCAACGGTGAAGATGATCAAACAAGGCCGTGTTTGACCGTTTTTGCCATACGCTTGTTGCGTTGCTGTCAGCGCCAGAAAAGAACAGTTCTGCAAGGCTGCAAGGGCTAGCCGTTCATGGCATCCGATAAAAATGCATTGATACGATTGCCGGTCTGCATATCCTGACGGTGTGCCGTGTGTTGGATTTCCTGGCGGGCGATCAGTTCTTGCAAGCTGATGGCTGACAGAAAATCGTGTATCTGCTCACTCAGATCCAGCCACAGATGATGGGTCAGGCATTCATCACCCTTCTGGCAATCTCCGCGTTTACTGCAGCGCGTGGCATCCATGGATTCATTCACGGCATCAACAATTTCTGCCACATTGATGGTATCCATTGCCCGGCCAAGACGATAACCACCTCCCGGCCCACGGACACTGGAAACCAGTTCACGACGTCGCAAACGAGCAAACAACTGCTCAAGATACGACAGGGAGATGCCCTGCCGTCCAGATATATCGTTCAGGCTGACAGGGCCATCTTCTGCGTGTATGGCCAGATCCAGCATGGCTGTCACCGCGTAGCGGCCCTTGGTTGTCAGTCGCATATAACAATTCCTCCGATCGGGTCGGTATTATGTTTATATCCGACTAATACAGTCAACTAAGTAAAACGTAAAGTAAGCGGTAAAGCCTGTCCGTTGCCCCGGTTTCAGTCCTCACCGCTCTGATCCGCCCACACAGGCCTTTTGATCAGCCCTCTGAGGGTCTTTAATCAGCAGTCCGTTCAGCAGTCCGTTCAGGTTCAGCTTCTGTTGCTGCAGTGTTTGGTGCTTCGGTGGCTGGTAATTCATCCTTATCCACCGCGCCTTGTTTGGATGCGCCAAGCGAATCTGGCGTTGCCTCATCCTGATCATCCCCCAGGCAGACAAAATGCTCCCGCTCCAGCTCTGGCAGTGCGTCGTCGCAGTTATGAATACCCACCTGATGCAGGGCCTTGCACATGCGATCAATCTTGCTGTCCACCGCATCCATATGATCCATCATATTGTGGATCGAGCGGGCAATCGGGTCCGGGGTACCATCGGCAATACCATAGGCGTCAAATCCCAGTTTTTCAGCCATACGGACAGTCCCTTCTGGCAAGGGATTTTTCTTGCCTGCCATCCGTACAATACGACCAGGAATCCCCACCACGGTAGCGCCGTCCGGCACGGGCTTGGTCACGACCGCATTGGAGCCGATACGGGCATTTTCGCCCACTTCGATTGGCCCCAATACCTTGGCACCGGCACCCACGACAACACCGTTGTGCAAGGTCGGGTGACGCTTGCCCTTGTTCCAGCTGGTGCCACCCAGGGTGACGCCGTGATACAGGGTGCAGTCATCACCGATCTCTGCGGTTTCCCCAATCACCACGCCCATGCCGTGATCGATAAAAAAGCGGTGACCAATCGTCGCACCCGGGTGGATTTCGATACCCGTCAGCCAGCGACTGCCAGTCGATAACAGCCGTGCCAACCATTTGAAGCCACGACGCCATAAACCATTGGCCAGCCGATAATGCAAAATGGCATGAACCCCCGGATAAGTGGTCAGGACTTCAAACGTATTACGGGCTGCGGGGTCGCGCTCGAAGACGCAGGCGACATCTTCACGGAGTTGTTTAAACATCAGAATGGCTCCCTTGGGTAGCACCATCAATGGCATCATCCATCGGTAGCTGGGCATCCGATCGCGGTGGTGTCTGAGGTGAGAATGATACATCGGTGACTGGTTGATCCTGGCGACGTCCAGCATGTTGCTGTATCGCTGCCAACATACCGCGCACCATATTGATTTCCATCTTGTCTGGCTCCGCCCGTTGATACAGGCGACGTAATCGGGTCATCAGTTGCTTGGGGGTGTTTGGGTCCAGAAAGCCGATATCCACCAGTGTTTGCTCAAGGTGCAACATCATGCCGTTCAGCTCCTTGTGTGTGGCTGGCGGGTGATCCCATTCCACTCCCCAGCGTTGCCCCATCACCGCCGCCGTGTTGTCGGCATGGTTATCCGCCGCCGCAATGGCTGCCAGTCGCATTTCGTAACACAACACCTGAACGGCCTGTGCAACATTCAAGGAGGAAAAGGATTCCACCGTCGGAATATGAACATGGGCATGACAGAGGTGTAGTTCTTCATTGGTCAGGCCGCGGGACTCTCGCCCAAACACCAACGCCGCACGAGCGCCGGTTCCTGTTACCTGACACACACTCTCGGCCGCTTGCCTTGGGGTCATCAAAGGCCAGGGAATATGCCGACTGCGAGCACTGGTGCCGACAACCAGACTGGCGTCGGCAATGGCCTCTTCCAGGGTTGGTACAATACGCACCCGCTGCAGAATATCCTCCGCCCGGGATGAACGTGCCAGGGCCTCATCGTTAACGGTCGCGATCGGATCAACCAGAATCAATTGCCCCAGTCCCATGTTTTTCATGGCCCGGGCAGCAGCGCCAATATTGCCGGAATGCGTGGTATTTACCATCACGATGTCAATGGCATCGAGCAGAGGATAATGGTCACCTGCGTCTGAAATCACTTCACCCACCTTTCACTGTGCAACCATCAAGGATGGCTTGCTGGACGCAGCACCCGCCAATCGTCTGATTTATGTGGCAGGAACTGCTAAAAACCGCGAAGTGTAGCGAAAACATGCTTCGCCAACCAGAGCAGTACTGATATAATCACCGGTTCCCCGTTCTTTAAGAGATAGTTATCGCAATGCAGCCCATGGTGAACTTGGCGTTGCGCGCTGCGCGCAATGCGGGTCAGGATTTGGTCCGCCGACTGGACCGCTTCGATTCGTACCAGAGTACGGATCAGGAAAAAGCGAAGTTTATTGCAGACTGCACCATTGGTCTGGAAAAAAGCATCATCTTTGAACTGAAAAAGTCCTATCCGGAGCACAGCTATAACGGCCGTGAAACCGGTGTGAACTCAGGTGTTGAGAAACAGCCAATCTGGCAGATCTGTGTCATTGATGATATCGCCAACTTCCGTGTCGGTATCCCTGCGTTTGCCATTATCGTTGGCTGCCAGATCAATGGCAAAACCGAGCATGCGGTGGTAACCAACCCAATCAATGGCGATGAGTTTACGGCTTCCCGTGGACGTGGCGCCCAACTGAGTGGCCGTCGTATCCGCTGCGGCCAGATCAACAATCTGTCCGATGCCATCGTTGGCTATACCCAGCCCGTTGGTGTTGGTGAAGATGCCTACGTCCAGCGCGAACGTATTATGAAACTGATGGGCAAGACCTATGAGTTGCGTAATATCGGTTCCAATGCCTTGTCTATCGCCTATGTCGCCGCCGACCGTTTCCAGGCCGCCGCATTAAGCAACGTTGACGAATTCAGCCTGCTCGCTGGCGGTCTGATCGCCTCTGAAGCAGGCTGTCTGATCTCAGATATCCATGGTGAACCACGTGTGCGCCAGGGCGGTAACTTGCTGGTCAGCAACCCACGCTTGCTCAAAAGCCTGATGTTCAAAGACTAACAGGCATTCGACTGCCATCCTTGGGTATTTTCTATCCAATGGTCTGGCAGGTCCCACAAAAAAAGCGGCCAAGGCCGCTTTTTTTGTGCAGTATCAGCAGGCTTACTGCACCGCAGAGACATCTTCGGCTTGAGGGCCTTTATCGCCTCGCACCACAGTAAACTTGACTCGCTGCCCTTCTGCCAAGGAACGATGCCCTTGACCACGAATCGAACGGAAATGCACAAACACATCTTCACCGTTATCCCAGGTGATAAAGCCAAATCCTTTTTTGACGTTAAACCATTTCACTACGCCTCGTTCACGTCCATCTTCAACATCTTCCTCCACCACAGTGCCGGTGCTGCTGCGACTGCTGACTGGCTGTTCAACACTGGCATTACCCAGTGAAACCACCAGCAAGCCAGCGCCAAAGGCAGCGGCAAAGACAATCAAGACCAAACCAGCGGGCAATGAAACACCATCCATCAGCCCTTGAAACGACAACCACAAAGCGACTGACACAATAACAGCTGTCAGTAATGCCAAACTTAATTTACGAACCATTGCGATACCTATAATTAACGTTTAAAACTGTTTTTAATTCTGGATCATGAGGCCATCGGGCCTCTCCGCATGAAATCCTAAATCCCTTAAAAAATCAATATGATAGCCATTGCCCCTCAACACAGTGAGCAAACCCGTATGAATAGTAGTACAAAGACCCCCGATCAGCACCGTTCTGACACACTGCAGCTGCTCGACCGTATTACTGAGCTGGAAACCCGGCTGAGCTATATGGATGAAACCGTCGACACCCTGAATGAGCAAATCACCCACCTGTCGGCAGACTTCACCCTTGCTCGTCAGGCCATGCAACTGATGAATCGCCGTCTGGAACAACTGGCAGCCAATACCGGCGACCTCAAATCCAGCCAGGATGATGCCCCACCTCCACACTATTAATCTGTGCCCGCCCGATCACCCCAAAGGGATCACACAAAAGGACAGTATCGATGAACCGGTTCTCTCGCTGGCAACTGCGGCCACTTGGATGGCTGCAGGCACTACTTTACAGCCTGATCAAAACCCGCCTGATTGGCCCGGCCCAGCAACCCGCCACCCACAATACCTTGCGGGTTTATGCCCTGCTTTATCCTTCGCTCTCAGAAACCCTGGTCATTGACCGCGAAGTACAGGAGCTGAACTGGGCCAGCCCCCTGGATGCCGCCAACTCGCTCAACCAGACGGGACTGCCATCGTTTTTCCATGTTTACGGCCGTTCAAGAAGCCTTTTCCACCGTGCTGGCAAACCGGTCATCTGCGATTCACTGAAAATGCTGGCCGAATGGCAATTGGCCCACCCGGATCGTCCTCTTGAAGTGGTTCCTGTACGGGTTTTCTGGGGCCGAGGCCCCCAAAAAGAAGGCTCTTTCCTGCGTATCTGGCTGCAAAACAGCGGCTCGTTTGGTGGCCGTCTTCTGACCCTGCTGGCGATTTTATTTAATGGCCGCAATACCTTTGTCCATTTCAGCCAACCGTTATCACTGCAACAGCTGGCGCAAAAGGCTCGCACTCCCCACCGCCTGGCCCGTAAAACCGCGCTCTTGCTGCGTATCCATTTCCGTCAGGTCTCCGCCACTGTCATTGGCCCTGATCTCTCTCACCGTCGTACCCTGATCAGCCAGATTCCGAATCGCCCACTGGTGCAGACAGCCATTGAACAGGCGATAAAGGAACAGAACCTGACCCTGCCCCAGGCGCGTCAGAAAACACGCCAGTATGCCGACGAAATCGCCTCCAATATTTCCTATACCACGGTGCGGTTTATGGATGTCCTGCTCAGCTGGGTCTGGAATACCCTTTATGACGGCGTTCAGGTCAACCATATCGACCCGCTCAAAACAGCCGCCCGCGATAACGAGATCATCTACGTCCCTTGTCACCGCAGCCATATTGACTACCTGTTGTTGTCTTACGTGCTGTATCACAATGGCTTGCAACTGCCACAAATCGCTGCTGGTATCAATCTGAATCTGCCAGTGGCGGGATCCATATTACGTCGAAGCGGGGCATTTTTCATGCGTCGTTCATTTCGTGACAACCCCTTGTATGCCGCGGTGTTCGACGAGTATTTACACAGTATTTTTACCCGGGGTTATGCAGCCGAGTATTTTGTTGAAGGAGGCCGCAGCCGGACTGGTCGAACCCTGCAGCCCAAAGCCGGCATGCTGGCCATGACGGTGCGCAGCTATCTGCGTGACTGCCGCAAACCCATTCTCTTTATGCCCGTGTATCTGGGCTACGAAAAAGTCTTTGAAGCAGGCAGCTACCAGAAAGAACTGAATGGCAAGAAAAAACGGCAAGAAAGCCTGCTTGGTGTTTTCGCCACACTGAAGTCCTTTCGACGCCATTTTGGCAAGGTGCAGGTTACTTTCGGCGAACCGATCTACCTGACCGAATTCCTGAACCAGCAGTACCCCGACTGGCGTCAACAGACTGCTGCCGATCATCATTACCGCCCGGACTGGGCACGGCCAGTGGTCGATCAACTGGCCCGGCGTATCGTCACAGGTATCAATCAGGCTACCTCCGTCAACCCCATCAACCTGGTCGCCATGGCACTACTGACCAGCCCTCGTGAAGCCATGGAAGAAAGCGTCCTGATCCAGCGACTGGAAAACTGGGCAGCCCTGATTCGGCAACAACCACTCAGCAATCGTACCCAGGTAACAGAAGGCAGTGCCAGCGACTGGATTCAGCAAGCCGAGACACTTGGCAGCATCCAGCGCCAGAGCCACAGCATGGGCGACCTGATATACGCCGACGATCGCCGCGCGATCGCCCTGACCTACTATCGCAATAACGTCTTACACCTCTTGGCCATCCCGTCGGTACTGAGTTGCCTGCTGGTGCACCGCCAGCCACACCAGGCCAAACAATTACACGCTCTGGTGCTGACCCTTTACCCCTATTTGCAGGCCGAGCTGTTTTTACCCTGGTCAAAGGCACAACTGGAAACAGTGATTAACGACTGGCTCGACACCTTGTGCCAGGCCGACTATCTCGAATGCAGCAACCATCACTATTGCGCCGTGGATGACCGTGAAGCCAGTTATACCGAACTCACGGCACTGGCAACCCTGATGATGCCAACCCTGGAACGTTATTACCTGACACTGGCCCTGCTGCGTCAGCGGCGGTCCGCTACCCTGACGGCAGAGCAGCTGGAGCGGCAATGCTCACTGATTGCTCAGCGAATCAGCTTGCTACATGGCCTGAATGCCCCCGAGTTCTTTGATACCAGCTTGTTCCGGACTCTGGTTGCAGAGCTACTGGAACAGCAGATTCTGACCCGACAAGACAACCATGGGGTACTGGTATTTGGTGAAGCCCTGGTCACATTGACCGAGCAGCTCGAACAGGCGCTAGACGGCCCCATGCGTCACAGCATCCTGCGCTGTATATAGACAGAAACCGATCATATACAAGCGCCAGAAGCTTACTCAGCCAATGGCGCCACTTTCGCCAACACATACACATCGAAGCGATTGGACTTGCCCGTCAGGGCATAGGAAGGAGCACGATTGGCCAGCGGTGCCGCCTTGCGGCCCCGCTTTACCACCACCCGGCAACGCGCCGCTTGTAACGCAGCATCGAGTAACTCATCGGCATCCGCATCACCACCCACCAGCAACCGGAATGCCTGCATGTCTTTTTTAACCTGGGCCGACCCCTTGGCATCCTCGCCAAACATAGGGTCGAGATAGACCACATCCGGCCGACGTGCCATCTCCGCTTCCGGGATCAGTAACGTATGGCTGGAGCCAAACGAAAAACGGATACGGCGCACAATTTCCCCGGCTTCAACATCTTGTCGACCACGTATCAACCCATCGTCCAGCAAGGCCGCCACGACCGGTTGCCGTTCATGGGCAACCACCTGGCAGCCCAGTGTTGCCAGCACAAAGCTGTCGCGTCCCAAGCCGGCGGTTGCATCGATAACACTTGGCTGATAAGCCCCGGAAACGCCAACCGCTTTGGCGATATCCTGACCCAGCCCGCCACCAAAACGGCGACGATGCGCCGTAGCACCGGCCGCAAAATCAACTCGCACCACCGCCTTGCCACCTGCACCTTCTCGCAGCGACAAGCCATCGCCACCCAGGCACAAATGAAAACCGGGCTGCTGCAGCCGCTCCACAGTGGCCGCCGTCAGGCCATAACGTTCAGACCATACCGCTGCTTCAGCCGCATACTCTGGCGCCAAACAAATCAACTCAGCCATGGTGCTGCCACTCAGACAAAAAACAGAAACAGCATCGCACCCAGCAACAAGCGGTAAATCACAAACGGCAGCATACCCAGCTTGTCGACCAGCTGCAGGAAGTAGTGAATCCCCGCCCAGGCGCTGATGCCCGACACCGCCATCCCCAGCAACAGGCTAAACCAGTCCACTCCATCGGCAGCCTGAATCAGCTCCACCACTTTGAGGCCGGATGCTGCCAAAATCAGCGGGACCGACAACAGGAAGGAAAAACGGGCCGCATCCAGGCGATGAAAACCCAAAAACAGCGCCGCTGTCATGGTGATACCAGAACGCGAAGTCCCTGGAATCAGTGCCAGCGCCTGAGCCACCCCGATAATCAGAGCCAGGGCAACGGTCATCTCGACCAGGCTATGACGGCGTGACTGACAGCGGTCCGACAGCCCCAGTACCACACCAAAGAGGATTGTCGTGGTTGCAATCACCATGGTCGAGCGCAGGTTGGCTTCAATAAAACTCTCACCCAGCAAGCCAACAATCACCGCCGGTACCGTGGCAATCGCCACCATCCAGGACAAGCGACCGTCTTCATTGGGGGTGCGGCTAAACCCGGTCGTGACCCAACCGACAATCATGCGTTGCAGCTCATTGCGGAAATACCAGACAACCGCCAGCAAGGTGCCAAAATGCACCGCGACATCAAACGCCAGTCCCTGATCCGGCCAACCGAACACCTGTGAGGGTAAAATCAGGTGAGCCGAGCTGGAGATCGGTAAAAACTCGGTAATCCCTTGCAGAATTGCCAAGACAACAGTTTCAAAAATTCCCACGATTGGTTCCTCAGCGTTTGAGCAGGCTTGGTTGCTCGTCCAGTTTTTTCCATGCGACGGAATCGCGCAAATATACGGGGGGGAAATCCTCGATGCCAGCAAATTCCCCTTGCTGCCAGGCAGCCATGACCTGATCTGCGGCGTAGTGGCTCAAAGGCTCAATCCCTTCGATCAGCGCTAGCGCGACCGGGTTATCATCCAGCGCAGCCAGCAGCGATACACCATTGCCAGCCATCACACAGTCATTCGGATCAAGCTGCCGGGTCTGTAGCAATGCCTGCAACTGTTCGGCACAGTGTCGGGGCTGACTGACTTGCTCAGTACCCAGCAGCCGACAAAGCGGCCCATTACGCTCGTACACAGCCCAGAATACTTCACCCATATGAGCATCCAGCACAGTTACCACCCGGCCTGCTGTTGTCTGCGTCAGCGCCTGTTGCGCCAACAGTTGCAGGGTAGAAAAACCGTATACCGGCACATTCAAACCCAGGGCAATCCCTTGAATCACACTGACGGCAATACGAATACCGGTAAACGAACCCGGACCACGGCTAAACGCCAAACCATCCAGCGCTGACTTGTCCACTGCGGCAGCTACCAGCACCTCATCGATCATCGGCAACAAGCGCTGGGCATGGCGGCGGGGCTGTCTTTCGGTCAGATCCTGGACACCCGCGGCGGAAATCAGGCTGACGGAACATAATGCCGACGAGGCATCAACAATCAGCAAATTGGCCATTCCAAACCCTGCCCTCTCGTAAAAAGCGCGCAGTATAGCAGAGCCAATCCGACGCGCTGGCAAAACACCGGACATAAATACGGCGCACAAACAGCAGCCATAAAAAAAGCCCCCGAAGGAGCTTTTTTATGGCTGGCAGGTGGTTAACCCAGCGCAGACATCACGGTATTGGTAATGTCTTGCATGGAGCCTACACCCGGAATATGGCTGTACTTGGGTGAGCTGGCATCCTGCTTGGCTTCCAGTTGCTTGTAGAAAGCAACCAGCGGCTCGGTTTGTTCGTGGTAAATAGACAAACGTTTGCGAATGGTCACTTCCTGGTCGTCGTCACGTTGTACCAGATCTTCACCGGTTTCATCGTCTTTACCGGCCACTTTTGGCGCATTGTAGATTACGTGGTAGACACGGCCAGAGCCTGGGTGCACACGACGGCCACTCAGACGTTTGACGATTTCTTCATCATCAACATCGATTTCAACGACATGATCGATCACCACGCCAGCTTCCAGCATGGCTTCCGCTTGAGGAATAGTGCGAGGAAATCCATCAAACAGAAAACCGTTAACACAGTCTTCCTGAGTAATACGTTCCTTGACCAGACCGATAATGATTTCATCCGAAACCAGACCACCGGTCTCCATGATTTCCTTGACCTTGAGGCCCAGCTCAGAACCTGCCTTGACTGCGGCACGCAGCATGTCACCGGTTGAAATTTGTGGAATATCATACTTTTCACAAATGAACTTGGCCTGAGTGCCTTTGCCGGCACCTGGTGCGCCCAAAAGAATTACGCGCATGCGCTTCCCCTCGTTGTTAGATTGGTTTGGATCCATCTGGTTAATTTATGGTTATTTTTTAACCAGCCAAAAAATAGCTGTAACCTTACTCTGGCACAGGTCTGATCTCAACTTATTGTGACCAAAATCCTGTGGGAGTAACGCCCGACTTTGGTATACCGCATTGATTGTTATCATTTTAACGCGGCGTATTACGACCTGAGGTGCTATCCCCAGGTCGTATATAATCAATCAATCTGACCCGCTTGTCTTGGTCAAAAAACCCCGTTTCTTGCTCAGAAAACAGGGGCAGGCAATCTGGTGATCCATCGAACCGGCCATACTTTATTCTTAACCGGTATTCCTCATACCGGCAGCAATACCGGCCATTGTGACCATCAAAGCCTGCTCAACTTCCGGATTGATCATTTCCGGATGTCGCCGCTCACGATATAACAATTCCACCTGCAAATAGTGTAACGGGTCGGTATATGGATCACGTACCGTCATGGAATCACGCAATACCGGCTGACTGTCGAGCAATGCCTGCTGGCCATTGATGGCCAGTACCCGCGCCTTGACGTTATCCAGCCGCTGACGCAGTTGCTCTCCCAGTGGCTGCAAGCCTGGCTCAACCAGACGTGATTCATAATACTCGGCGATTGCACTGTCGGCTTTGGAAACGACCATCTCCAGCATATCGATATAGGTACGAAAGAAAGGCCAATCCCGGTACATGCCCTGCAAAACCGGTAACTCTCCCCGTTGTTGGCAGTCATCCAATGCGTCATCCGACCCTAACCAGGCCGGTAGCATCAGCCGCATCTGGGTCCAGGCAAAAATCCAGGGAATAGCCCGCAAGGTTTCGATACCGCCACCGGCTTTACGGCGGGCCGGACGACTGCCCAGAGCCAGTTTTCCCAGCTCCGGTTCCGGTGTGGCGCTACGAAAGTAGCGTACGAATTCCGGCGTATCGCGCACCATCGCCCGATACGATGCCACGCCTCGCTCGGCCAATCGGGTCATTTGTGCCCGCCATTCATCCCGCGCAGGCTCAGGTGGCAGCAAATTGGCTTCCAATACCGCCGACACATAGATCTTCAGGTTACGCCGTGCAACGTCTGGCTGGCCAAACTTGAAACGAATCATTTCACCCTGTTCCGTCACCCGCAAGCCACCGGCAACAGACCCCGGCGGCTGGGCCAGAATCGCCCGATGCGCCGGACCACCTCCGCGGCCAACGGTACCACCACGGCCATGAAACAGGGTCAGAGAGATCCCGGCGTCACTGGCAGTCCGGGTCAAGGCTTCCTGAGCCTGATACTGCGCCCAAACCGCCGCCAGCTGACCGGCATCCTTGGATGAATCCGAATAGCCAATCATCACTTGCTGACGGTGCTGACAATAGTCGCGATACCAGTCCACCGCCCACAGCTTGCTCATGCGTAACGATGCCTGTTGCAGGTCGCCCAGGGTTTCGAACAGCGGTACCACCGGAAAATGCGCCCGCACGCCGGCGTCCTGTAGCAGCAGGATCACGGCAAGGATATCCGAAGGCTCGCTGGCCATCGAGATAATGTAGCACGACACCCCTTCACCGGCTTCGGTCGCCAGTACTGCCACGGTATCCAGCACCTCCTGCACATCTGCGGACGGTTGCCAGTGCTTGGGCACCAGCGGTCGCCGGGAAGCCAGCTCACGCAGTAAAAACGCCTGTTTTTCGTCTTCGTTCCAACTGAGGTAATCACCCCAGCCGTAATACTGGCAAATGGCCTGCATCACTCCGGCATGACGGGATGACTCCTGCCGTACATCGAGTCGCACCAGTGAGACCCCGAAACAAGCCACACGGCGAATGGTATCGAGCAGCTGGCCATCGGCAATGGTCTCCATGCCGTTCTCGAGCAAGCTGCGGTAACACAGGGTTAACGGTTCCAGCAGTTCTTCATCCCGGGTCAGGGGATTACCACTGGTTTCCTGCTGCTGAATGCAGTCTGTTGCCCACTGTTTGGTATCTTCCAGTCGCGAGCGCAAGACGTGCAAACAGGCCCGGTAAGGTTCGTCAGGGTCTTGTGGAAAGGCCTGCAAAAGCTCCTCTGACGCTGCCATCATCGACAGTTGGTTCCCCAGTTTATCGATGTCGCGTAAATACAGGTCGGCCGCCATCCAACGCGCCAGGTAGAGTACTTCCCGTGTTACTGGTGCCGTTACATTAGGGTTGCCATCACGATCACCGCCCATCCAGGAAGCAAATCGTACCGGCGCAGAATCCAGCGGCAGTACCTTGCCACCATGTGCCAATAGCTGCTGGTCGAGGTCACGCATCATTTTCGGCACCGCTGCCCAAAGCGAGTTTTCCACCACAGCAAACCCCCAGCGGGCTTCATCAATGGCAGTTGGCCGGGTCTTGCGGATTTCATTGGTATGCCAGACTTCTTCGATCAATCTCGCCAGACGTTGATCCAGTTCCTGCAGCAGTGGATGCTGGTCATGCAAATCATCACGCTGCTGTAGCAAACTGGTGATGGTGTCGTATTTCTGAATCAGGGTACGACGCGTGATTTCGGTAGGATGGGCCGTTAATACCAGTTCAATATTGAGGTCGGCGATACGCTCACTCAGGCCGTCGGCCTTGACCCCGGCGGCCTCAAGCCGTTCGAGCAGATCCGGAAACATGGTATCCAGACCAGGCGATAACTCTCCGGCCCGACGCCAGCTGCTGCCATGTTGCTGGTCGGCAATATTGGCGAGGTTAAGAAACTGGTTAAATCCCCGTACAACCGGCAGCAGGTTTTTTTCAGGCAGGTTTTTCAGGGTTTGCAGCAACTGCTCCCGTTCTGCCGGGTTCCCCTGGCGAGCTCGCTTGGCCTGCTGGCGTATCGATTCAATCGAGTCCAGTACATCACTGCCCTGACTGGCCTGAATGGTCTTGCCCAGCATGGTGCCAAGCATTTTTACCTTGTCTCGTAATAGTGGATCCAGTTCGCTCATCACGCTCCCTCCTGACTGATCGGTTTGACGTCCAATAGTGACGCGACAGAGCTGGCAGTGGTCTTGTGCTGCTCAGGTTGCCCCGTGATATCCATAAATTTTCTGAACCATCCCTGTAATTCATACCAAAATAAAGGGACCTTGTGAAAGGAGATTAATATGAAAGCGTCAGCTTTGATGGCTCACTGGCAGCAGGAATATGGCGACCCGGTGGCTGAGCACCACTATCCCGTTTCACTCAACATCAAGGATGCCGCCCGGGTGGAGGCGTTACTGGATATGTTTCCCGGTCTGTCGCGAGAGCGATTACTGGCAGACCTGGTACAGGCGGCATTAAACGATCTGACCAGCGGTTTTCCTTATGTCGCTGGCAACACGATTGTTGCACGGGACGAAGAAGGATTTCCGCTCTATGAGGATATCGGCCCAACACCGACCTTTCTGGCGTTAAGCCGTAAACATCTGGCCAGGATGGATCCCGGCCAGCATTAAAAACAAACCCCGGGACAATAGCAGATCAACAACAGGGCGGATAAGCGACTGTGTCAATCGGCCTGTTGTTTTTCCTGCTGTTTGGCGATTTGCCAGGATGCTTCCATATCGCTGAGTGTGGCCTGCTGCCAGCCACCAGCCGCCAGTGCCCGTTCTTCAACCACGGCAAAACGCTGACTGAAACGCTGGTTGGTACCACGAATGGCCACTTCCGGGTCAATTTGGTAATGACGCGCCAGATTGGTTACCGCAAACAGCAAGTCGCCAATTTCAGACTCCAGACGCTGACGATCATTGGCCTCCACTTCCACGCTTACTTCTTCCAGTTCTTCACGGATTTTATCCATGACCGCTTGTGGGTCTTGCCAGTCAAAACCGACCGTCGCGGTTTTTTTCTGCAGTTTGACTGCCCGGGTAAGCCCCGGCAGATTCGCCGGAACCGAATCCAGCAATCGATCTGGCTGTTGTGATTTGGCTGCTTTCTCGGCTGTTTTAATGGCTTCCCATTGACGGCTGATATCCACTTCCTGTGGAGCAAGCCCAGCCTCCCGTTCACTCTCCAGGGTCCCTTCAGGAAACACATGAGGATGGCGACGGATCAGTTTGGCCACCAGGCGGTCGATAATGCTAGCAAGGGAAAAATACTGTTTTTCAACCCCTAACTGCCCGTAAAAAATCACCTGAAACAACAAATCACCCAGCTCTTCTTCAAGGTGTGGCCAGTCCTGACGTTCAATGGCATCGGCTACTTCGTAGGCTTCTTCCAGTGTGTGCGGCACAATACTGGCGAAATCCTGTTGCAGATCCCAGGGACAACCGGTTTGCGGGTGACGCAAACGGGCCATCAGGGTGACCAGGTCTTCCAGTTGATACATCAGGATTTCTCTCCGCGAATACGCCGCGCTGACATAATATTGGGCAGTTGTTCAACCTTGTTCATCAGGCGACCCAGATTTTCCAGACTTTCAACCTCGACCATCAGCTGCATGCTGGCGGTATTGTCCCCCTGGTTTGACTGGGTGGTAACACCGACGACGTTGACCCGTTCATTGGCCAGCACCGCACTGACGTCCCGTAGCAGACCCGTACGGTCATACGCCAGGATCGATAACTCGACCGGATAGGTGCGGGTCGGTTTGACGCCCCAGGTAACTTGCAGCACTCGGCTGGGTTCGATTGCTTCCAGATGCAGCAGGTTTTCACAATCGCTGCGATGCACGGTCACTCCTCGCCCCATGGTAACGTAGCCCCGGATATCATCACCGGGCAGCGGCTGGCAACACTGCGCCATCTGGGTCAGCAGATTGCCAACGCCTTCGATGTAAATATCATCCTTACCCGGTTTGACGGTTGCTTCCAATGCTTTGCGGATAAGGGGTAATTCTTGCTGTGACTGGCCTGCATCGGTCTGCCGCAAGACAGCGTTCACTATTTGGCCAACACGCATATCACCGGCACCCACGGCGGCAAACATGTCATCTATCGATTTCATGTTCATTTTCTGGGCGATGTCATGCAGTGGCTCTTGCGCCAGATCCATGCGATCCAGTTCCCGTAACACCAGCGCACGGCCTTCTTCGATGTTCTGATCCCTGGCCTGCAACTTGAACCAGTGCGCCACCTTGGCTCTGGCTCTGTTGGTGTGGATATAGCCGGATTCGACATACAGCCAGTCACGGCTGGGGTTGGCGTCGGGATGGGTCAGAATCTCGATCTGCTCACCGGTTTTAAGGGTGTAGGTCAGGGGCACAATCCGGCCGTTGACCTTGGCACCACGACACTTGTTACCCACTTCGGTATGTACCCGATAGGCAAAATCCACCGGGGTCGCATTGGGCGGTAAATCCACCACATGGCCACTCGGCGTAAACACGTAGATACGGTCCGGGTTGATATCACTGCGCAAGGCCTGCGCCAGCTCGGGCAGATCATCCAGTTCTTCGTGCCATTCCAGTACCTGACGCAGCCAGGTAATTTTCTGTTCGTAGCCGTTATCCTTGCCGTTGGTGTCCGTGCCCTTGTATAGCCAGTGGGCGCAGACTCCCAACTCGGCGTCTTCGTGCATTTCATGAGTACGAATCTGCACTTCCAGAATCTTGCCTTCCGGACCAATCACCGCCGTATGCAAAGAGCGATAGCCGTTTTCTTTCGGGTTGGCGATGTAGTCATCAAATTCATTGGGAATATGACGCCAGAGCGTATGCACTGTGCCGAGAGCGGCGTAACAGTCGCGTCGTTCCGGTACCAGAATCCGGACAGCCCGAATGTCATAGATCTGCGAGAAGTCGAGATTCTTGCGGCTCATTTTGCGCCAGATACTGTAGATGTGCTTGACCCGGCCATACACATCACAACGGATACCGTAATCCAGTAATTCTTCCCGCAGGCGCTGCACGACATCTTCAATATAGTCTTGCCGGGCAATCCGTTTTTCATCCAGCAAACTGGCAATCTGTTTATAGGAGTCCGGCTGCAGATAGCGAAACGCCAGGTCTTCCAGCTCCCATTTAAGATGACCAATCCCTAACCGGTGAGCCAGTGGCGCATAAATATTAAACACTTCTTCGGCCACTTTCTGACGCCGGTCCGGTGGTGCATCCTTGACGGCACGGATGGCCGAGGTGCGTTCTGCCAGTTTGATCAGTGCCACCCGGACATCATCAATCATGGCCACCAGCATTTTGCGCAGGTTATCAACCTGGGCTTCACGCTGGCCCAGCACCACATCATCGGTTGAGTTCTGAATGGCACTGATGGCGGCCATGCGCAGCACGCCTTCAATCAACTTGGCCACCGTGCCACCAAAGTCACGTTCGACGCGTGGCAGCGACAAGCGCCCTTCCCGTACCGCACGGTACAGAATAGCTGCCACCAGCGATTCGGTGTCCAGTCGCAGATCCATCAACAGTTGAGCCATTTCAATGCCCATCTGCACACTGTCGACCGACCAGTAGGTCTGGTTGGCAATGGCTTCATCGGACAACTGCTTGGCCAGCTGCAGTGCTTTTAACAACACATCAGGATCGCGGATTTCATATCTCTGGGCGGCCCGCTCCAACCAGCGTTCAGCGTCCAGGGAACCATCGTGCCAAAGAGGAAGATCTTCTCTTACCTTAACCACGACGCTTGTCCTTATAGCGGAGCAGCACCATGGTTTCGACATGATGCGTCTGGGGAAACATATCCATAATTCCTGCCTTTTCTATCTGGTAGCCACCAGCCACCAGCGTACTCAAGTCCCGCGCAAGGGTCGCAGCGTCACAAGACACGTAAAGTACCTGCGATACCTGACGGGTGTTCAATTCTTGCATAAGGGCTGCCGCACCTGCTCGTGGCGGATCCAGCAGCACTTTGTCGGGGGCCGGCAGGTGAGCCAGCACGCCAGTATTTGATAAATCGGCTTCAATCGCATGCAAAGACAGCGCCAGAGACTCTGCCTGACGCTGCAAACTGCCAATCATGCTCTCTTGCACCTCGACAGCACAGACCTGTTGGCTACGCCGCGCCAGCGGCATACTGAAATTGCCGTGTCCGGCAAACAAATCCCAGATGACGTCCTCAGATTGGGGCTGCAGCCAGTCCAAAGCCTGTTGCACCATTGCCCGATTAACCGGGCCATTGACCTGAAAAAAGTCGCTCAGTTGCATTTTTAATGGCTGCTCATCGACAAAATGAACCAGATCGACCGGCTGGTCGGGAAAAATGCACACCGATGGCTCATCACGCCCCGGATTCAGCCATAGCTGTAATAACGAATCCCCCGTCAAGGCTTCGGCCTGGGCACACAAGATTTTCTGGTCAGCCAATGACAGCGGCTTGAGGATGCGGAACACCAGTGCCAGCGCGCTATCTGCCGCCACCACTTCAATCTGGGTAATATGATCCCGGCCTTGCAAGGTCGAAATACACTCACGCCAACGACTCCAATCCAATGCCGGTAAGGCTGGTAACACTGGGCAACGATCAATATTGGTCAGATGTTCGGAAGCGGCTTCACGAAAGCCAAGAAAGTTACGCTGCTTGTTTTTACTGAAACGCACGCCCAGGCGGGCCTTGCGTCGATAGCCCCACGGTTCCGCGGTAATCGGTGTGGTCCATTCAGGCACGATCAGACCCTGTCGACTGAACTCGCGCTCAACACGTTGCTGCTTGAAAGTAACCTGGGCGGGGTATGACAGATGCTGCAAGTCGCAGCCACCACAACGCTGGTAGTGTGGGCAGGCTGGTGTCACCCGGTCGGGGGACATGGTGTCGATCGTGGTCAGCTTGGTCATCCAGACTTTTTTGCGGCGACCATCCAGGCGGGCAGTCACCTGTTCTCCAGGCAAGGCGCCCGGTACAAAATAGACATCGCGACCAAGGCGTGCGACCCCTTGTCCATCCGATGTCATGTTATCTATATTCAGCTGCAAGGTTTTTGCCGTAGCCACCCGTATCTCCTGAGCAAATGCCAGCTGGATATAGCTCCGCTGGCGGTAACGGCGCACAGTATTGGTACTCTCAGCGGGATTGCAACCCTGAAGCCCTGTCACGACCGGATTGGTGGCTATTTCCGGGTTTATTCCTGCTCGGGCGCAAAAATCCCGGACGACAAATAACGATCACCCCGGTCACAGACGATCGCTACAATCGTGGCGTCCTCTAGCTGTAACGCCAACTGCAACGCAGCGTATACCGCACCACCGGACGACACGCCACAAAAAATGCCTTCTTCCCGGGCCAATTGTCGCATGGTGTTTTCAGCCTCTTGCTGGCCGATATCAAGGATTTGATCGACCCGCTGCCGCTCAAAAATGGTAGGCAAATACTCTTCCGGCCAACGCCGGATTCCCGGGATGGAGGCGTTATCTGCCGGCTGCAAACCGACAACACATACATTCGGGTTTTGCTCCTTGAGGTAGCGCGAGATGCCCATGATGGTACCGGTTGTTCCCATCGAGCTGACAAAATGAGTGACTCGCCCACCAGTCTGCTGCCAGATTTCCGGCCCCGTACCGACATAATGCGCCTCCGGGTTGGCCAGGTTGCCAAACTGGTTCAGCACCTTGCCCTGACCTTCGGCCTCCATCGCCAGGGCCAGATCACGAGCGCCTTCCATCCCATTACTGACCAGGATCAGTTCCGCCCCATAGGCTTGCATGGCCCAGCGCCGCTCCATGGTACTGGTGTCTGGCATGATAAGAATGATGCGATACCCCATCATTGCCGCGGCCATCGCCAGCGCAATGCCAGTATTACCGCTGGTCGCTTCAATCAGTGTATCTCCAGGCTGGATATCACCCTGCTGCTCAGCCAGCCGGATCATCGACAGTGCTGGCCGGTCTTTAACCGAACCGGCCGGGTTATTACCTTCCAGCTTCAGTAGTATCTGATTACCCTTGCTGTTGATCCCCATACGCTGCAGCCGTACCAACGGCGTATGACCAATGCAATCTGCAATGGTTGGGTAGTTACAATCGGATTGGTTTATCACCGTCGTCACCTTGCCTGTTATTCATATAACCAAATACGCGATATAGTACGTGTTGGCTGAATAATTCGTTAATAACAATTACTGATTTCCATATAGCCCTCACTTGTCTTCGCACCAATGCAAGTAGCCATTGTGATTACCGTCAACCTGCGCCAGGCAGATGTTCGAAGATTGCGTATAGCGCTATTACTCAGTACTCTTCAGGTTCATTTATCGACCTGCTGGTTCAGGTTGTCTGGCGAACACCATGAAAACCTGGAAGATTCAAAAGCGCGCGTTATTAATGGGGCTGGTGCCTGTCCTGATCGCCTCTGTCACTCTTGGCGGTTATTTTATCAGCCAGCGTTTCCGCGACCTCAATGATTTGCTCGATCAACGCGCACTGGCCATGGCCAAACAGCTGGCGCCGGTCTGCGAATATGGCGTCACCATTGGCAATGTGGCCATTCTGCAAAATATTGCCAATAACATGCTGGAAGAGCCCGACGTTCGTTCCGTCAGTATCTATAACCAGGATATGGAATTGATGGCCCACGCTGGGCCGCGAATGATCAGCCACCAGCTGTCCGATTCCACACTGAAGCGCGGTCAATTACATCTGATGCATACCAGCGAGTCGGTACGGGTACGTACTCCGGTACTGGCACAGAATCTGGTTATTTCGGATCAGGTATCCACCCAGTTTTTTGCCGAGCAGGTGGCCGAACCCAAGTTACTGGGATGGGCAGAGCTGGAATTATCATCCAACAACACTCGCCTGCAGCGCTACCATTACGCCGCCTCCTCAATACTGATTATTCTGTTTGCGCTGATCTGCGGTTTTATCTCGGCAGCTTATATCAGCCGCCTGATTTCCCGCCCCATTACCAGCATCCTGCAAGCAATCCGCTCACTGGAAGAAGGCAAACATGAAGTCAGGGTGCGGGTTGAAGAAGGTGGCGAGATGGGTGAGATGGCCAGTGCGATCAACAGTCTTGCCGCCGGTCTGCATCAGAACGCGGTCGAGCAGCAGCGCCAGATCGAAGAAGCAACGCGCGACATACTGGAAACCATGGATGACCTTGAAATCCGTAACCGCCAGTTACAGCTCGACCAGCAAGAGGCTCAAGCAGCCAGTCGCCTGAAATCCGAATTCCTTGCCAATGTCAGCCATGAACTACGTACCCCGCTGACAGGGATTAAAGGCTACGTACAACTGATGGAGCGCACCACCCTCAGTGAACGACAAAGTGATTATATCGACACGATGCGCAAATCATCCGATGACCTGATGCGCATCATTAACGATATTCTCGACCTTTCCAAACTCGAAGCAGGCAAGTTGATCATCGAGCACAATCCGGTCAACCTCAGGGAGCTCACCGAGGATGTACTGATTGCCCTGACGCCTGACGCCATCAACAAACGGCTGGCACTGTCTCTCTCGATCGCGGACGACGTCCCCTGCCAACTGCTCAGCGATGAATTACGCCTGAAGCAGGTGCTGACCAACCTGGTGGGGAACGCCATCAAGTTCACCCCGTCCGGCTCAGTCGCCGTTGATATCAGTCTGATTAATGTGCGCGACAGTCAGGCCAACATCAGTATTACCATCAAGGATACCGGTATCGGCATGTCAGCGGAGCAGCAGAAACGCTTGTTCAGTGCTTTTAGCCAGGCCGATGCCAGCACCGCCCGCCAGTTTGGCGGCACCGGGCTGGGGCTGATTATCTCACGCGCGTTGGTGCAGTCCATGCATGGTGATATCAGTGTCAGTAGCAAACCAGGCGAGGGGTCCGAGTTCAGTTTTTACGTCAGTGCGGATATCGACCAGAACCCGCCGCCACCGCTGTGCAGCCTGAAACCGGGCCAGATCGCGGTACTGGATGAACATCCGGGTAGTAACCGCAACCTGTGTATTTTGCTCAAGGAATGGCAACTGGTTGGTACTCCCTGCTCCTCCATCCCGGAACTGGAGCAACGGCTACAGGCTCAAGGCAATCGACCGGATGTCATTATTATCACCGTCGATCATGATCACCTGAACAACAATTTATACCAGCAAATTACCCGGCAACTGCTGCCCTATGATGTTCCGATTATTACCCTGATAGACAGCCTCGATCACGACCAGCAAGATCAGTTCCGCCGCATTGGTGCATTCGCCTGTATGACCCGGCCATTCAGCAGCCGCAAACTGCACGCGCTACTGGCCAGCATCCTGAAGGGTGAGTCCGTAGAGGACGAACCCTCCACGGCCCTGCATCAACTCAACCAGGCCAGTGGCCTACCTCCACACGTGCTGGCAGTCGACGATAATGAAGCCAATTTACGTTTGGTGGTCACACTACTGAGAGAGCTTGGCTTACCCACTTATGGTGCCTCCTCTGGCCAGGAGGCCATCCAGATTATCCAGCAGCAATCTATTGATCTTGTGTTTATGGATATTCAGATGCCGGGGATGAATGGCCTGGAAGCCACCCGCAAAATTCGTTTGTTACCAAACAAACAAAGTATTCCTGTCATTGCCCTCACCGCTCACGCCATGGCCGATGAACGCCAGCAACTGCTCAATAATGGTATGAACGACTATCAAACCAAACCGATCTCCATGGATCAGCTGGTGCAGTGCATTCATCGCTGGACAGGGTATATGCCACCGACGGAGCCGATGCAAACAGCGGCAGAAACAAGCGCCGATAACCGACAGCAAGGTGAGCAAACCGATCAGCCCTGTCTGTTTTCGCTGGAGCTGGCCTTGCGCTGTGCCAGCGGCAAACCTGGCCTGGCGTGTGACATGATGGAAATGCTACTGACATCATTACCCAAAGAGATCATGAACATCCGCACACTGTGGGAAGAAGAAGCACTGGAAGATTTGCAGGCGGCAGTGCACCGTCTGCATGGCGCCTCACGTTATTGCGGCATACCGGCCCTGCGACATGATCTTGATGCGCTTGAGACAGCACTCAAATGCAAACAACACAGTCACTTGCCAGGACGGTTGCGAGCGATGATTGAAAGCGCTGAAAAACTGCAACAATGGGCAGATCAGCACGACTGGCGCAGCGACCTCAGTAACAGTAACCGGGATTAAATCACCGAAACCCCAACCCACTGTCTGGATTAACGGGACAGCACCGCAAATGCCAATACCAGCGCTTCCTCATCCGACAAGCTGACCCAGGCCTGTTTGCCTCCCAGCTGTTGCAAGCGGTCGGCGGCCGCGCCGTAGAGTGACACGCGCGGTGCCCCTGCAGCACTCCGCAACACCTCCAGCTGCTGGAACCCCACTCCTTTGGCAATCCCGGTACCCAGCGCCTTGGCGAGGGCTTCCTTGGCGGCAAACTGCTTGGCAAGGAAGTTCACCGTGCCACCACGTTGTCGCCACAAGGCCTGCTCCGCCGGCGTCAGGATACGCGTCACCAATCGCTCACCATTACGGCGAAAGACCAGCCCGATACGCTCCACCTGAAGGATATCCGTGCCGACACCAACCACCGCTGACTGGCCAACGGGCAGGCTGTCTGGCATCACGCTGAAGCAGCAGCCAACAAGCGACGCATCTCGGCAACCGCTCGTTCCATACCAACAAACAGCGCCTGGGCAACAATCCCATGGCCGATATTCAATTCATTGATTTCAGCAATAGCCGCGATTGGCTCCACATTGTGGTAGTTCAGGCCATGTCCGGCATTAACCACCAATCCACAGCCATGAGCATAACGCGCCGCTTCCTGAATCCGCTGCAGCTCTTCATCAACCACAGCGGCAGAGGCATCGGCATAACGACCGGTGTGCAACTCAATCACAGGGGCTCCTGTGCGAACCGCAGCGTCAATCTGGGCGGTATCCGGGTCGATAAACAAGGACACCACACTGCCGACCTGTTGCAAACGGGCCACGGCTTTCCGGATTTGGGCTTCTTGCCCCACCACATCCAGGCCACCTTCCGTGGTCAGTTCTTCTCTCTTTTCTGGCACAAGACAAACACATTCTGGCTCTACTTCTTCTGCCAGTTGCAACATGGCTTCGGTAACGGCCATTTCCAGATTCATGCGCGTAGTCAGAGTTTCTTTCAAGACGTACACATCGCGGGTCTGGATATGACGACGGTCTTCACGGGGATGAATGGTAATACCATCGGCACCGGCCTGCTCAGCCACAAAAGCAGCCTGTACCGGGTCAGGGTAACGGGTACCACGAGCCTGCCGCAAAGTGGCTATATGATCGATATTAACGCCAAGAAGAACACGGCCGTTTTTAATCACAACAATTTCCTCAATCAATAGGGGATAAGTCACTGAACAAGCAGTCTTTGAACAGCTCAATGACAATCAGAGGGTAAATCACCGGCGGGGAATTTAACAGCAGCGAGGCGTCCTGCATCCGGTGCCTGTACCTGTGCAGTATGACCAGGCAGGTCAAACAAGCGACGACTGTTTAGCGGCCGTGACAAGCATTCCGATAACGCCTGCCGCAATACCCACTTGGCCAGCCGCAGTTCGGTTATGCCTAACTGGCCCTGATGAATCGCCAGTAATATCGAGCCGGGGAAACCAGCAGGATCTCGGGTTACTGCAAACCCGGCCTGCGCTTCAAAAGCATAATAAGCCGATGCCTGGATTGCAGCGCCAGTCTGATCCCGATGCCAATGAAAACCCAGCCCCAAATCCGACAGCAGCTGATACTCAAACATACGCAACCAGGGTTCCGCTGCCTGCCCGTCGGCCAGCGCCCTCAAGATATGGGTATAACGCTGATACAAGCCAGGAAACGATTCACCCTGAGGTAACAGACGTAACAACAGCTCGTTCAGGTAAGCGGTACAAAACAGCGCCTCTCCTGTCAGGAAAAACGTCTGCTGAGGGTCAGCCAGCACCAATCGGGGCCAATCCTGTTCGGCTTGCCAGACCCCCTGATAAACCTGGTGCAGGTGTAATGTTTTGCGCCGGGGAGCCAGCAACAGCTGAAAACCGGCTTGCTCACACAGGGCAGACAGCAGCCAGCCGGATTCTCCGGCCGGTTGCCGGTGTAACACCACCAGTGCTTGCATCAGACGCGGTCGTCGTAACCCAAACTACGCAAGGCACGCTCATCATCAGACCAGTTGGCTTTGACCTTGACCCACAGGTTCAGCATCACCTTGCAGTCGAACAGAATCTCCATATCCTTACGGGCATCCTGGCCAATTTGTTTGATACGAGAGCCAGCATCACCGATCACAATACGCTTTTGCGATGAGCGTTCGACCAGAATCAGGGCGCTGATTTCTGCCAGCCGACCGTCGTGGGTAAACTCTTCGATTTCAACCGTCATGGCGTAAGGAAGCTCATCTCCCAGCTGACGCATGATTTTTTCGCGCACCAGTTCTGCCGCCAGAAAGCGGGAGCTGCGATCAGTAATCTGGTCTTCCGGATAAAAATACCCGGCTTCTGGCAAATAACTGTTGATCAAGGATTCCAGCCGATCGACGTTACGGCCGGTTTTGGCGCTCAGCGGAACGATCTGGGCGAAGGCATACCGCTCGGACAGGGTTTGCAGATACGGCAGCAATTCTTCGTCTTTATCCTTGATAAAGTCGACCTTGTTGACCACCAGCACCACCGGCGCCCGCTGTTGGCTGACGGCTTGTAATACCAGGTCGTCTTCTTCCGTCCAGCGCGTCCGGTCGACGACCATAACAACCAGATCAACATCTTTTACTGCCGTTGTGGCCGCCTTGTTCATATAGCGGTTGATGGCTTTTTCCTGATGCAGGTGTATGCCTGGTGTATCGACATATACCACCTGCACATCCTCTTCTGTCTTGATACCCAGAATCTGGTGGCGAGTGGTTTGTGGCTTGCGGGAGGTAATGGACAGTTTCTGCCCAAGAATACGATTGAGCAGTGTCGACTTGCCCACATTGGGGCGACCGACGATGGCAACAAACCCGGTGCGTTGTGTCATTTTTCTTCCTCTCGGATACCGAGCTCGGTCAGTACTTGCATCGCCGCAGCCTGTTCTGCAGCCCGACGACTGGCACCTTCGGCGACCTGGGGTTCGGCATCCTGAATCTGGACTTCGACCTTGAATATCTGCTCGTTGGTTGGCCCCGTCAACGCCAATACATTGTATTTGGGCAGAGGCAAGTGTTTGCTCTGCTGATACTCCTGCAAGCGGGTTTTGGGGTCCTTGATCGGGTCTTCCAGAGACAGTTCATCCAGCCGGGTCTGATACCAGCTCAGAATACAGCGACGCGCAGCATCCAGGCCAGCGTCCAGATAGATGGCACCAATCAGAGCCTCTACCGTATCCGCCAAAATGGACTCGCGCCGATGTCCACCACTTTTCAGTTCACCAGACCCCAGAATCAGGAAATCTCCCAGGTCGAATTCACGAGCCAGGTCGGCCAGGGTTTTACCCTTGACCATGCGGGCACGCAAGCGACTGAGTTTGCCTTCACGAGCCTGATCAAAACGCTGGTAAAGATCTTCAGCAACAACAAAATTAAGAATGGAGTCACCCAGAAATTCAAGGCGCTCGTTGTTGGTACCACCTTTACTGCGGTGGGTAAGCGCCAAAGTCACCAGTTGTTCATTTTTAAAGGTGTAGCCCAGGCGCTGGGAAAGTTTTAACAGAGGGTCATTCACTTATTGAAATTCTTCATGATGAGTAAATTGGCCAATAACATACAGGTTGCCCATGAAATGTTCTTTGACTTCGTAAGTCCAGTCGATGGTCACTGCGCCTTTGGTGCGCATCACTACCATGTCATCGATAGTAATATTCAGGTTGTTGGAGCTGATACGCGCTGCCATGACCTTGTGTACTTCTTTGACCGACGTGGTCGCCGTGATGGTTTTTGAACTATGCAAGGTATCCAGCACCTGCTGCAACATGCGGTCATCCCAATACATGGGCATAACGGCGATGGCCGCTTTGGCCAGCACACCAACCATCACCAAGACCATAATGACAGAGTAAAACGACATGCCTGCTTGCTTTTTCATTAGTCATCCACCTTGAGAACAGCCAGAAATGCTGACTGGGGAATTTCAACACTGCCTATTTGTTTCATACGCTTTTTGCCGTCTTTTTGCTTCTGCAACAGCTTTTTCTTGCGACTGACGTCACCGCCATAACACTTGGCTGTCACGTTTTTACGCAGCGCCTTGATGGTGGTGCGGGCAACTACCTGATTCCCCATCGCCGCCTGAATCGCGACATCAAACATCTGCCGGGGAATCAGTTCTTTCATTTTTTCGGTCAAGGCCGCGCCCCGACGGCGGACATTATCACGGTGCATAATCACTGCCAGCGCATCCACCCGCTCTCCATTAACCAGCACATCCAGTCGCACCAATGGCGCCGCTTCAAAACGACTGAAGTTATAATCCAGCGAAGCAAAGCCACGACTGGCCGACTTCAGGCGGTCAAAGAAGTCCATCACCACTTCACCCATTGGCAATTCGTACTTCAATGCTACCTGGCTGCCGGTGTATTGCATATCCAGCTGCACGCCACGCTTGTCGATACACAGCGAGATCACATTACCCAGATATTCTTGTGGTACCAGAATATTGGCTTCAGCAATCGGCTCACGCATTTCCGTGATAGAGCCAATATCTGGCAGCTTGGACGGGTTATCCACTTCCAGAATATCGCCCTTCTGGGTAACCACCTGATAAATCACCGTTGGCGCAGTGGTAATCAGATCCATGTCGTATTCGCGTTCGAGCCGCTCCTGGATAATCTCCATATGCAGCATGCCCAGGAATCCACAGCGGAAACCAAACCCAAGCGCATCAGAATTTTCTGGCTCGTGAAACAGCGAAGCATCGTTCAGGGAGAGTTTTTCCAACGCATCGCGGAAGCTTTCAAAGTCATCCGAGCTCACCGGGAATAAACCGGCATACACCTGTGGTTTGACCTTCTGGAATCCTGGTAACGCTGCCGTATCCGGGAACTTGGCTCCAACGATGGTATCCCCCACCGGCGCCCCATGAATGTCCTTGATACCGGCAACCATATAACCCACTTCACCGGTACGCAGCTCTTTCTTTTCGTGGCGCTTGGGTGTGAAGATGCCCACCCCATCAACCAGATGATCCTTGCCGGTACTCTTGAGGCGAATCTTGTCGCCTTTACGCATAACCCCGTTCTTTACCCGTACCAGAGACACAACGCCAAGGTAGGAATCAAACCAGGAGTCAATGATCAGAGCTTGCAGCGGGCCATCAATATTGCCTTCCGGAGGCGGAATATGGGCCACCAGATCTTCCAGTACATCTTCGACGTTCAGGCCGCTTTTGGCACTGCAACGTACCGCTTCAGTAGCATCCAGCCCAATAATATCTTCTATTTCCTGGGCAACCTTGTCCGGGTCGGCCTGCGGCAAATCCATCTTGTTCAGAACCGGCCGCACTTCCAGGCCTTGCTCAATGGCGGTGTAACAGTTGGCAACCGACTGGGCTTCAACCCCCTGGGCAGCATCCACCACCAGCAAGGCCCCTTCGCAGGCAAACAATGAACGTGACACTTCGTAGCTGAAATCAACATGTCCCGGCGTATCAATAAAGTTCAGCTGATAGGTCTCGCCATTTTTGGCAACATAATCCAGCGTCACGCTTTGCGCCTTGATGGTAATACCACGCTCACGCTCAATATCCATGGAATCGAGCACTTGCTGCTGCATTTCACGGTTGGTCAACCCGCCACAGATCTGAATAATCCGATCCGACAGCGTGGATTTGCCATGGTCGATGTGGGCGATAATGGAAAAGTTACGAATGTGGTCCAGGTGGCTCACAGAATTACATCCAGGCAGCAAAAGAAATGGGGCGGGATTTTACTTGAAAGCGTCATACATGGCTAATAAAGAGTCAACCCGGATCGCCAACCAGGTTGCAGATACAACAACGGCAACCTGACGTTGCCGTTGTTGTATCGCTATCTGCACCCGGTTGCGAGGTTATTTCGGAACTCGCAGTGGAATAAACAGTGCCGAACCGCGGCGTACAATACGCATAGGCACACTACGATCCCCTGGCAATTCACTCACAACCCGTTTGAAATCATCCAGATTATTAATGCTTTCGCCATAAATCATGGTAATTACATCTCCCGGCATCAAACCAGAAACCGCAGCTGGGCCATCCTTGATCGCCTTGACCAGCACGCCATCAAAGCCCAGTTTCTGACGCTGGCTGTCGTTCAAGTCGGCAACCAGCGCCCCGATTGCATCGCTACTGAACTCTCCCGGCGTCGTGTTGGATGCCAGTGTCTGTGTTTTATCATTCGACAGCGTCCCTACTTCCACATTCAGGCGCTTGCGTTTGCCATTACGAACCAGATCAATACGGACCTCAGTACCGGGACGAACCCGCCCGACCTGATGCGGCAAATCTGATGACAGGTAAATGGTTTCGCCATTAAAACGGGTAATAATATCGCCATTTTTCAATCCGGCTTGCTCTGCAGGACTGTCTGGTACCACCTGGGCAACCAGTGCACCCGCGGCTTTCTCCAGGCCAAACGATTCTGCCAGATCCTTGCTGACTTCCTGTATCACGACACCCAGCCAGCCACGACTTACGGCGCCACTTTCTTTTAGCTGATCCGCCACATCCATGGCGACGTTAATCGGAATGGCGAACGACACCCCCATAAACCCACCGGAACGCGTGTAAATCTGAGAGTTAATACCCACTACCTTGCCATCCAGGTTAAACAATGGCCCACCGGAGTTACCCGGATTGATCGCCACGTCGGTCTGGATAAACGGCACGTAGTTTTCGTTTGGCAAACTGCGTCCTTTGGCGCTGACAATCCCCGCGGTTACGGAATAGTCAAAACCGAACGGCGAGCCAATAGCCACCACCCATTCCCCCACATCCAGAGCGTCGGAGTCTCCCATCCTGACGATAGGCAGATCATCGGCTTCAACCTTGAGCAAAGCCAGATCGGAACTCTTGTCGGCCCCGATCAGTTTGGCTTCCAGTTCGCGCCGGTCGTTGAGCCGCACGATAATTTCGTCGGCATCCTGAATCACATGGTTATTCGTCAGAATATACCCATCGTGCGACACGATAAAACCGGAGCCCAAAGATGTTTTTTCCTGCTCTCCACGAGGGGAAGGCGACGGCACGCCAAAAAAGTGCCGGAATATTTCCGGAACATCTTCCGGCAGGCCATAACGTTGCTGATACGAACTGCTGGATCCGCTACTGACATGCTGTATCGTACTGATATTCACCACTGCCGGTGACGCTTCTTTCACCAGATCACGAAAATCCGGCAGACTGGCGTGCACTGCAGATGCCAGCAATAACACAACGGGAAACAGTAATTTGAATATCCTGGTCATAGATAACCCTTTTTAACGGCAATACGAGATCATGATTAACACCAAGGGAATGGTGAACCAACGTAACAAGCAGAGATTATAGAGTCGATTTTGTGGCTAGAATTCCGAACACACAGAAACAATTGCCGGCAGCCATTGCTGGCGTTTCAGATTGGCAATATAACGCGCCAGTAACAAGCCTCCTGCCAGCCCCAGAACGCCGACCACCAAGGCAGCGACATCACCGCCAGAAGTCTGGCCAGCCGCAGCTCCCAGAATCAATCCCACCAGTGGCACGCCATACAGCGTCGCTGCACTGGCAGCCAGACTGCCAGACGGCAGATCCAGCACCACTTGCTGACCGGGTTCCAACACGTATTCTGTGGCAACCCACAGTCGTATTGGCTTGCCCATACTGCTAAGTGTCGCCTGACCACAGCCCGCCCGTGAATTACAACTGCCACAAGCGCTCTGTTGCAGACCTTCAACCCAGACGCCGCCGTTTGCGACTTCTTTTACTTCAACCATTTCACGTGGCATGGATGGTTACCTCTCTGAAATCGGATGATTACCCGCATAACGTACCGACAAAGCAATACGCTTGGCCGTTGCCATCGGCAACTCGCCAACAACTGTAATCCTCATTCTGCGTTCGCCAGCACGCTGATGCCGTACCACCGCCGCCGTTGCGCCCCAGCGCCGGCTCATATCCGGCATGGAGTCCTGCTCAACCTGGTCAACAAACAAGGTAAAGGCTGACAAACCGTCACTGTACAATAACGCTGCACCCGCTGTCGCATCGGACTCCGTTGACCGGGTAAAACCAGGGGGTACCCAGTCCGGATACCAATCTTGCTGATGCTGGATTAACGCCGTCGCCGCTGAAGCCCCAAAATGAGAGACATACTGATGACTGTCTGGCGGTGCATCAAACTCGGTGGATGGAATGCTCTGGCCAATACGGATCTCGGCGAACTGATAACGCTCGATCACCTGGCGCGACTGGTCAACCAGATCCGATCGTAACAACAAACCGGTTTCTTTATCCAGCCAGAGGTTCTGGCCAAAACGGAAAGTATCATTCGGCACTACCTGGATTTGCAAGGCATCCCGGCCAGCAATTCTTTCGGATCGGGCTTGTCGAATCTGGTAGTAGGACCCCAGGGCCGGAAGATCCGGGTCAATGCCAGACAACAGATTGGCGGTCTGATCATACATCCGTAATGCCTGATCATCCGGGTGGGTACAACTGACGTCCTGTCCGACCCGGATGATTTCCCGGGGGTGGCCGGTCAGATGAGAGATTTTTTCATATTCAACACCATCGACCATCGCATGACTGATGGCCATGGTGTGCCAGAGCCGGTCATTGCCGAATACCAGTACCCCCTGGTAGTTGACTTCCTTGATGGCGTGAGACATGCGGGCCAGCCACTGTCTCGGACCGGAGGCATGTACTGAGGCTATAGCGTTATCGGTAATCTGGTTATCCGAACCTGCCGGACTGGCATTAACGGGATTAACCAGCGCCAGCCCCAGGGTCAGAACACACCAGGCGGCTCTCACTGCTGGGCATCTCCGCCTTGTTCAAAGCTGGTAACCCGGGCAAATGGCATCAGTCCTCTGCCAGTATTCAGTGCCGCGTGCTCACTGTGCTGCATCACATATTCATGCAATCGGCTTTGGGCAGAGCTTAACTGCTCTTCTGTCAGTGTGTCGGAAAGCTCGCCGGCATCCATGGAAACCAGGCTGATATTGCTGCCGTTCAGACCAAAACCACTTTCAAGCGTCGGGGCTGAGTCTGTGGCAATATCCGATCCCGCCACCATCTTGCTTTCAGCACTCTGTACATTCAGGCTGGGTGTATCCACCGCCGCAACAGAAACCGGTTGCACCGAGCTTGCGCCATCCATCACCCGGACACTCATCAATACCGCCAGAGTTACCGAGGCAGCCACGGCACCAGAAGCAATCCAGCCACTGCGTTTACGCCATGAATGGCTGTGTTCGGTTTCCGCAACGTCGACAGCCGGAACCGGCTCATGAGCAGCGGTTTGTCGGGCCGGTACTTCATCCATCGGCTCACCTGAAATGGCTTGCATGATACCGCGAGACAAGTCGACCGTAGTGGCCGGTTCTTCGCGCATCAGCGCGCCCATCAGCTGATAGCGGCTCCAGCGCTCACGCAGTTCTTCATCCTGTTCAAGCTGGTTCAAAGCCCGACGAACTTCAAGTTCATCGGCTTCTCCGTCAACCAGGGCCGAGATAGATTCATTCATACGATCGTTCATTATTGTTACCTTCCAGACCGTCACGCAGTGGCCATAAGCAATGGCTGCATTTTCTTGTCTATCGCTTCACGAGCCCGGAAAATCCGGGAGCGAACCGTACCAATTGGACAATCCATTGCTTCAGCAATTTCTTCATAGCTGAGTCCGTCCATTTCCCTCAATGTGATGGCCATACGCAGATCATCGGGTAATGCCTCAATGGCGCCAAACACCACGTCGCGCAACTGGTCCCGTTGCAACAACCCATCCGGTGTTTCGATATCACGCATAGGGCTATAATCGCCGAAAAATTCGGCATCATCCGGATCGATGTCATGGGTCGGTGTCTTCCGACCACGGCTGACCAGATGATTTTTGGCAGTGTTTACAGCGATCCGATACATCCAGGTATAGAACGCACTGTCACCGCGAAAATTGGGCAAAGCCTTGTAGGCTTTCACAAACGCTTCCTGGGTAACATCCTGTGCTTCAGCAAAATCGGACACAAAACGTCCAACCAAAGACAGGATACGATGCTGATATTTGAGCACCAGCAAGTCAAAGGCGCGACGATCACCTTTCTGAACCCTTGCGACCAGTTGCCGGTCCGTATTTTGATGATCTGTCATGCCTTGTTCCGACGCCTTCTTGGGCTGTTTTGTCAAAATTGCTGCGCTGGTCACTGTACGGGCCTCCACTGTGGCTGTAAATGGAAGACTGGGCGCCGAGCGAAAAGTTCAGGAATATTTCCCTGACACGTATTCTGTCAGCGCTTTGGCTGGCATTATAAACCCCTATCGTTAACAGAAATCAGATGACCATGAGCGAACAACTGACCTTCGACGTCCTCATCATTGGCAGCGGAGCGGCTGGCCTGACACTGGCGTTATCATTACCTTCTCACCTGCAAGTGGCAGTGATCAGCAAAGACCAACTGGACAGCGGCTCAACACGCTGGGCACAAGGGGGCGTGGCTGGCGTACTCGACGCCACCGACAGTGTCGACGCCCACGTCTCTGATACCCTGATTGCCGGTGCCGGACTCTGTAACGAATCTGCCGTGCGCTTTACGGTAGAAAACTCAGCCTCTGCCATCCAGTGGCTGATCGATAGCGGTGTGCCCTTCACCCTGGACGGTATTGCCGAACAGGGAGGCGATCAGCGTTTCCACCTGACCCGGGAAGGCGGTCACAGCGCCCGCCGTATTATCCACGCCGCCGATGCCACCGGGCTGGCCATCTCCGACACACTGATCGAGCGTGCCAGAGAGCAACCCAACCTGCATCTGTTACACCAGTATATCGCCGTTGACCTGATTACTCGAGACAAGCTCGGACTTGATGGCCAAGCCTGTATCGGGGCTTATTTCCTCGACAAGGACACTCGCAAGGTTGCCGCCATTACCGCCAGGGCCACCGTGCTGGCCACTGGTGGTGCCAGCAAAGTGTATTTGTACACCACCAACCCGGATATTGCCTCGGGGGATGGCATTGCCATGGCATGGCGCGCTGGTTGCCGTATCGCCAACATGGAATTCAACCAGTTTCATCCCACCTGTCTGTACCATCCGGTCGCCACATCCTTCCTGATCAGTGAAGCGGTACGGGGTGAAGGCGGCAAGCTGTTACTGCCCGATGGCAGCCGCTTTATGGATCGTTTTGACGCCCGGGGCGAACTGGCACCCCGGGATATCGTTGCCCGTGCCATCGACCACGAAATGAAACGCCTCGGAGCTAACTGTCTGTATCTGGATATCAGCCACAAGCCGGACGACTTTATTCGCCAGCACTTCCCCACCATTCTGGAACGTTGCCTCGAACTCGGCATCGACATCCTGAATGAACCCATTCCGATTGTACCGGCCTCGCACTATACCTGTGGAGGCGTCGTCACCGACCATTTTGGCCGCACTGATATCGACGGTCTGTATGCCATTGGCGAAACGGCCTGTACCGGATTGCACGGTGCCAACCGTCTGGCCAGCAACTCTTTGCTCGAATGTCTGGTCTACGCCCGTTCAGCGGCTACCCATATTATTGAAAGCCTGAACTCGGTACCGGATATTCCGGATGTACCGGCCTGGGATGCCAGCCTGGTGACTGATTCCGATGAAGACGTCGTGATTGCCCACAACTGGGATGAATTGCGGCGTTTCATGTGGGATTACGTCGGGATTGTTCGTACCACCAAACGCCTGTTACGCGCCAAACACCGCGTGCAACTGTTGCGACAGGAAATCCAGGAGTTTTACAGCAACCACTTGGTTACCGCCGACTTGCTGGAATTACGTAACCTGGTCGATGTCGCCGATATCATCATCCGCTCAGCCCTGTTGCGCCGTGAAAGCCGGGGGCTACATTACAGCCGGGATTATCCAGAGCCACTGCCAAGAGCCTTTGATACCGTCGTCACTGCCAAACATTTACGAGAACTGGGTGAGCTGTAGCGTTACACAAGAACCAACCGTGGCGATTTACAGTTCGCTGTACAGCACCCGTTGCAGCGCCTTGAAGTGCTGCTCCGAGTCAAAATTACAACGGCGCAGTACCAGCCCCTGCCAGGGCCAGACAGAATAACGCAAGATCAGCAGATGGCTGCGCCGGACACTCCCTGCCCGCCAACGTACCATTCGGGTATGGCCACTGCGATGGATCAGTCGCCAATGAGGAATACTGGCGGACTCATCCGTAACGCCGAGCCTCTGCAAGCCAACCACCGGATCCTGTTTGCCATACCAGACAGCGTATATGGCCAATACCAACAGACCCGCGGACAACGCCAGCCACACGCCATACTGATACACCAGCAGCAGCGAGCAGAGTGTCAGCAAGGCCAGCACATCCAGGACGGTTTGCCAGAAGCTGGAATGCAACCGCCACAACAGCTCAGGGGTTGCGTGCATGCTCCAGTACCCGCACCACTATTTTGTGCATTTCCGGATCATCCGGAATCACCCGCTCCAGAAACCAGGCAAACAAATCCGTGTCTTCATGATCAATCAGCGCCTGATAACGCAACTGGTCTTCACGCTCCAGGGTGCGATAGGCTTTTTCAACAAAGGGCACCAGCAATACGTCCAGTTCCAGCATCCCGCGACGGCTGTGCCACCACAGACGTTTAACTTCAGTTTCGTCGATCACATTACTCTCCTGTTCAATGGCGCCAGTATACCAGCGCCACCCCATCCTTGAACCTGCAACGCACACCAAAAACAACACCATCCCCGTCACTTACTCAGGCGACAGCCATACAGAGATTGAATGCGAATCATGCACCCCGAATACAAACCGGAGTACACTGGCTGAAAGGAGGAATTTATGAACACGATCTCGACTACACCAATAGCAACAGACAACCGCTTGTCAGACTTTTCATTACTGGAAGTGACCGGCCCGGATGCGGCCCGACTACTGCAAGGCCAACTGACCTGTGACGTAACCGGGCTGGCCGATGGCCAGTGGACCCTTGGCGCTTGCTGTAACGCCAAAGGCCGTATGGTGACCAACTTTATGCTGGCACATACGGATGACCGCTTTATATTTCGGCTCGCGACGGATGTAACGGAGTTATTCCAGCGCCACCTCAGCAAGTATGCCGTCTTTTACAAGGTGTCACTGACTCCCTTGTCAACGGCCATCTTCGGCTATCAAACATCCGTACCTGCTGCGGTTAGCGAACGCACACTGCAAAAACAGCACGATGCTCTACTGCTGAACTGGCCGGATGGCAGGATTGAATGCTGGGCGGATACCGCCCCTACAACACCGGACAGCACACCATTAGCGCAGGCGGAATGGCAGCAGCAGGATATTCAGGCCGGGCTGGTATGGGTCACTCAAAAAAGTGTTGAACACTGGATTCCGCAGCATATCGCTTGGGACAAGCTGGATGGCGTCAATTTCAAAAAAGGCTGTTACACCGGGCAGGAAGTAGTCGCCCGAGTGCAGTATCTGGGTAAAGCCAAGAAGCAACTGGTCAAAGCGACCTGCGCGGACGAAGCCACTCCGGATTTGCTCAGCCCGGTCAAGACCAGTATCAAAGCGGTTGGCGAAGTGGCCAGCTGGCACGGTACCGGTGGTTTACTGGTTTTGAACGGTGAACCAGAAGAACCTCTAACTCTTGACGATGGAACGCCAATCACGGTTACCCCACTGCCTTTTGCTATCAGTCCAGCAACCGCGGAGTAACACGTCACTCTCGAAGTCAAGGCACCCGTTGCACGCTACAAATTAGCGAACGGGTGCTCATCACGCTTCCAGGGCGATGTCATCAAGGCTTTGACCCACTGATCCGGCACACTGGCAGGAGTCGCATGCTGCCACTGCGGCAGCGCTCCCCGGTCAATCAGTAACGCCCGGATACCTGCCACCAGATCCGGGTGACGACATGCCTGCCAGGCCATAACCAGCTCCAGCCGGGCTGCTTCAACCAGACTCATGTGCCTGCCGAGCGCCAACTGGGCAACCAGCAATCGGGCCGTGGCTGGACAACCTGCATGATGCTGGTTCAACCCACGCTGAACCCAGGCATCCTGATCCGCATCAGCGGCAGGCAGTGCCACAAGTCCTTGCTGGATAACCGGGGCCATCATCTCGGTGATCGTCGCTCCGGTACGTAACCAGTCACTCTCAGGCTTGTCTGCTGCCGCCGGCGTTGACCAGTTACCCAACAAATGCCGCACCAACAGCTGGTTATCCGGTGTGCGTTCCGTCCAGTCCAGGCGACGTAGTTGCCCGATCAAGGGTTCCAGGTCACCATCGGCCATCTGGTAGTCAATCAGGCGTTGCGACAGCGCATCGGTCGAATTGATCGGCATCCCGGTCAGCCCCATCCAATACCCCAACGCCGGTTCAATACGGGATAAATACCAGCTTCCCAGTACATCCGGAAACAAGCCGATACGCACTTCCGGCCAGGCCAGCTGCATTGAGGTAGTGCCAATACGATGATTGGCCGTCAGGAATAATCCCAGCCCGCCGCCCATCACATAACCATGGCCCCAGGCGATCAGTGGTTTGGTAAAACGGTGCAGCTGGATATTGGTTTTGTATTCCAGCTCAAAAAACTGATCCGCTTGTTTGAGCCCTGTTTCATCGCCATCGGCAATACCGTCGTACAACTGACGAATATCGCCACCACTGCAGAAACAGCGCCCTTCTCCCTGAATCACCACGGCAACAATACGCTTGCTCTGTTGCCAGCGGGCCAGGCGACGACCAATGGCCTGAATCATCTCCCGGGTCAAGGCATTCATCGACTTGGCGCGAGTCAGACTCACCAAGCCTATCTTGAAGCCACCCCGGGCAGACAGTGTTTTGAATGTAACGTCGGAGGATGTACTCACACTCGATTCCTTTGGACTGGAGACCGGCCGGATCATTCCAGCTCGGGTAGACCGGTGAGATGGTACACTCCACGGAAATACGAGCCAAAACGAATCTGTTATGACCATTGTCTTATCTGTGCTGATTGTGTTCTTGCTGGCAGGCACTTTGGGGGCGCTCTTGTATCTGACACAAAACGCCGCAGGGAAATCACGCCGTCAACTGGCACCACATCTGGAAGCAGAGTATCAGGGATATGCGGCGCTGGATCGGGAACTCAGGGCAGCAGGCTTTGAGCTGTTCCACCAGAGCCAGATTCGCCATGGCCGCCACCAGCTGCGCGGAGACTGGCAGCAACGAGCCTACAAGATTTTCGATTATCCGATGATTACGGCTCATGGTATCTCCCAGCAAACGCTGCTGCTGATCGAATGCAAACACCAGCATGTGGGGAGATTCCGGGCCAGCCCTTACAACCCCGGCGCCTACTCCCGCGACCAGTTTGTTGACCCAATGCCAGACCGCTGCATCCCGCTGGCCAGCGCCGAATTGCCGCCTACATTACAGCAGTGGAAAATCTCAGCGATCAAGCCTCATGCCATCCGTATCAAACTGAACGGCGATCTCTGTCAGTGGCTGGAGCAGCATGACTCGATCAATATTGAACTGAGCGACGGGTTTTTGTTGATCTATCGCCCCGACAGTATCCTGGAGGCAGAAAGCATCAGCCCGGCGTTAAACAAAGCCAGAGAGCTGGTCTCTATTCTGGAGTCATGACTGGATGCGGACGATGCCGATAAGACGATGCCGATAAGACGATGCCGATAAGACGATGCCGATAAGACGATGCCGATAAGACGATGCCGATAAACAGACACAAAAAAACCGCTACAAGAGCGGTTTTTTTGTGTCTATTGCTGTTGCTATCAGGATGAAGCGGCCATATATGCCCGACGCTGTTCTTCGTCTTCGATATATTTGATCCACTGATCGGCAGTCTTGGTTGCCGCGTCATAACCCCGGGCTTTAACAAACGTGCCTTTGGCCGCCGTTAACTCATCGAGATTAAACAGGATCAATCCCTGCAGAATCAGCGCCGAATGTGGCTGCGTCAAGTCGCCTTGTGCGATAGCCAACTTGACGTTGCTGAGGGCAAGATTCCATTCCTGACGCTCAGTATGAATCTGCGCCAGCTTGAAATAATCACTGCCCTTGTGCGACAGATCCGCTGCCTTGGTCATCACACCAATGGCCTGATCGTATTCTTTCGCCAGCATCCAGGCATCACCCAGTAACGACAAGCTGCGAGCGCTTTCCTTGATCACGCCTTTTTCCATCCCTGAAGTCAGAATACTGGCGGCCTTGTAAGGAATATCCTGACCCAGCAGCGCTTGTGCATAATTCACCAGCTCACTTTCCTTGGTCAACATGCCCTGCTCAAAAGCGGTTTCCAGTGTTGCCAGCTCTTTCTTCGGTTGGTTCAGCTCACTGTAAACGGCCGCAAGTTGCACCCAGTATTGAGATTTCGGATACAAGGTCGCGAGGTCTTGCAGACACCGGGCCAGGTTTTTGAAGTCCTTGTTCTGGTAATACACAGCCCGCTCCAGCATCAACCAGTTTTCACGGGGCATCTTGCCCGTTTCCTTGGTCATGGCGATGGCCTTCTTCACATCCGGCAACGCCTTGCTGTATTGCTCGATCTGGAAATAAATCTGCGCCCGCAGGACAAAGGACTCTGCATTCGCAGACTCGACGATCCCGAACCACTTGTTCAGAGGAACCAGTGCTTTTTTGTAGTCCTCCTGAATCAAGTACAACTTCGACAGGCTGTACAGCGTGGTTTGTTCCAGACTTTCCGGAATGTTGCCAACGGATAAAACCTGTTCATAAGCGGCAGCCGCTGACTTGTATTTTTCCTGATTGAAATACACATACGCATACATGTTATGCGTCATGGCGGTCTCATAGGAGTTACGTCTGCGTTTCTCCAGCGACTGCAGTTCTTTCAACGCATCCTGATATTTCTTGGCATCAGCCAGCTCACGTGCGCCGTCCAGTTTCTTGTAAATAACCGGACGCATGGTCGCGGAGCGACGCACACGTTTTTTGCTGGATTCAGCGCTGGACTGCTCTGCCGCCTGAACACTGACGGCACCCACACTGATAAAAGACAGCGAGCATACCATCAGGCCGGCACTCAACAAGGCAATTGGCTTTTTCATGCTACCTCCGGTTATCTGCCGTTTTTCTCAAGTTCAAAGCGAATAATGTTACGAACACCGGTGACGGCAACCGCTTTTCCATCTTCCACCTTGGGCTTGTATTTGAATTTCTTCACTGCCGCCATCGCCTCACGATCAAAGATATTCGGTGGCGCGGCTTCAATCACGACAGGGTCAATCACGGTACCCAGACTGGTTACCGTAAATTCAACCACCACATAGCCCTCGATACCTTTCTGTGCCGCACGACGTGGATAGTTAGGGGCCACTTTGACGATTGGCAAGAAATCACCATCGCCGGAACCACCAGACAACCCGGCATCAACGCTCAGCTCGGCACCCATATCAAATCCGCCAACATCAAACCCATCGGTTGATGCCTTGGCAATCTGGGGCTTGGGCATATCCGGCTTGGGCGGCTCTTTTGCTGCAGCCGGTGGCTTGCGCGGTTTGCGTTCCTTGGTTTGCACCTCATCATCCGGCTTGCTCATGACAAAGCTTTCGATGCGGCCAAAATCATTCTCGTTAAGTACAGAGCCGCCAGTACTGATCAGGCTCTGCATCATCCAGAAAACGGCAAAGGTCGCAACCGCTGCAACGGCCAGGGCTGCACCAAAGCGTAGCAGGGTCAGGAACATACCTAGCGCTCCTCTGTTGCCAGAGATACGTCATATACCCCGGCGGCCCGAGCAGCATCCATCACTGCGACCAACTGCTTGGTCTTGGCTTCTTCGTCTGCCTGAATCACCACCGTACCCTGTGGGTTTTCAGCGTGCATCCGTTCGATGTTGGCCCGTACCTGGCTTTCATCAACCCGGCGCTTGTTAATCCAGATTTCGCCAAGGTCATTGATGGCAATCAGGATATTCGCCCGTGGTTTGGCGTTGGATGTACTGGCATCCGGACGATTGACTTCGATACCGGATTCTTTCACGAAAGAAGCCGTCACGATGAAAAAGATCAGCATGATAAACACTACGTCCAGCATGGGAGTAATGTCGATCTCGCCCTCTTCAGCCTGTGGGGTCAAATTTGAAAAACCGCGTCTCATAGCAATCTTCTCTTGAATTAGTGATCGAAGGTCAGCTTGTCTTCAATGCGGATCTTTTCACGCTTGATATAGCGATCCAGCAAGGACTGAGCAAACACACCGGTAATAGCACCTACCATACCTGCCATGGTCGGAATCGTCGCTTTGGAGATACCGGATGCCATGGCCTTGGGACTGCCATTGCCCAGATACGCCATCACGTCAAATACCTCGATCATGCCACTGACAGTACCCAGCAACCCGAACAGCGGTGCAAGGCCGATCAACATTTTGATAGTGCTCATATTGGCAGAAAGTTCAAAAGACAGCTGACTGATCAGATCCTGGCGGATCTGGTGCGCTGCCCAGGAGCGACGTTCGTTGCGCCCTTCCCATTCGCTTATCGCCGACGTCAGCGACGTCCGATAAACAAACAGGAAGTAGCCAACACGCTCAAGAACCAACAACCACAGAATAAAAACCAGCCCACAGATGGCGTAGAGGACATCGCCTCCACGCTCCATGAACAGGTAAACGGGTTCGTACAGTTCACCCAACATGAGATTACGCCGCTTTAGCGTGTTGTTGTTCGGACTGGCGCGCCAGGATCCCTGTCGCCCGCTCTTCCAGAATCATCATCAACTCGCGACTGCGGTTGTTGGTGAGTGTGTGCAAGAACACACAAGGAATTGCAGCCACCAGACCCAGAACCGTCGTAACCAGTGCCTGGGAAATACCACCAGCCATCAGTTTCGGATCACCGGTACCAAACAGCGACATGGTTTCAAACACATCGATCATACCGGTCACCGTACCCAGCAGACCCAGCAGCGGTGCTACTACAGAGATAATCTTGATCCAGCCAATAGCACGGGTCAGCTTCGGTATTTCAGCCGAAATGGCCTCACCCAGGTGCAATTCCAGTGTTTCGATATCGGCATCTTTATTGGCCTGGAAAACCGCCATCACGCGACCCAGAGCGTTATTATCACTCGGGGTTTCAGTAGCCATTTGCTTGCGGATACGACCGCTTTCAAGCATCAACACCAGCATCCGCCAAATCGCCAGCAGGATACCAATGCCACCCAGTGCAATAATGATGTAACCCACAACACCACCCTGGTCGACACGATCGCCCAGTTCTGGTGATTGGCCCATGATTTTCAGCAATTGGCCACGTGACGGGTCAATCCAGAAGCTGGTCAGGTCGGTACCTGAAGCAGCAGCCAGTTCGGTAGCCGGGTCGGTGTAACGTCCACCAGGTTGCTTGTCCAATTCGACCAGACGACCGGCTTCCAGATCCCAGTTCAGGTATTTGCCACCGGACACAACGTTGAACCCACCCACACGGATAACGTCTTTCTGTACCGTTTCACCACTGGGGATAACAACATCTGCGTTGTATTTGGCAACACGACCGCTATAAGTCATTTCACGCTGCATCTCGAACCACAGCTGTTCCAGCTGTTCGATGGATGGCAGCTTGGAAGATGAACCGGCAGTAATGATCAGGTCTTTCAGGAAAGCATCACGGCCTGGCAGCTCAGAGCTGATAACCGATCCTTCAAAAATCGACTTGGTATCACCCGCCACTTGCTGCAGTACACCAAACAATTCTTTCAACGAACCCATGCGGTTGGTCAGACGCTCTTGTGCTTCTGCCACCGTGGTTTCGTTGGTCTGAAATTTGTTTTCCTTGGTTTCGCTGTCTTTCAGCAGGTTGTTACGTTCTTTACGGGCATCGGCCAGCATTTTTTCCTGGGTAGCCTTGTCGGAATTAAAACGCTTGAGGCGTTGTTGAAATTCCTGATTGTCCCGGGCCTGTCCCTGCTTCACCAGATTCAACAGGGAATCAACAGAAACGGCTTCAGCAGCCACTGCGGTGTTGATACCCAAAGCCAGCGTAGCTGACAGTAATAGTGCCTTGAATTTCATTATTTGGCCTCCTGAGCTGCTGCAACAGGTACTTTGATCAGGCTGGGAGCCGCTTGCTCACGTGCAATACGGATACCTGCCATCAGCTTGCTTTTCATCGATGGGTCCAGTGTTTCCCAGGCTTTTGCGGCGCTGTTCCAGACGCCCAGAACGTTGCCATCCAGAGACTGATACATCAGGGAAATACGACCAACCCGCAAGAAGTCCACTTCACGGCCTTCCAGGGTGCCCCGGAACGATTCGATGGTACGGCCATAATCGATTTCAGCCTGGTAGGCTTCCATCACCTTGCGGTATTTTTCTGCCACGGTGACGTCGGAACGTCCCATCAAGGCTTTCAGCGCGTTGACACGCCCAGTGCGTTCTTCAAGCAGAAACGGTACATCGGCTTGTACAAACTGATCAATCGAATCAATCATACGTAGCATCAAAGGTGTTACCTGACGCTCAACCAGTGTGACCTGTTCAATGCTTTCTTCAATACCAGCCAGCTCTTCTTCCTGAGCGGCAAGCTGCTTGTCGAGTTGCTCGATGTATACTTTCAGACCATCGGATTCCTTGACGACACCACGATATTCACGCTCTGCCGCACGAATGCTGCTATCGATGGAATCGATTTTTTGCTGAGACGCCTGCGCGTTACTGACGCGGTTGACACCCTTGTCGATCGCCGTGTTGACATCAGCGGCCGTAGCGCCAAACACAACACCGGCGCTGAGTATGGCTGCGGCCAGAATATTTCGAGTTCGCAGTTGCATTGGCATATGTATTACCCGTATAGACTCCGTGATGCCTGTTATAAAAACAGACTCCCCAATTTGAGTGCGCAGACTACTCAAGCAACATGACACTTCTGTTACATTGCTTGCGCGCCGCGCTCTATCTTGTGTTGATGCTAATTATGACGGTGATAGATGACAATAACGTGAGCAACACCAACAAAAACGGCGCCCGAAGGCGCCGTTTGGATTTGTCTGTTTCAGACAGTCAAATCAGTCTGCAGTGCCATCTACTTCAGCAGAAGCGATCGTAGCCGATACAGCGCCGATAGCTGTTTCAGCCAGCATGTCGTTCAGTGTTACTGAAGACAGGGTAACCAGGCTATCCAGAGTGAAGGTGCCATTGTTTTCCAGCGTGTTGACCGTACCACAGTGGATGTTCTGGAATGCAGAATCAATCACACCACTGTTTTCACCGGCTACAGTAGTTTCAACCGTGCTATCGTTCAGGTATACACAGTTAGCAACATCACCTACCAGCAAGCTGTTGAAGAAACGACCTTCAGAACCGGCTTTCAGATGGATACCGCTACCGATATTACCAGCACCGTAAGTGGCAGTGCTCAGGTCTACAATCGCAGTAACGTTAGCCACAGTAGGGTTCGATTCCTGATACAGAGACTCATCAGCATCACCAGCAGTATCCAGTTCGAAAACATGGTTACCATTGCTGTCCTGGTTCTGGTATTTGACGACCAGAGCGTGCTGGATATTACCAACGTAACCTTCATCCCAGTCGATATCATCATCCTGGTTGCCTGTCAGCACCAGGTAAGTGGCATCTACAGCACCACCGAAGAATTCAACACCGTCATCCTTATTACCATGAACCTGTACATGGCTCACAGTTGTGTTGTAACCGACAGCCATGAAACCGATACCGTTCAGTTCATCACCGTTAGCGATTTCCAGACCTGCTTCAGTAACGATCACATATTCCAGAGCACCAGAGCTGTCAGAGTTGTCGAAACCACCGAAGTACCCAGCGGCACCTTCACCGGAAACGTTACACACGCTTTCAGTTTCTGGGTTGCCACATTTGTTGTTGTAAGCGTAACCCTGCAGAACCAGACCACCCCATTCAGTGTCGCCACCGAAATCAGTCGTTGTTTCAATACCAGACATAACGATTGGCTGAGCAGCGGTACCCACAGCGTTGATCGTTGAACCACGAGTAACAACCATGGAAGAACCGGCTTGGTTCATGAACACAGTACCGGCCTGGATAGTCAGGTCAGTATCTGCAAATGTAGTATCAACAGTTTGCAGACCATTACCGTTACCTACGTTCACACGATCAACCATCGACCAGACGACTGTGTTGGTCAGTTCAGCATCGGCAGTGAAAGTACCTTCTATGGTACAAACAGGGAAAGTCTGACCATCAACGACAACAGTTCCATCCTGTTCGATCGTCAGCGCTGAGTTACCGTCCAGAGCAGGACATGAAGAAGCGGCGGTGATGCCATCCATGCTTGGAGCAAAGGTAACATCAGCAGAGAAAGTGCCTGCAGCGCTTGAAGAAGTATCGATGTTTGTAGCAGCAGCCGGGTAAGAACCAGCCATGGCGAAACCGTACCACTCTTCAGATGCAGAAGGATCTACCGCACCGACGTAGGTAGTCTGGTCAAAAGAAAATGATGGGTTGGCGCTGGTGTTGTAGCTGATTTCATCAGAACCAGTATCATCATTGTCGTTATCGTTGTCATTGTCGCTGTCACTGCTACCACAAGCGGCCAAAGAAGCTGCGGCAACAGCGATGGACAACATTTTCAGGAGATCTTTGCTCATCATTTGTTCCTTTTATTCCAAATATTCCAACAGGGTTCGGATGCTGCCCACTCTAGGGGCAGCAGATGACTGTTTTGTTACGATTTCTTAAATTTTATTTAAAACTGATAAGAGAGAGAGACTTTTATCTCACGTCCAGGTTTATAACGTTTGGTCAGGCTTCCACCTTCACCCTGGGTTTCCTTTACCTCGGAATCTGTCAGGTTTTTAAGTGCCACTTTCAGATCCAGTTCATCCATGATAATCGGTTGTTTGAAGTTCATATCCAGAACCATACGAGCTTCACGATATTCGTTATCCAGCAAATCATCCGGATTAACGGCACTCAGAGTTTTACCGGTATAGTTCATGACCAAGGTATATTCACGGCCGGACTCATATTCATCCAAAGCGATCTGGAGGTTACCCAAAAGGTCCGGCTGGCCTTGCATACGGCGCCTTTCGTCCAGGTTTCCTGAGTCGGTAAAGGTTTCAATTTCCGTATCAAAATAGGCCACGTTACCAGACAGCCGGAGGTTCAGATCCTGCATTTCGATATCTTTTGAAGCAGACAGCTCGACACCTTGAGCATAGGCATCTCCGTTATTATCAAAGGAGTACAATACTTCGTTGGTACTACCAGAGATAATGCTGGAAGTCCGTTCAATAGCATCTTCGAAATCCTTACGGAATATCGCAACGTTTACACTTTCAGCATCAGAGAAATAATATTCATAACGCAAATCCAAGCTGGTAATACTGGATTCTGTCAGACTCTCGTTACCCACATAGCGATCACCGGATACCGAATCCGTAAACTGCGCCGGAGCAACCTCACGGAAGTCAGGACGGTTGACCGATGTACTGTAAGCAAAACGTACTTGTGAATCTTCGGTCACAAAATAGGTAGCGTTCAGGCTCGGATAAACATCGTTGGTTTCAATTTCTGCCGTTGTCGGGCTGCTGCCAGATGTCTCCACTTCCATCTTGCTGTTCTCAAGACGAGCACCCGCTTCGATAGTAAAGTTGTCGTAGTACTCCAGACGCGGCATCAGATAAAAGGCCGAATAATCCCAGCTGCCGGTATAAGAGGCATTGTCATCCGAATTATTACGAACACTCAGATAACCGTCTTCAAAGTTCTGCTGATTGATCACGTCAACGATATCAGTCGCACTGCTGAGTTCAGCAGTCAGGTTGTCGGCATCGTATTGGAATGAATAGGACTCAACGTCACGCTCACGGCTCATGATGCTGACACCGGCCAGAATCTTGAGCTGATATTCATCGTCATCCAGAGCTGCGATCTGACCATCCAGAGTAAAGTTGACGGAGTCATCGTTGAGATCCGTCCACTCCCGTGTTGGCTTGGAGGAGAAATCGATTTCCGCGCTGTCGCTGTAGTCTTCGGCCAGAGGATTAAAAGTCGAATCAATAGCAATGGAAGAGTTTTCATCAATCAAGGTGTATGAGCGGCTGTCCGGCACATACAGGGAAGCCTTGGCGTATGTCAGCCCCCAATCCAGCTGCGCACTGTAAAAGTCATCAAAATAATGCTGACCCGTGAACTGCTGGGTAAAGAACTCACGTTCCTGCCAGGTATATTCACGTTGAATGGTAAATTGACGGTATTCGCCACGAGCACCTTTTTCTTCCACATTGTCGGCTTGGGTCTGACGCAGCAGCAAGGTATTGGAATTCAGCGTGTAGTTGTCCGACTCAAGAGCCAAGGTCCCGCCAAAACTCAGGTCAATCAGATTCACCGCACGGTAACGAATGTACTCATCCGCTTCTCTGTAGGAGTTGGCATCAATGGCAGAATAGTTGGCGCGATCTTCTTCGGTGTAATCCCATTCATTGGAATAACGACCGGTTACCTTATAGGACAGACTACCCAGATCGTAATCACCAATCAGATCCCCCACACTTCCCTCAATGCTGACATCAGGGGACATGGTTGTGTCTTCGGTTTCCCACTGGGAAACGTCCAGCAACTGGGCGCCATCGGAACCAGTGATATCACCGCTGGAGCTTTTGGCGGAGCCAGACAGGTCACGATCTGAACTGCCAAAGCCCAATACTTCCATACCAGAGGTTTTCTGTGCATTCACTGACTCGCCAGTCGTACCATCATGGTAGCCCATAGAGACAGACAACTTGCCTTCAAACTCCTCCGGCGTATCTCCTGTCAGGACATCAATAGTTGCTCCGGCCGCATCACTCGGGCGATTGGCAATCAATGTTTTTTCAACATTGACGGAAGAAATAACACCGGATGGAAACAAATCCAAAGGCACAACACGACGCGTAGGGTCCGGGCTGGGCACCATGGCACCGTTAAACAGTACAGAGGTGTAACGTTCATTCAGACCACGAACAACCGCATACTTGCCATCCGCGACAGAAACCCCGGTTACACGCTTCAAAGCCGATGCCGCATCGGAATCACCAAAACGGGAGAATTGCTCCGAACCAATAGCATCCAGCACCGCTGATGAATCACGCTGTTGCGCAGTCGCGGTTGAAGGAATGTAGGAACCAACAGCCACGACTTCTTCGATCACGCCGTTGCCCGACATACCCAGCGTCAGGTTAACGCCGGTGTTCACATTGGCCATCACTCGTACGTCACTGACGTCACGCTGGCCATAGTTCGGGTGAGCAATCGATACATCGTAGCTGCCCCGTGGTAATTCAAAGCTGAAGTAACCATCTTCATCAGTCACTACCGCCATATCTGTTCCGGACAACGAGATGCTGGCACCCGCCACAGCACCACCGGTTTCTTCTGATTCCAGATAACCTGAAATCTGCCCTAACGCCGGTACTTCTTCTTGTCCTGGCGTGTAAACAAAGACGTCTTCCAGCGCTTCACCACCCAGAACATCTATCTGGATTTCGGCATTTTGATCAACACTCTCGGTACTGAACTCAAACTCACCGAGCCATTCGCCATACTTGGACAGTTCGACACTGTGAGTACCGCTGTTGATATCAAAACTGACAAAACCGGTTTTACCGATCAATTGCTTTTGTCCATCAACACTGACTGCTACATCACGGATGGATGCACCGTCTTCGGTGATATAAAACACGGCTTCACCAGCCATCACTTGAGAAATGAATAGCGTTGACGCTGCGGTAAGCAACACTCGAGTCGGTTTCATTGAGCCCCCTGAAGGATTTTAAGATATTAAGTTCGGGGGAGGTCTGATCTGCCGACAACGAACGCCAACAACCGATTAAGGTTGCAACATTGTTTCGGTGATAAACGGCAAGCAAACAAGCACCCGCACCCTATTTTCAGGCTGCAGTATGTTTCTGTAATATTTCAAAAAGGTTGCTTGAATATGACACTTGTGTGACAGGCACATTGGCAGGCGGAAGCCGGGGGGTAAACGGAGAGGATAAAACGATAAGCAAACATAAAGCAAAACAGCCAGACCCGGACAGGTCTGACTGCTTGTCAGCTCACAGAACCATCAGCCCTGGGACAGCAGCTCCCGCAAGTCGGCAATCGCCGCATTGGCCCGAGAGATATAAGATGCCATCACCAGTGAGTGGTTGGCAAACAAACCAAAACCGCTGCCATTCAGAATCACTGGAGACCAGATGGGTTCTTGCGTACCTTCCAGCTCACGAATGATTTGACGCAGGCTCACCAGCGCATTTTTCTTTTCCAGTACGTCGTTAAAATCCACTTCGATCGCCCGTAATAAATGAGACAAGGCCCAAGCCGTTCCACGGGTTTCATAAAAGACGTCGTCAATCTTATGCCACGGGGTTTTTACTTCCTGATCGTAGTCGTTCGGGGTTGCCTGGCGGGCCGCCGTATCACCGGCCAAATCAGTATTCAGGCGACGTTTGCCAACCGATGCACTGAGGCGCTGCGACAAACTGCCGAGACGGGTCTCAACGTCCATCAGCCATTGCCGGAGATTGTCAGAGCGGGCATAAAACTGGGCCGTTTGTTCGTTCGGGTCAGACAAACGCTGCAAGTAAGCTTCCAGCGCTTTCAGACCACGGCCGTATTCTGACTCGGTAGACGGTACTGCCCAGCTGTCACTGTCGAAATTCAGTTGTGGTTCCGCGATGGCCAGATCCTTGTCTTCGGTCGACTGGCTCTGGGAGCGGCTGAAATCCTTGCGGAGCGCCCGGGAAAAATCCCGTACCTGCACCAACACACCAAATTCCCAGTTGGGAATATTATCGAGCCAGAGACCCGGAGGAAAAATGTCGTTACTCAAATACCCACCCGACTTGTGCAACAGGGTGTCGGTAATGGTGATCAGGGTACTGGTAGTGGTGAAGCCGATCACCGGTGTCACGCCCATGGCTTCGGCACGGGTATTGGCGGATTCCCTGACGGCAAAGGCATCGGGTTCATTACTCCAGATAAACCCCAGCACCACGGACAACAACAAACAGACCGCCAACAATACCAATATACCGGTACGCCAGGCACCACCATCCGACCACCAATTTTGCAGACGTGCTGTCAGAGACGAAACGCCTGGTTCTGCTTGCTCACTCATTCAACCGTATCCTGTATTCAGTCCAACATCAGCTCTCTGAAAGCGGAGAGCGCTATGGCCAATTTAACCATGTTCCCCCGCGACTTCACATGCTCATTGTCATGGGCCTGCAAGGATAACAACCATGACAATCACTGCAACGCAACAAGCCACCCGATATACTGATATTTTGCTCCGCAAGGGGCCGCTGCAGCCGAGACATCACAGCACCATGTATTCTTTATCACCCGTTGCCATTGCCCATACGCCATTCCGTGAAAAATTTGCCATCCCGAGGCAGCCCATGCTGGCACCAGCTGCCCGGGGAGAAATCACCCTGCTGCCACCATTTGATGATCCGCTGGCATTCGATGGCCTTGAGCAGGTCAGTCATGTCTGGCTGATCTTCCTGTTCCACCAGGCCATGGCAGCACCGGGCAGTACACCTCGAATGCGGGTTCGTCCACCGCGTCTGGGCGGCAACAGCAAACTCGGCGTATTTGCGACCCGCAGCAGCCATCGCCCCAATGCCATTGGTCAATCCCTGGTCAAAATCGAGCAGATCAACGCCACAACCCTGACCGTCAGCGGAGTCGACTTGCTGGATCAGACTCCCATTATCGACATCAAACCCTATGTCCCCTATGCCGATCATATCGATCAGGCCTGGAATCATATTGCCGCCGATGCCCCTGAACCCATTCAGGTGCACTGGGACACCGATGCCCTGGCAACGGCCCAACAACTGCAGCAACACAGCGGCAACCCCCTGGTCGATCTGATTGAACAATGCCTCAGCCAAGACCCCAAACCGGCGTATCAGCAACCAGCGCCTGAGCGTCAATACGGCACTCGGCTATGGGATATAGAAGTGGGCTGGTATTACCCGACAAGTGGCTGTATTTGTATTAACCGAATTCAGCCTGTGATTAAGCTGAATACGCCGGCAGGAAAATGATTCAATCAGTGACGGGGCTGCCCAGCAGCAAACAGAAGAGATAATACGCAGAGACTATAAGAGACTATTAAAGGATAAAGGAACGAACATAACACACCGACGAGGCCCAGCCCCGTCGGTGATTTGCTTTTGGCCCACAGGGCGCAAACATTGGGGTGGGGTATCAGGATTTTTTGCAGTAAGCCGCAATAATCACAATCCGCTGGCCATTTACACGACCTTCAATGTGCTTGGGATTATCGCTTAACGAAATCCCTCGTACCGCGGTGCCGCGTTTCGCCGTCATACTGGTACCTTTGACATCCAGATCCTTGATCAGTGTCACGTTGTCGCCGGCCGCCAGGGCCACACCATTCACATCCAGGGTTGGCTCCTCATCCTCAGCGGCTGCTCCGGCTTCGGCCCACTTGCGGGTATCGTCTTCCAGATACAGCATGTCCATCAGATCCTGGGCCCAGGTCTCAGTGCTCAAGCGCTTCAGCATGCGGTAAGCCATCACCTGAACCACCGGCACCTGACTCCACATGCTGTCGTTCAGGCAACGCCAGTGATTCTGATCCAGTTCGGCCCCTTCAATTTGCGCCAGACAGTGAGGACACAACAGAATATGGTTATCCGACGACGCCAGCTCTTGCGGCGGCACTGCCCACGGCGACAGATCATCTGTCGCACCGCATAATTCACAGCTGTGGTTGCTACGTTCCAGCAAAGTATGCTCAATGCTCATCGGATTACCCCTTCAGAAAAAGCGGGCATTATGCCTTATGAAAACGGGATTACCAGCGAACACACAAAACAGCACAACGATCACCGTATATTCGGGTAAACTGGGCACTGATTTTTTACAGCTGTGAACGCCGAATGACCCACCAGGATACTTTTCTGATTACCTACTCCGACCTGCTGACCGTTTGGCAGGACTGGCTGGATACCATCCCTCACCCGCCGCTTGACCGCTGGCTGAAGCAACGCGCCAAATACCAGAAGCGTTATCACGGTGGTTACCGCATGGCGATCGACAACGCCATGATGGACGCCATGCGTTATCGCCAACTGGCCGACGCGCTGGAACATAGCTTCCAGGACCCGGGGTTCGACGACTGGGTCGGATGGGATCAATCCTGGTCGCCGAATGACACCACCGAGGCCGACCCGCAACATTTCTGGTACTGGCTGCAGTTACGCAATGAAGCCGACTGGCGTCTGCCGGAAATCGCCCAGCAAAAGGCCCGCCGCGAGCATTTTGCCGAATTCAGCCAACGGGTGGCGCAGTCTGCAGACAACGCCCTGTTTCTGTTATGGCATGGTCTGCGTCCAGGCTGGGAGCCGGCGCTCAAACGTCGGGCCGAAAAATCCGGCTGGAGCGACGACACCCTGCAGCACTGGATTGAACAACAAACCCGCCGACCACCACTGTGGTTGCGTCAGGTCGCCAGTAAAACCAGTGCCGATGATGAATCACTCGAACGGGCACTGAAACGTGATGGCGTCATCGTCCGTCAGTACCCTGTCAGCCTGGATGGCCAGACCCATACCGTTCACGCTGCCGAAGGCGGCAATGACGTCACCCGCAGTGATGCCTTCAAAGCTGGCAGAGTTGAAATCCAGGATGCTGCCAGCCAGTTGATCTGTGAGCTGGTTGATGTCCAGCCAGGACAGAAAATCTGGGATGCCTGTGCCGGAGCCGGTGGCAAAACCCTGACACTGGCTTCTGCGCTGGGTAAAAAAGGCGCGGTGATTGCCACGGATTTGCACCAGTACAAGCTCGATGAATTAAAAAAACGCGCCAAACGCGCCGCCATCGCCAATATCCGCAACTTTGTCTGGGATGGCGAAGCACCGCTGCGCCTGCCCATCGAGATTGCCCGCCAACAAGGCTTTGACCGTATTCTGGTTGACGCTCCCTGTACCAATGCCGGTACCTGGCGCCGCAATCCGGACGCGCGCTGGCGTCTGACGCCAGACAACACCAAAGAACTGCATCTATTACAGTTCAACCTGCTCGACCGTGCCGCCAAAGCACTGCGTGCCAGCGGCCGCTTGATCTACGCCACTTGCAGCTGGCAAGTGGAAGAAAACGAAAGCGTCTGTCATCGTTTTCTCGAAGCCAATCCGGACTTTGTGTTGGTCAAACAGACACTGCTGGGTGCTCCTGACATCGATAGCGATACCATGTTTTGCGCGGTTTTCAGCAAAGCCTGATATCCCTGACAGTGACGGGCCACTGGCCCGTCACTGTCAATCAACACGTCCTCGCAGCAACTCAAACCCTCCTGCTCCACCGCTTGCCAGCACGGTATCACATACTCTGCAGCTGCCATGCCTGGCAACAGCGCCTCACCACCATTAATACCTGATCGACATCCAATCCAGTACCCAAGCAGCATGGTAATCCCCTGACTGCCCGATACACTGCCCAGACTGTTCATATATCGCACAATAATAACAACGCAAGCGACGCCCCTGCAGGAGGTTGTATGTTGCAACAAGCCAGAGCATTTATTTTGATGAGTTTCCTCATCATCACGACGGTTTATATCCCCGGAGCTTACGCAAACGCTCTGGATGGTGAAAAAACCATTTTCCTGATCGATAAAAAAGGCAATGCCATCGATATTGGTCGGGTGACGTTTGATACCAGCGGCACACAGATCAGCTATCAGCTGCAGCGGCACCATGACAAGTTCAAGGACTTTTTCCTCTCCATGAAAGAGATGAAATGCCTCGAAGGGCCAGAACTGATGTGCCATCTGTCGTACCCCTACACCCAGCCCCATACCCTGACCCCGGACAACCTTGTCTGGCTCTCCCACGACCTGCTGTTTATGTATAAACAGCCAGCGGAGTTTGGTGCCAACTTCTGGAACGGTATTTATTACGACTTGCGGATTGAAGACGGAATCATCAAGGGAACAGCACAAGCCGTGGATTTGAACCTGCTGGCTTCTCCCCCGGACAACCTCGATATTCCGCCCATCAGCGCAGCAGAACGTGATGAAACAGACCCCAAATCACGCTGGCTGCCTTATCTTGAGATTCGCTAGCGAGGGCGCTAATGGATTGCTTTCCCCCAAAACGCAGAACCCCGCACAAGGCGGGGTTCTGTCACCGCCAGACTGGCAGTGTCGCGGTCACGTTCATGGCAGGCTAAACGGCCATGACGATCACGGATATCAAGCGGCTTTTTTCAGCTGCTTTTTCAGTTGCTTCAGTTTGCCTTCATGCTTGGCAACTTTGGCTTTGCGTGCCTTGATCGCTTTCTTCAGGCTAACGACTTTTTTGGATACGTTGGTTTTCTTGCTCATACTTATCGCTCCTGTCAGTACTACTGACTGATATTGTTACGCGTGAATTATCTTCAATCGTGGGTGTTTTCTCGTACAAACGTACGAATAAACCGGCGGATCTCTCGGGCTGCACTGGTATCCAGCTCTTCGCAAAGACTGATGAATTCATCCCGCTCTGCGCTGCTGATACGAATAAGCAGTTGGGCATCTTTCTTACTTGCCTTACGCCTGGCAGGCTTGTTATCCGTTTCATCTACAGCCATGGAAATCCCCTCACGTCCAAAGATAGCAATAGTATATACAAAATATATCTTTTAGATATGCTTTTATTGGTACTGACATACACAACCATCACAGTGGCTTGAAAAGCCCAAACTGCCGATCTGGATTGATAGAGGGGTGATACAGAAGGATGTATTGCAGATGTGGTACGAAGCAAACAAGCTCCACGCGCAGGCGTGGAGCCAAATCAGAAAAGCCCAGAGACTAAGCCATTAGCCGCGAGCACCATGATGACGCTCTTCCTTCAATTGCTGACGCTGTTCAGTAGTCAACAAAGACACCATGCTGGTTTTGGCCTGAACACCAATCATGAACATTTCCTGGTACAGCTCAGCCAGCTCTTCGTAGGCTTTGTTGATGGCTTTTGCATCAAACTTATCGGCCTCGCGCAAATCACGAATCTTGTTGTGCGCATCCATCATTTTACCAGTCACAGCCCAACGATCTTTCTGCATGCTATCGCGGATATCCCGAATATCGTCACGTTGCTTATCCGTCAAGTCGAGGCCACGAAACGCCAATTTGTACCGTCCGTCCATGCGTTCCATGCCCTGGCCCATACCCATACCCATACCGTCTTGATCGCGACGATGCATTCCAAAACCACCACTTCTTTCGTCAACGCAAGCCTGGCCATCCTTCATGCCCTTGGCTTTATCTGGTCGGTCATCAGCCGCTATCGCCATGATCGATGTGGTGCCCAGCAAAATAGCCAGCATGCCACCAGCAACTGCTTTACGAGAGTTCGTTAAAATATGTGTCATGATTATCTCCTGTCGATTCCTTGCTCCTGTTGGAGCTCATGGCTGAATGATTCAAATCATCAGCGTTGTACCGAGTATAGGAAATAATCAGCTGTTAAAAATGACACCAGGACAGGTATTGCACAGCTTTGCACCGTTACACAGTACATGGCAATTCCCTGACACTTTGGCTTTTTAATTGGGAACTATCTCCAAGCAGAGCAGTCCAGCCATTACTACTCCGTAGAAGTAGATATAAGGGAAATTTATCCGAAGTATCGGAACCTTCCTGACTATTAATAAGTATCTCAATGAGTACCTGCCAACCAACCCCAAAACCGGTTGATGCCTGATGCAATGGCTGCTAGCATCAAAAAATCACAGCAGACCGAAGCACCGCGCAACGATTTTTAAAGTCTGCATCCAGCTACCCAACTATCTTTAAAGGAGTAATAACCATTTATAATGTAATGACTTAAGGGAGAGTAAGTTCATTCAGGAGCAGTGACCATGATCAATCAGCCTTAGATATCGCATAGCACCACGTGTTTATAGCAGTCATGCCATAGTCAATGGCCCATAAGTGATCGTTCAAATAGCCTACAAAGGAAAGGTGGTCAAATATTATGAAGCGAATTGGATGCATAGGAACCCTTCAGACCGGGGCTTTTGACAATCACTCAGCCTATATTCTCGATATATTCAACGAACTAAGATCGTACAGATTGTCACATGAGTCAAATGGTATATTTATTGCTTTTGATGATAATTTCCTGCTGATTCTTGAAGGCAACCCTGACAGTTTAGCCACCAACCTGTATCGAATCCGGCGTGACCATCGTATTAAATATATTTCCATTTTGTTCAATCAGAATATCAACAAGGTAATATTTACTCATTGGCGATTGAAGTTTTTTGACAAGCAATCTGAAGCCCATGCTGACTATCTTTTCAATCTCAGGAAAAAAGTCATTCCTTCTATCACTCTTGGCTCACCAGAAGATCAGCTTATTTTTGATACTTTTTTCCCCTCAGCCAAACCATCCGAACCTCCAGAACATTCGCATCCCAGTATATCTGAAGCGGCTCCTCTTGCCTGTACTAAGTCGCCACAATCACCCGCCAGTATTGATTTTGAACATAAATTATTGAGTCTTTCAGCCTGGCCAAAACCGACCCAGTTACAACTCACGCCCCCCATCATGAAAACCTGCAGTTTATTAAGTCATCATAAGATTTCCTATCAGACCTTATACAACAAGGGTATCTGGACATCGGAACCCGAGCTGAAAGCATTACTGTCGGCACTCATCAAGCTGGGGGTCCTGATCGTCAATGAAGCACCAGCAGAACAACACCTCAAGGTAGCTGAAAAATCTGTTAGCCAGCCCGCCCCACTGGATCGTTTTGGTTCACTGATGAAGCGCTTTCTAACCAGTTCCCGCAAGGCGATGTAAAGATGGATCGAATTTATAAAAAACTGGCAATTGTTGGCGAAGTAGGCGCTGGAAAGACCCAGATCATCCAAACCATCAGTGAAATTTCACCCTTCGCTACTGAAGCCCGCTCCAGCGTCGATATTGGTAAAGAGTTTACAACCGTTGGCATCGACTACGGCCGCCTGTCACTCGATGAACAGACCGCTCTTGGTTTATATGGACTACCAGGACAAAAGCGCTTCAGCATGCTGTGGAATATGGTTCGCAATGGCCTATGGGGATTATTTATCCTGGTAAAATACGGTGACGGCCTTAACCTGGAGGAACTCGACCAGATTCTCACCTTTTTCCAGCCAGGCCAGACCAAAACGCCACTGATTATCGGTATCAGTCACTGTGAACAGGCTCCAACTGATGATATGGAAGTATTAATCGATTATATTGAACATGTTTTATCCAAACATCAATTGGTTGCCCCTATCATCCCGGTAGACCCTCGAGACAAGGAGTCTTCATTGTTATTATTGGAAATATTCTTGTCGCTTCAAATAGATGAAGAATGTATAACAACAGAGGCCAACCCCAATGATGATTTCTGACAATTTACATCAAAAAATAAAAGCAATATTCTCAGAACACTTGGCAAGACACAGTGAGATAGAATGCCTATGTCTGTCTACACTCGATGGCTTTCCTGTTATCAACATTCTCAAAAATGGCATATCATTTGAAGCCGATACCATGGCTGCAGCCTCCAGCACCCTTTACTCCGTCAGTAATGCAGTTGCACGCCAAATTTTATCCAAGCCGTTTCAGACAGCATTCATTGAGTCTGACAATGGAAATATCATATTTACATCCTTAACGATCCAGGAAAATGATTATATATTGACAGCTTCTGCAACAGACAGCATGAACATTGGCCAATTGAGAGCAATTATAAAACGAATTGAAATCAGAGAGTAACAATCGCCATATAGAATATTTTAGAGCACCACACATCATAAAATACGATAAGGAGATCCATATGTTAACGATCAGTGATACCGTCAACGGCATGGCAAATATTGACGGTGCAATGGGAGCTGCCGTAGTCGATTACACATCAGGCATGCTATTGGGCAGTGCCGGCAGTGGCGTCGACCTGGAATTGGCTGCCGCAGGCAACAGTGAAGTAGTCAAAGCCAAGTTAAAAGTGATGGCCAGCCTGGGGGTCCAAGGAAGAATTGAAGATATTCTGATCACGCTGGAGAGCCAGTTACATATTATTTGCCCCAGCATCAGCAACGAAGGGCTGTTCCTCTACCTGGTACTGAACAAAAGTACCTCCAACCTGGCACTTGCTCGCCGCAAGGTGCATGACCTGGAAAAGCAACTGCAACGTATCTGACCATACCGGTACCGTAGTCATACGGTAATCCGTCTCTGGCGCAGCCCTTGAACGAGACCGCTGCGCCAGATCATATCCGAATCACCCCCTGTTGCTGCAGGCTAGGAAGCAGCTACCGGGCGCACCGCTTGTTTACGTAAAAAGAGTTCAACCGGAATAAAAGCAAAGGGGATCAAAGAAGCCAGCAACACCAGCACCCAAACACCAACTGACCACTGTTGCTTATTGACTACCAGCAGCGAGCAGACCATGTACAGCATAAACAACACGCCGTGTGTCATCCCTAACAGAGAGACATAATCACGTGAAATCAGCCCCAGAGTGACACTCAAGATTACCAGATACGACAATCCTTCCAGCAAGCTGACCGTACGAAAAAAAGACAACATAACAACACCTTATAATGTAATGCGCCCATGCTCTTTGGTTCGCCGGAAAATTTCAACCTCTGAATGGATACGATCCGCCAACGTCGTTCTGGCAGCCTTGTGAATCCATGGGATAGCTCCGCTTTTCAGCGAATAGGCCAAGGGCATTTCTGGTCGCCCAAGCGCAGATTTTTACACCATTTTGACGTAGAATTTCGACCTTTAATGCCAACCTATTCTTTGAGTACACCCATTCCCCATGATACGACTGTCCAATATCCAGCTTCCCCTAGATCACGATGATGCGGCTTTGGAAGACGCCATATTATCGCTGTTGAATATACCGGCAGAGCAGTTACTTGGGTTTCAGATCTTTCGTCGTGGCTACGATGCCCGCAAAAAAACCAGAATCCGCCTGATCTATACACTGGATGTAGACGTACAAAACGAAACCGGGCTACTGGCAACCTTCGCCGATCACCAGCAGGTCAAAGCGACACCTGATCTGGACTATCACCCGGTTGCCCAGGCACCGGCGTCTCTGGATGAACGGCCTGTCATTATCGGCTTTGGCCCCGCCGGGTTACTCGCCGGTCTGGTGTTGGCACAAATGGGTTACAAGCCACTGATTCTGGAACGAGGCAAAGAAGTCCGCGAACGTACCAAGGATACGTTCGGTTTTTGGCGCAAGCGGGAGTTGAATACCGAATCCAACGTCCAGTTTGGTGAAGGAGGTGCCGGGACATTTTCAGATGGCAAACTTTATAGCCAGGTCAAAGACCCCAAACAGTACAGCCGCAAGGTACTGCAAGAATTTGTTGCCGCCGGAGCACCAGAAGAAATCCTCTACGTCAGCAAGCCTCATATCGGCACTTTCCGGCTGGTCTCCATGGTTGAGCAAATGCGCGCCAGCATCCTTGAGCTCGGCGGCGAAATACGTTTCAGCGCCCGGGTGGATGACCTGCACATTGACGACGGCCAGGTAACGGGCGTTACATTGGCCAGTGGTGAGCGGATCAATGCCCACCATATTGCCCTTGCCGTTGGCCATAGCGCCCGTGATACCTTTGAAATGCTGCTGAATCGGGGGGTGTATATCGAAGCCAAACCCTTCTCTGTAGGATTTCGCATCGAGCACGAACAATCCGTCATCGACAAGGCCCGCTTTGGTCCGAACGCAGGTAACCCGATTCTTGGCGCTGCCGATTACAAACTGGTACACCATTGCAAGAACGGCCGCTCAGTCTACAGCTTTTGTATGTGCCCTGGTGGCACCGTTGTCGCCGCCACATCGGAAGAAAACCGTGTCGTTACCAATGGCATGAGCCAGTATTCCCGTAACGAGCGTAATGCCAACAGTGCCGTCGTCGTCGGCATCGATCCTTCTGATTATCCTGGCGGCCCACTGGCGGGAATCGAGTTCCAGCGACAACTGGAAAGCCATGCCTATGTCATGGGCGGCAGTAACTACGATGCTCCCGCACAAACCGTTGGCGCGTTTTTGCGCGGCGAAAAACCGGCCCGACTCGGTACCGTACAACCCTCTTTCAAACCAGGCATCAAGCTGACGGATTTATCCGAAGCGTTACCGGACTTCTGCATCGATGCAATCCGCGAAGCCATTCCGGAATTCAACAAGAAAATCAAAGGGTTTTCATTCGATGGCGCCCTGCTTACCGGAGTAGAAACCCGAACGTCCGCTCCCATCAGCATCAAGCGCGATAACGAGACATTACAAAGCATCAATACTCAGGGATTGTTCCCAACTGGAGAAGGAGCAGGCTATGCCGGTGGTATTATGTCAGCCGCTATCGACGGCATTAAAGTTGCTGAAGCCATGGCCCTCAGCATCAATCAGGCGCAAGTAGTACCCACCAAAAACTAACATGCGTTAGCAATCATATCAGAGGCCAGAAACAGGATATTTTATCTGTTCCGGCCCTCTGCTGTTGGTCATTTTCCCTGCTATGATATGCCTCCTTCCTATACTCCCCGCAGGATATTGTTCATGGCTACTCTGATGCAAATTCCGTTGGCATCTGCCGAAAAAGAACTGGCGCTCAACGGCGTCTGTAGTTATCACATTGAAGGTGAAACCCTCTACCTGGATGTTGCCGAGGTGGCCAGCCGCCGCAGTGCCGACAGCGTCAGCGGTGGATTGGTACTGGAAATATGGGCCCTGGAATCGGATTATCGCGGCGGTGATTTCTCCGGTTACCTGATTGCCAGCCAACCACTGGGAAGTCTCGACGGGCAACATTGTTTTCGCAATTGCTCTGCCTCCTTGCCAATGCAAATGCCAACCGAAGGGATCTGGACCATCGTACTGATGTTGCGTGAATCCATGCCTGAAGGTCTGGTCACTCGTGACTATATTAATTTTGCCCAGCAAGTACTGGCAGAATGCAAAATGACGCTGAGTTTGTGCAGCTGATTTGAAATTTGAAGATCTACGCTCCCGGGAGCCACTCCCGGGACTGCATTACCAGGCGGATTCACCGAACCCCACTCGCCATCGTCGCTAACACCACAATCCAAACACCACGATCTATATGTATCGCAGCCTGCTGCCGACTGCCCAGTCAGGATAACGGTGGGATCTGTTCGTACTGCCGTTCGTACTGCCTATTGATATGGTCTGCGCCCCCCTGTTGTGGCATTCACAAAAAGACACAAAGCTGATCACAAAATAAAACATACAAACATTTTTGTTGTACTACAATTTAACAATTACTGACCTAAAGTAAGCCACGCCAGCGCTCATTGGCACGTTCACTCCGGTCAAGGCATCTATTAATATACTGTGAATATGACCCTATGAAATATCTGGCTTCTTCTGCTTTAACACTCTCCTTGCTTTTCCCGCTGTGTTCACACGCAGCCGATTTAACCCTATCTGAAGCAGAATACCTGACCGGAAGCCTGTGTATGCTATCGCAACGTATGGCCAAGGATTATATGGCTATTGGTGCGGGTATCCGCCCCGATGAAGCGATGAAAGATCTGGATGAAAGCATTGCCACCTTTGAAGCCCGCTATCAATCACTGATGGAATATTCCGAGAACAACGCTGCTGGCAAATCCATTCAGGCGATTGGTAATGTCTGGGAGCACTACCGCAGTGCCATCATTACCCCGCCAAATCAGGCCAACGCTACCGCCATCATTCAGGAAAGTGAAGAATTGCTGGTTATTTGTGACAAGGCTGTGGCGACCATCGCCCGTCAATCCAACTCACCGATTGCTCACTTGATTGAAGTATCAGAACACGGCACCACCCTGACACAAAAAATTGCCAAGTATTATTTTGCCCTGTACTGGAACGTCGATGGTAAAAACCTGAAGCAGGATTTTGATCAGTCGGTCAAAGAATTTGATGATTCCCTTAACTCCCTGACCGACTCAAATGCCAATACATCTGAGATCTCTACAGCGTTAGCCAAGGTGAAGTCGCAATGGAAATTCTCCAATTCCGGCTTCAAGCTGGATGAACAGGGCCATTTTGTTCCGACCGTGATTTCCGTCACCAGTGAGTCCATCTTTAACAAGATGTCCGCAGTCGCCATCATGTATGAACAGCTGGCGGACTAGCAGACCCAACAGATACACCAGAAGCAAGAAAACAGCCTGTCTATGCAGCTACCAGTGATCTGGCAAACCGCGCGTTTGAATCAGCGCGGCCAGATCCATGGTCAGGGCAATCGCCACGTGCACCGCCACTCCTCCCCAGATCGAGCGTGACATCAAGGCCAGGATGCCCAGAAAAAAACCGAATAAAATAGCGCCCAACGACTCTGGCCAGAGCTTCGGAAAATGCAGCATCAAGTAAGGCAAGCACATCACCGCTACCGACAGGCTACCAAACTGACGCCGCAACCCATTCACCAAATAGCCACGAAAAAAGAACTCCACCGCCACAAACTGCGTAATATAAATCAGCTCCCAGGACAGCAAATCCAGGCCGCTACGATGCGCCTGCTGGTAAAAAGGATAATGCCTGGAAAAGTCATCCCCAAAACTGGCGATCACAGCAAACCCCATAATCGGTAACGCCAGAAACAGATAACCAGGCCAGTGCTTGTGTACCTCACCCCATTGCCAGCCATACTGTCCCAATCGCTGTTTGAATAGCCACTTGATGGTCAGCATCGGTATCACGATAAAACCAACAAGGTGGATGCCTCCCCACCAGCAATAGCCATACAGCGACCGATATCGGCTGCGCATAAAATCGTTGATCCAGCGCCCGTCAGCCGACCAGCCAGCATCCAGCCAACGGATCAAGGCTTCCAGATTCGAACTGTATTTACCGTAATGCACCAAGGTCAGACACAGACAGGCAATGCCCACGACCATCCAGACCCGATGCCGTTCGTACTGATGATCAGACAAGGTATACGCTGCTTTTTCCGCCCTCACCTCATCATCAATACAGTCCAGCTGTTGCCACACAAAACCCGGTGTTAACCAGCGCCATACCGTCACGGAGTACCCCTTATTAAACGGCATATAAATATGCCTCAGGCAGTGATCATACAGAACAGGCAGCTGGCATTCGCCGGGCTAACGCATTTCGAACATCTCCTGATGGAATTGGTCCCTGGGCATACCGGCAGCACTCAGATCACGCTTGAGTTGCTGACCAAATACCGATGGGCCACAGAACCAGACACTCGCCTGCCGCCACGTCGGCAGCTCCGCCATGATCTGCGCGGCGGTCAGACGCTGGTGCTGGCCAGACAAGACCAGATGTAATGTAACACCAGCCTGATCAGCAGCAGCTTGCAGCTGCTCGAGAACGTCACTATTGATCTCGGCCACCGCATAATACAGGTCAATCTGCTGTGAACCGGGCTGCTGCTGTAATTGCTGCATGCGGGCAATAAAAGGCGTGATACCAATCCCCCCACCAATCCAGATCTGATGCGTAGCGCTATCCTCAAAATTGAAACAACCATACGGCCCCTGCACCGAGACCGCCGTACCGGGAGCAAGCTCATCCAGCATACGGGCCGTGTAATCTCCCAACGCTTTACTGATAAACACCAACACCGGAGCCGCCGGATTCCAGGCCGATGCAATGGTAAAAGGATGAGGTTCTTCATCAGCGCAGGTTTTCAAAAAGGCAAACTGCCCCGCTTGATGACCCGGCCAGCCACGCTCAGGACGAATACGGGTAGCTATCGACTGCATCTCCGGATAACGAGTCACTTCCTCCACCTGGCCAGCCACCGTGCGGCTTTTGCCGACTCGGCCTGCCAGAATCCACAAGGCAGCAGCTGTTCCTGCCAACATCAACACAGCCAGTAACCAGCCAATCGGTTGTGACCAGTAATCGAACTCCACCAATACCACCGCATGAAAAACCAGAGCCAGATACGCTACCGCAATCAGGGTGTGCGTTTTTTTGAACCAGTGATAGGGAAAGCGCTTGATCAACGCCAGCACCATCAACAACGCCGCACCATAAAACGCCCATTCGCCAACATCCTTGGCCAGACTGCGCACACTACGGAATATTCCTTCAATCAGCCCGTACACCTGTTCCGGTTTTGGCCCGCGCTCCGGTCGTTCCAGCCAGCCCCAGCCCACCATCCATTTGGTTCCCTTGGCAAACCACCAATGCAAGACTGAGGCGACCAATGCCGTGATACCCAGCCACTTGTGTAGCCGATACATCTTGTCCAGGCCATTCAGGTGGACTTCCAGCCAGGCAGAACGGGCGGCCAGTATCATGGCCAGGCTCATAACGGTAATCGCGATAACACCGCTGTACTGGTTAAATACATGGCGAAAGGAAAAATAGGTAAAAGGATCAGGCAGCAGAGTATCGGCTAACAACCACAACAGGGTCGTGGTCAATAGCAAGCCGATATACAGGCGTGTAGCGGATTTCATAGAGGTTTCCATACTCAGTCAATTCAGATCAACATGTACAGCGGGTTGATAACCAGCCGTATGTCTATCGGTGAATTCTGTACGAACAAAGGTTAATAAAGCGTTAACAAAACTCTGAAAGTCAGAAATTAACGGCCCAAACTTAAACCTCTTGAGTACAACTGGAAACCACTTTGACTAAAAACATACCACTGGTGACTCAATCAACCTGACCAGCCACCAGCCACCAGCCACCAGCCACCAGCCTAAAAAGGCTAGTCAACCGCCTCGGAGCGTCGTAAAACTTCCTGTATCACCCGAGTCAATGCGGCCTCTGGCTGACCGCCAGACACCAGATAGCTACTATTAAAAATCATCGCTGGCACCGAACTGATGCCCTGTTGCTGCCAATATTGCTCCGCATCCAGCACGTCTTCAGCATACTGATTACTTTCCAGCACGCTACGCGCAGCTTCAGCATCCAACCCCACCTGTTGGGCCAGATCACACAACAATTCAATATCGTCCGGATTCTGGTTATGGCTGAAATACGCCAGCAGCAAGGCTTTTTTTAGCGCCAGCTGAGCATCACCAGCTTGCAACCCAGCCCAGTGTAATAACCGATGCGCCTTGAAAGTATTGTATTTTTTACTGTCGTCCCGAAAATCAAATACAAAACCAACCTCCGCCCCACGAGCAGTAATCTGCGCCTGATTGTCGGCTACCTGTGCGGCAGAAAGACCATATTTTTTTGATAAATATGGCCCGACATACTCACCTTCACTGCCCATGCCCGGCGTCAATTCGAAAGGATGAAAACGAATCGAAACATCCACGTCATCACCCAATGCTTCCAATGCCCGCTCCAGACTGGCAAGACCAATGGCACACCAGGGACATACCACATCGGACACAAAATCGATCACTAAAGACTGAGACATAACAACTCCTTTATTGGAATGGTGGTTAGGCCACCCAATAATAGTACGTATAAAATAATACATCTGCCCAATATTTAAAGCAGTTACTTGCCGGCATTACTAAAAAATGATATCCAGAATATCAAGAAGGCTTGTTATATAGTAAGCCAGTCCCTATTTTTTGTAATACATGTAGTCCAACATCCAGATTATCCATTCTTCATCAAATCCAGCCAAGCTGAAGATATTGATTCTGAACTCTGGAAATTAGCCAGATGTGGAAACAAATACGGCATATCAGAATCACTAACACCGAACCAGCTTGCCAAAGAAGCCAACGTTTGTTCATTGGCCAAACTCGGGATCATTCGACCTCGCTTATCTGGCACAGACTGCAGACTTTCTGTACGTAAATCCGGTACCTGCCCATAAATACCAGCGTTAACAGCTCCGCCAACAACAAATTGCTGCCCTCCCCAAGCATGGTCCGTACCATCACCATTGTTTTGCAGAGTTCTGGCAAAATCTGACTGACTATAGAGAGTAACATTATTTTCCATGCCTAATTCTTTCATTGCTTGCTGAAAGTGCCAGATAGACAAGCTCAGATTACGCAATAACAATGGATGTTTATTGGCTTGCTGGGCATGAGTATCAAACCCCCCCAGCGAGACTGCAAATACCTGACGCCGTAAACCTTGCCGTTTGCCAATTTCTATCATACGAGCAACAGTCTCAAGCTGCCGCATCAATCCAGCATGCACTTCACTACTGAGACCAATCAAACCGGCGTCTGGTATGCTGAACAATGACTCACCATAACTGCCCAATTGTAATAACGAATAGTCCTGTGTATTGCCCCACTCCACATCCAGCAACGTCTGCATCTCAATGATCGTTTGCTGGCGGTTAGCAAACAGTTGTTCATATAAACCTCGACGAGGAAAAGCATTCAAAGCATTCAGCACATCAGCTCGGTGTTGTTCATTCTCCGAACCAACCTTGCTGATTCTATCCATTTTTAAAGGCTTACCAATCGGGATAACTCTCTCTGGAGCCAGTGCTGATGCAAACATCGGCTTTCTCCTCCCTATCGCCATATTCATACCCAGCAGATGCCCACTATTAATCCCCTTGGCAGCCCCCGATAGCCACATGTCTGCCAAACGCCCAGCCCAGCCCAGCGATTCAGTAGCTGTGCCATCTGCTGTCGCTAGATAGCGCTGCTGATGGTTATGAGCAAACAAAAAGGATGGTAAGCCTCCCAATCCATACTGTTGACGATTGATCGGCTTTACCAACACCCCCGAATTAACAATCCAAGCCAACTGATTTTGCTGCTGCAAACGAGCCAATTCTGGTGCGCATCCGTTAACCGACCATTGCTTACCTACCCGATACACCCCCTTGAAATAGCTACCAACGACATTGTTTTGATCATAATACGGATTCGCTGCTGCACTACCAACCTGCTCAGGAGGGAGATCCAGCTGCTGCTGCTTGACAGCCATACCAGCACGGCGGGAAGCATATGTTTGATAACCATAACCGACATCCACCTCACTACTTTCATTTGCGGATGGAATCAACAAATTCCAGGAATCATTGCCACCAGATAAAAACAGACAAACCAAAGCCTTATAGCCTGTATCTGTAGGTAACAACAAAGAACCGGAGTCATTTCCCCAAGCCCGATGTGTTATGCCAGTTCCCGTCGCTGATAATAATCCGCTTGCTGCTAATTGTTTCAGAAAGTGACGACGAGACCCGCAGAAAGGACGTTGGTCTGACATAGTAGATACTCCTCGAAATTAGTTCTGAGTCCAATATTCCGGCATGGCAGCCAATAACCGGATACTATCTTCTATAATTTGGAGTGCTTCCAAACGAGGATTCTTAGGTTGCTGAGGCACCATAAGATACTCAATCAGACGTGTTCTGGCTGGCTCTGGCATCGTTTTCCCTAACATAGGCAACTCCAGTTGATCCAATACCGCATCCAGTGCTCGACGGCGTGCCACGTTATCGCTATTCAACCGTAAAAAGTCTCCATTACTGTCATTTTCCAATGCCAATTCCAGTCGTTTCAACCATGGTCCAGTATCTACCAATAAATTGACGTGGTGTCTTCGGCGTTGTTTATTAATATTACGTGCATATTTTTCACCTCGAATAGCCAGCGATTGCTTGTCATTCCTCAATAATATGTGCCGCAGGATATTACTGAATGCAACCAAGGCCTCAACATCCAGAATTTCAGCTTCTGGAGCAACCCACTGCCGTTCGACAAAGCCTGCTTCAGAGGGCTGATAATCGGCAGAATAAAAATTGAATACCGAAGGAGAGCGATAAGCATTTTGGCCAATGCCCAGATCACGAAACCAAATCACATCATGCATCTGCCCACCATGAATCGATTCCCAAGGCTCTGCAGGCTGAACATCAAGCATTCTCAACACTGCCGACAATGCCAGCACTGGCTCTTTCAGTTTCATCGCCTCAGAGGTTTGGTCTCTAGCTTCAGAGTCAAGTAAAATAGCCCGAACCATTGCTGCCATATCACCTCGTATTCCTTTGCCATTATCATTAAACACAGTACTGACTCTGCCGATATACTCTGGTGATGGGTTCGATGACACTAGCCTCTGAATCAGATGTTTACTGACAAAAGGACCCACATTCGGATGGGCAAATAAAATATCCAAGGCTCTTTCAATATCCGCCTTACCTGTCAGGTTCGCCTCGATTGGCTCACCCAACAGTATCTTGCTACCAAAATCATGGAACTTTTTGGTGAATTCCAGTGGCTCAACAACCAAAATCTGACGCTGGTTTCTGCCACCATAGTGCTTGTTCCCTCGTAGGTCCCAGCCAGTCAATACTCTGGCCAATTCCATAACATCTGTCTGTGTATAAACTGGTATCGGATTACCCTGTTTATCTGTCTTAATGGAACCATCCAGATTCAGGTTATACAGCCCGATAGTAAATAATTGCATCAGCTCGCGGGCATAGTTTTCATCTGGAGATGTCTCGGTTTTTGGGTTTGATTTACGATTTCCCTGATAAGACAAATAAATACCCATTGCCGGAGAATAAGTGACCGCTGACAGCAGATCCCGATAATTGCCAAAGGCATATTTAAGCAATAAATCGTTATATGCCGCCAAGGCTTCTGCTCGCACCTGTAATGGCGGCTCATTAATAGAAACTACAACCAATTGGCTTAATGCAAAAGCCACTCGCTGGCGTAGTTGATCCTTAGCTGTCAGTGCTTGCTCCCACCAAGCTGATTGCTGAAAGTCTCGTACACGAGGTATTGCTTGAGAATTAAAACTGGATGTTTCAAACCAATTCCGGGAAGGATCCTCCATTAACGCCAGTTGAATCGTACGCTGCAGTTGACTGTATTTTTGTGGCAGTACCAGCTGCTCATCAACCCAGTCTTCAATGCCCTTCGACATCACTGCAGCAATACTATCAGGACTAGGGCCAAAGCTGGCCTGCTGTAATAGCTTAATCGCTGCAGACCGATCAACGCTTTCTTCGCCTGCCTGTACCCATGAACCCAACACTGACAAAATGGTAGCCAACAGCCATACTGACGGTCTGCTCGGCCTGCTTTGAACAACATAAGTTACTTGGGCTTGAAACACACTCAAAACCGCGCAGCAATATAGCTGAATTGGCACAGGCATCCTTCGGCTCCTTCATGTTGAGCGGTTGAATTACAGAGACGACCACAAAATCCATAGGTTCCCTCCAGCCAAGCAGTTTCTTACCTATAACTGCCTACTAGCCCACAGGATACAAGATACGGTCCTGATAACCGGTCAGGATTTCCATGGTACCGGCCCAATGTGCATCAAACAGACTGTCTCCGCTGTCGATCACCAGCGGTCGGCCTGACAACGCGGTGATTTTGGTTTTGGTCGATACCAGCAGGATATTGTCACGACCGATACGCGTCAGCACCGTGCGGCTGAACTGCTGATTGCCACGGCCAATAATATGCCCCTGTCCTCCCATCACACTCAACACTGCCTGACGTTGCGGGTAAACATCCAGCAGTGCCAGAATACCCTGCTCATTCAGGTCACGACCGATCAGCTGACCATCAAGCACGGCATCTACGCCCAGCAATGTACCGTCCAGCCCCATCTCTGCCAGAATCCCCTGGGTGGTTTTGCCTGAGCCGATCAGATACAAACAGCCATCGTCCATTTCCTGCTGTACCGTGGCTGCGATATCCGCCAGAACCAGTGTTTCCTGCTCCACGCCTCCCTGTTTGACCGCCTGGATAAAATGTCCGGCCATTGGCACTCGCATATCACCATAATGTCGTGCCCGTACCTCACCCTGTCGAAAGGCGTCTTCATCCAGGTCCCGTACTTCTGCTTCACGGATATCCACCAGCCCGCCGTTCACCAGCTGGCAAATCACCTCTGCACTGGCCACCGGTGTAATGCCGTATACCCCGGAGTGGATCTTGACCCCGGCGGGAATACCCAGCACTGGCAACTGATCAGCCACCACGCTACAAATATCTCTGGCGGTACCATCTCCGCCAGCAAACAACAGGACATCGAGAGCTTCATCCAGCATTAGTCGCGCTGCGCTCAGAGTATCGTCACGAGTGCTCTGACGGCCGTCAGTTGACGGCAGATCCAGCAGCGAACAAGTCAGCCCGGCTTGTGCCAGCCAGGTCGCTCCCATATCCCCAGGGCAGCTGACAAACTGGCACTGATCCTTCAGCGGAGCCAGTCGCTGCAGAGTCTGCAACGTCCGTAATCCGGCCTTTTTTTCAGCTCCCAGCGCCAGCGCCTGGGCAATAGTCTCCGCACCATCACTGCCTTTCAGACCCACCGACCCACCGATTCCAGCCAATGGATTGACAATCAAGCCCAGTCGAATCATATCGTTCCCGTTGCGGTAAAAGTCATGATTATAACCAGTCCGTCAGTTTGATACCGACTCCCAGCCGCTCCTGCCAATGGTTGTAGTCAATCAGGCTGTCGCCATAACCATTAAAATACTGCACAAAACCCTTGAGCTTGCGCGTCAGAGGAAACGTAAAATCCATTTCGACGGCGCCACGATTGTTTGTGGTATCCAGATTGTTACGCAACATAATGCCCACGGAGCGCTGACCATAAACCCGCATATAACGCAGCTCGCCATATCCCAGATAATCTTCAATATCCGGATTATCGTTATCGGATGGATCATACGGATCGGCTTGCTTGCCTTCAGGGATACGCCACCAAACCTTGCCCATCCAAATTCCATGCGAAAAAGCGGATGCCCCTTCAAGAATAACCCGGTTCCAGCTACGGGATAACGAACTGGTCTGACCGTTGGACTGGTGATTCAAACCAATACCCACACGATCCAGCCAGTCAATACCCGGCTGCCAGGAGTAGATAATCTCTGGTTCGTGGTTGGTTTCCCGAAAGGGTCTGGAAATATCGGAGTTATAGGCCTGCCAGTAAGAGCGGTTGGTATAGGCGACTTCAAGTCGATCAAGCTTGGTCAGAATCCCTTCCAGCAATTCGTACTTGATGCTGAACTGCATCACCACTTCCACATGATCAAAGCCCCCGTCATACGATGTATCATCGGCAGAATAATGCTCGAACAGGCGTTCGACTTCCTGATTGTTCGGGCTGCTCTGATAGGTGAATGGCATCACATAATTAGGCCGATGAGGTAACAACACATGAGGACTGTTCGCTGCCAAGGCTTCGACCTGACGTTTACGTATCATCTGCGGATAATATTTCTGGATCGCTGGCTTGAATTCATCCGGCGAGATCATCTCGACGTCTACGGTTTCTGTTTTCAGGGGTTCATCTTCCAGCCACGGAGTCTCCTGCTGGTCATTTAACTCATCCCGCCATAACCGGGACGCGCTGATGGACTCCTCAGGCTTGTCTGCCAGCTCCGTGCCGGCAACCTCAGCCGATGGACCCACCACGGTTTCAGCAGCCAGACGGGCACTGCCCAGCAACATCACCAGCAACAGCCCACGGGCCAACGTTCGCCAACAGCAAAATATACCAACAGGGAGGATTGTTATCACAGGCACGACCACGAGAAAGTAGAGACTGCTACAGGATAGTTCAGTCACTCTCCCTTCTCCATGATTCTTCATGACGGACGGACACCACCTGCCATCTGCACCTGCCACAATTCGCTCACACCGGTGCCATTACCGCTTTTTTCACTGGCCATTGGGCCGCCACAACACACGCCAGCACCACCACCATGCCCAGCAACTGGGTCGGAGTCATCGTTTCCCCCATCAACATCAGACCACACAGCACGGCGACCAGTGGATTCAATAAACCAAGAAAACTCAAACGCTCCACCGGAATATGCCCCATGGCCCGAAACCAGCAGAAATAACCGACGCCCATCCCAAGCGGCCCGATCCAGCCCATCGCCAACACCGCCGGTAAGGTGATCTCTGGCAACGGTGCAGCAGTCATGAACGCCAACACGGTCAAACTCACGCCAGAAAACAGGAATTGGCCAGTCGCCATTGCCAAGGGCGCAATACCAGCTCCCAGCACGGGAATCAGCAAAATACCAATCGACATCGACAACCCCGCCAGCAACGCATACATCACCCCTAGCCAGTTCAGCGGTTCCGGAGCCTGCCACACCAGCAGCGCCACACCCGCAACACCACCGACCGCCGCCAGCAACTGCCTCAGTGCCGGTGCTCGCCCTTGCAGCCAACGAATCAGCAATATTTGTAGCGGTACCGTCGACACCAATGTCGCCGCCACGCCACCGGGTAACATCTGGATCGCTTTAAACAGCAAGACGGTAAACAGGGCGATATTAAACGTGCCCAAGACCACCACCTGACGCCAGCGCAGCAACAAAGGGGCAATACGAATAAATGGCAATAACATCACGCCGGGTAATAACGTACGCAAAGCCGACAACCAGATCGGGTCCACCTCGCTTAGCCAGTGTTGTGTAACGGAGTACGTCGTGCCCCACAGCAGTGGAGCAATCAAGGCAATAAGGCCGTACTTCAACATAAACACAGGTTCCCGAATGAATCAGCTTTGAATTTATATTCAAACAAAGATATTTCAGGTAAAGATACTTTACCCACCCCTCGCTGTCGACTATCTTCACCACAGGCAGCAAAATAAGCCGTCTGTTACCTTCTTTACCGACTGTCCGGCTGCACGCCGAGGAATCACCATGAGCCACCCCGATCACGTCGATTTTATTGCCAGCCAATGGGCCACAGAAAAGCCCGACCTCGATACCGGCCCGATGCAGCTGATGGGACGCTTTTACCGGCTCAGTCATTTACTTCGTCAGGAAATCAATGACAGCCATAAACAATCCGGCTTAAACGCGGGAGAATTTGATGTATTGGCGACCCTGCTGCGCAGTGGTGAACCCTGGACACTAACCCCCACCAAGCTGTTCCAGAGTGCCATGCTGACTTCTGGTGCCATGACCAATCGCCTGAATCGACTGGAAAAAGCCAAACTGATCCAGCGCCTGCCCAGTGAGCAGGACCGCCGCTCACTGCTGGTACAGCTGACCGAACAAGGCAAGATAGTCACAGAAAAGGCACTCAAGGGTCACGATGCCACAATGAAGCGACTGACCGGCCTGCTGCAGGAAGACGAACAACAACAGCTCAACGCATTACTGCGTCAATGGCTGGCCTGTTATCAACAGACGCAAAAAAGCCCGGATCGACAAGCCGAACCGGGCCAACTGCCAGAAGCGGGGGAGCAGTCTGAAAACGTCGTCGAGCCTTGAGAAAATTCGCTATTTTTCCACAAATGCCCGTTCGATAACAAAGTGCCCTGCTTTACCAGCACGGGCTTCTTCAAATCCCAATCCTTCCAGAATGCTGGTCAAATCATTCAGCATTGCCGGACTGCCACACAGCATAAAACGGTCGGTTTCCGGGTCAGGAGCTGGCAGACCAATATCCTCAAATAACTTCCCGGATGTAATCAGATCCGTCAGCCGCCCCTGGTTGCGGAAAGCCTCACGGGTCACCGTGGGGTAATAAATCAGCTGATTACGAATTTCTTCACCAAAATATTCATTTTGGGGCAACTCGTTTTCAATCCGGTCTTTGTACGCCAGCTCACTTACCTGCCGCACCCCATGTGTCAAAATCACCTTATCGAACTGCTGATAAACCTCGTAATCCTTGATAATACTCATAAACGGCGCCAACCCGGTGCCAGTGCTCAGCAAATACAGGTTCTTGCCCGGCAAGAGGTTATCCGCAATCAGAGTGCCGACCGGCTTGGTCCCCACCAGCAGCTCATCCCCCACCGCCAGCTTTTGCAGGTGTTGAGTCAGCGGGCCGTCTTGCACCTTGATGGAGAAAAATTCCATCTCATCTTCATAGTTGGCACTGGCAATACTGTACGCCCGCAAGAGCGGCTTATCTTCAATTTCCAGACCGATCATGGTGAAGTGACCATTCTTGAAACGTAGCCCTTGATGACGCGTGGTGGTAAAACTGAACAATGTTTCATTCCAGTGGTGCACGCTGGTGACGGTTTCCTTGATCAGTTTACTCATGATGACTCTCTCGCGATAAATGGCGTTGGCTGCACGGGTACAAACCACCCGTTGTGCATTAATTGATGATCACACTGTACTGCCAGCCCACTTTTCGGTAAAACAAGGAGTTCAAATATCTATAATCGGAAATACCGAAGATGAGATACACCCTGCGCCAGCTGGAAGTATTTATAGCCATTGCCCAGAGCGGTAATCTCACCCGCGCTGCCGATCACCTGGCGATGTCCCAAAGCGCCGCATCCAGTGCCCTGAAAGACCTAGAGTCCCAGTTTGATCTCAAACTGTTCGACCGGGTTGGCAAACGCTTGCAACTGAATGAACAAGGGCGGTTGCTGCTGCCCGAAGCCATGGCACTCGCAGAGCAGGCCATGGCGCTGCAAAACAAATTGCTGCAACACCAGGGCACCGGCAAATTACGGGTCGGCGCCACCCTGACCATCGGCAACTACCTCGCGGTCCGCATGGTCGCCGATTACATGCAGCAACACCCGGAAGCCGAAGTCACCCTCACCGTCGACAACACCGAACATATCGTCAACAAGGTACTGAATTTTGAACTGGATATCGGCCTGATCGAAGGGGAAATCAACCAGCCCGAACTGGATATCCGCCGCTGGCAAACCGATGAACTGGTCGTGTTTTGCCACCCATCCCACCCTCTCGCCCAGGGAGAACAGGCCGAAGATAACCAGCTGCAACAAGCACGCTGGATTCTGCGAGAAGAAGGCTCTGGCACCCGGCAAGCATTTGACCGCGGAATGTACGGCTTGCTGCCCCATCTGAACATTGCCATGGAGCTGGAACACACTGAAGCCATTAAACGGGCGGTTCAGGCTGGCTTGGGCATCAGTTGTTTATCGCGTATTGCACTGCAAGATAATTTTCGCCGTGGCGACCTTTGCGAAGTCAGTACTCCCCAACGGGACTTTGGCCGCAACCTGTACATCGTATTGCACAAAAAGAAATTCAGAACCGCCGGACTGACTGCCTGGCTGACACTGTGTGATGCAGCCCTTGACTGACCTTCAAGCCCTATTCAGTCAAGCCATTGGCTGGCTTCGTTAATAACCACCTGCATCCGGCGGGGGAGCACTTTCTGACGTGCGACACACAGATACAGTGCTGCCAATCCGATAAACGATAGAAGGAGAATGATCGCTATGGTTTCCATAGCTCCCGGCATGGGATATAACGCCCAAATCAGCCGCACAGTTTACTGTGTCGTTTGCATTTGCTGGTTATGCTCATTGGAATTTTCGATTTTCTTATTTACTTCGAGCTTCACCATATCATCTTCAATTTTTTGAATTGGTTTATTTCTTACGCAAATAAGCTTTGTTTCCGTTGCTAATTGGCAGGTGCCAATATACAAATCATTATGATGACCTGAGTATTGGCAGTCTTGAGATTTTTCTTTCGCTTGGCAAGCTTCTATCGCCATACTGTTGAGTGGAAGTGAGTGTGCATAAGCCCAGGAACACATCGCATTGGATAACAACAAAATAGAGATGCCGAATAAATTGTTTTTCATCAAATCAACCTCGTTTATTAGTGTTGTTTTTCATGTGGAGGTGGTGGACGTTGACCATCGCGAGGGCCGCCTTCAGGCAGGACAAACTCACCTCGTATACAACCAATAATCATATTTTCACTAGGGCTGGCGGCACGATAGTGGTATCCACGGACAGAGTCGCTCGTGCCGCGACATTCATCGAGCGATTCAGCCTCATTACCCAGGGCATCAAGCATAGCGTAAATAGCATAGCCATCAGGCGCATAACCTATCAGTGGCGCATACCCGTCATCACTAACCGGCGTATCGGTACAACCTGTTGTTGAATGATAATGATACCCTTGATGTGCATTGATGTGGCCACCGCAATCATCAAAGGCAGCAATAGTGTAGCTTCCTAAAATAGCATCAACCGGAGCAGGCCCTGCAAGCTCAGCTCCATCAAGTGCAATACCTACGGTTCGAACACGTTCAGGCTTGGCAGCCTGGATAGGCTGGGTAGGAATCAGATATGTGCGTGAAAAATCATCATCAAGGTAAGCCAATTCACACTCGATACAGTTTTGTTTGTATTGTTCCTCTACATCGGGCTTTGCAGCCCCAAAACACGCCTCTTTTGTCGCGGTATAACGTACTTTACCTGTCTCTGGATCATAGAGTTTCCAATTAGGGTCATCATAATAGCTTGCCAGATTGGCAATAAATTCCCCGCTTAAATCAACCAGATCCCCGGCTCCATCTTTACTAAACCAGCCACCTGATACATCAGCCCCATCAGTGATATTTCTTGGGCAAAAATCACCAGGCTCACGCCCTGCGGGGCCACCTGATGAGACTAACTTGTAACAAGTGGTTTTGGTGCCAGCGTTTGTTTCGCAATCGACTATTTCAGGATCTTTAATAAATGCTTCATCTTTAAATAAAGAAATATCCAGACCTTGCGTCATTATGGTCTTTTCATTATTTAAATCTGAATTCTCAGTCTCTATAGAGGAACGGTCACATGCAACCAATAAGAAAGTACAAGCAAAAGGCAAGGCTATATATTGGCTAAGCCTTGAGGTGTTTATAAATTTCATTCCGTTACTCCTGGTATTTCTTTACCGTTTGAGGCTAGCATATGCAACGCTGTTGGCGGCATAACGCAGAGCACAGCGACACCCTGACAAGGGCGTCCGAAGGCCTGACTTTCCCGCGTATTTCTGCGGTTTGTTATACAGGCTGTTCATCTGATGGCCCGACCCAAAACAGCAGATTATACGCTACTTCCCAGAGATAACTGTCAGGATAAGCAAAGTACCTACTCCACCCCAATCTGTTTTCTGGGCTGGCTTGGTCACAACGGCCCCGGCTGACACCACTAAGAATACTGATTCACATAACGCCTTGCTCACCGAAAAATCGGGAGCATAGCGAGTAATTTCCCTTGAGAATGCTCAGTTGGCAAGAAGTGTCCGCACGAATTATTGTTTCAATATATCTTCGATCCAGTTTAGAAATCTGGCTGCATTTCCAGTTTCCCCGCTAGCGTCTGTTAAAACGGGGAAGATCCGCGAATTTGATATGCTTGTTAGCACTTTTTAAGAGGCCAAAGCTCGAAGAACAGCACCAGGCTCTTTGGCGACTACATTAAGCAAAACCAATGCCGGGCCTTGTGGAGTGCGGTCACCACGCTCCCAATGGCGAAGCGTACTTACACTAATACCAAAGGCAGATGCGAATTCATTTTGAGACATGCCAACCTTTGCCCGAATATTTTTTACATCCACCGGGCCAAACTCGTGAACGATGGCTTTTTTAACTTTACCCTCAGAAAACTCAATTGCCTCGGATAAGCCCTGTTTGATACTTGAGAAAGCGCTAGCCATTTGAACCACCATAGTGCTTGAGTAAAAGTTGAGTTAACTTAGCAAGTTCATTGCGTTCGGCTTTGTTGATATTAGCTTTTTCGCCCTTGCCAAAAAACGTTAAAAGAAAGAGTGGAATCTCGCCATTGAGATAGTAGTAAATCACTCTGACTCCACCACTTTTCCCCTTTCCTTGAGCAGACAATCGAAGCTTCCTGATATCTCCAGTACCCTGCATAAGATCACCGGACTGAGGATGAGATGCTAAGTAATTAATAATGCTCGACTTTTCATCAGGCTTGAGTAAGCCTTCAGCGCGTTTCTGGAATTCATGGAGCTCTACAATTGTCTGCATAGACTTTATTGTAATCCATTGGATTATAGATCATCAATAAATGGGGTTGTAGTGCTAACACCCGCTTCAGCTGCGCCAAAGCCGGAGTGTTTTTGTCCTGCCTTAACGACTTTTTAGCAATATTTTCTCAAGAATATAGAGCCAAGTATTTCTAAATTTTTGTTCCATAAATCTGATATCAATGAGAGCAAAAACCGATGAAAGTGTTCGGCTTTAAGATCTCTACTTTTAACTACGCCATTAAGTGGCACAAAATCCTCGTCTGACAACCTGAATATTGGAACGTGAACGGCGTCATTTCTTAAAACGCGAAACCAGTCATAAATAAGGAATTGGAATTCATCAATTATCCCTTCTTTTTTTAACTTTTGTAACCTTTGATGATGATTTCTTAAAACCACATTTGGCATATAGTGATCAGATAAGGTTTTCACCATCATTTCAACAAAAGAATGAGATACAATAATAAGCAAACGTGGGTTATCTTTTACCATACCGATCTCTTCCCCAACTTGAAGCATATAATCAGAATCCATTTTGTCCGACTGACACGTATTATTAAGCATTTACTGACCTCAACAGCTCTACAATCCTATGATGCAATAAAGAAGGTTCTGGAAATAAATTTTTAAAATAAAGCCAATTCGTATGCGAGCCGATAGATAACAAACCAGAACGAAAATTCATTCCAGAGTTTACGTAAATATCACCACTTTTTAATATTTCATCAACCGTCGCAGGTGAAAGCGTCCATCTGTTACCCTGCCTTTTTCCGGGACGACGGTCATTTAAATGACACTCAAGTCCACTGGCTGTATTTTTGAGGATAGTAGTCTGATTTGAAGTTTCAAATATCTTAAGATAAGAAATATTACCTATGGCAGGCTGACTAAGATCAATATCGTCGGATTCCTGTGCATCTTCCTTTAGGAACGCCCGCCAAGCCAACCAAGCACCAAAACCGGCAATACCTGTTTGCGCAACCTTCAAAAACAAATCAACTATATCTATAAAGCATTGCCACACTTACGTACCCTCGTTGAGGCTTAATAGTTTTATTTCTGGGCATGCGCATTTTATCGGTGGCTCATCTTGTTGCAAATATTTATTAAGCCTTTGATTTTATTATCTTCCTAACCGTTCCTGCCTGACTAAACGCGCATGCATGTTTTTATATCGCTGATACTTACTGAACCGCCGCTTGTGACAGTGCGCCCAGTACACCGGATATTTTACCGATGACCGCATCACAGCCCGTTATATGATGACGTTTCTTCAAATATTCCGGGTTGTTATAAGACAGCCAGACCTTATTATCGGCATCCTCTGTGATTAACACTTTCTGCGGTAAATCAATCGCCATGTCCTGGGCACATTGCATCAGCAGGGTCCCGACTTTTGGATTACCAAAAATAATCACTTCGGTAGGCCTCAGCTCCAGGTCAACGCCACGGGCATTTTTCTGATGATCTATCCGGGTAAATAACGTCAGGCCTTTTTGTTTGACGATATGCTCAAACCGGTCGGCGGTTTCAGCGACCGAATAACGGCTTTCATAGCGAACCAGGCTGTCAGTCGCTGCTGCGTCGGCAGCCTGTGTGGTCGTCGAAAATGTCGCAGCCATCAGTAGCAGGCTGATTGAAACTGATTTAATCATGTTGATAGGTCCTGTTAAGCCATCGATAACATGCCATGGGATTATTCACCGGCCAGCTGTTGCAGTACGACAACCACATCCTCTGGCTCGGCACGTTTGCGGTAGTCGACATCAACAAACTGCCAGGCCACCACCCCATGGCGATCCAGTACAAATGTCGCCGGAATCGGCAAGATGCTGCCATTACCCTTGTTAAGATCGGCCAGATCCAGTTTTCGATCGACCCGCATATGCTCCAGAATGATATCCGGTACTTGCCAGGCCACACCAAACTGAGCAGCCACCAGGGCATCCTGATCCGACAATACCGGAAAGGCCAGGGCACCTCGTTCAGGCTGTGTTAACGACTCATCCGGCATTTGTGGGCTGATTGCGATCAACTCAGCACCCAATCCATGAATGTCTGCCAGCCGAGCCTGCAATGCCCGTAATTCCAGGTTGCAGTAAGGGCACCAGCTGCCCCGGTAAAAGGCGATCACCACCGGCCCGTTGGCCAACAAGGCAGCCAGTGAAACAGGTTCACCACTGGCATTGGGCAGGCTGAAATCGGGAGCTGTCTGACCGACGGCAATGGCTTCACTGCCAGCTTCAAAACGCCGGGCGGATTCCAGCACGTCTTCGATGGCTTGCATAAACACAGGATTTGCCTGGCGGGTTTTCTCGATCTGGGCGTCGGTTTGCTGTCTGAGACTGGTCATGGTTTTCCTTTCAAGCTAAAGGGATTGGGCCAGAGTACAGACCACAATGCGTCAGTAAAGTTGAACAATTATTCCAACGGACCATATCAACGGGCCATGGCGCTGTAAATCCAATGCTGTCCGTATCCGCAGGTGTGTTAATCCGCCGGGTGTTCACTGCTTAGCGCGGCACAGGGTCGATAAAAAATGTTTCCAGTCCACGGCTATTGGTCTCGCCATCCGCCATATACAGATAACAGCTGATGCGAGCATAATTATCCAGGTCGCCACTGAACAAACAGCTTTCCTTATAGTTCACGCCGTTATCCGTAAACTGGATCTTCAGCACATCGGCATCGCCGTTGGATGACTTTTCAAGCGTTGCATCTGCCAGAACAACCCGGTTATTGATCGCTCGTTTCACCTTCAGAGCACCATGTTCTTGATAGAGGGTGACTTTTCCGGTGTAAGTGGCATCGGAATTAACCGCCTTGCCGACCAGGGTGTAATCACCAGATAAAAAATCGGCCAGAAAACCAGCGGCAGAATCGATGTCTTTAGCGTAAGAAACCGATGATAAAACAACCAACAATAACCCAATCAATCTATTCATCTGACTCACCTTTCACCTTTACCCTTTTATTAGCCGTTCTATCCGCTGTTCTATAAATACCCAACCCCATTCTCTCAGTCACAAGCGGGCTTTAGGGCTTGTTTCCGTTGCTACTGCTTATTGCTTGCTACATCACCCACCGTTTGATCTGGAGCGAGCCTGGCATAAGGTAATAAAAAACGGGAGCCGAGGCTCCCGTTTCTGGTCTTGCGGTCATCCACTACAGACTCTATTACAGCATGCCACGGCCTTTTTTGGCAGCCGTGCGCAGACGCAAGGCGTTGAGCTTGATAAAGCCTGCGGCGTCTTTCTGGTCGTAGGCACCGGCATCGTCTTCGAAGGTAGCGATGGCTTCATCGAACAACGAGCCTTCTGATTGACGGCCAACCACAATAACGTTGCCTTTGTACAGTTTCACCCGTACGTCGCCGTTAACGACGGCTTGAGTGTCGTCGATGGCGGCTTGCAGCATTTTGCGTTCTGGCGACCACCAGTAACCGTTGTAGATCAGGTTGGCGTATTTCGGCATCAACTCGTCTTTCAGGTGCGCCGCTTCACGATCCAGGGTGATGGATTCGATCGCCCGGTGTGCTTTCAGCATGATGGTACCGGCCGGGGTTTCGTAACAGCCACGGGCTTTCATGCCGACGTAGCGGTTTTCAACGATGTCGACACGACCAATGCCGTTATCGCCACCCAGTTTGTTCAGTTCTTCCATAATGGTGGCCGGGGATTTCTCCACGCCATCGATGGCAACCGGGTCACCGTTCTTGAAGGTCAGTGTCAGGTAAGTTGCTTCGTCCGGGGCGTTTTCCGGTGAAACAGACCACAGCCACATGTCTTCTTCCGGCTCGTTCCACGGGTTTTCCAGCAGATCTCCTTCGTAGGAGATGTGCAGCAGGTTGGCATCCATGGAGTATGGGGATTTTTTACCGGCTTTGTTCTCGACCTTGATGTCATGCTCATCACAGTAAGCCATCAGGGTTTCGCGGGAAGTCAGTTCCCATTCGCGCCATGGCGCAATTACTTTAACGCCGGGCTTGAGAGCGTAGGCTCCCAGCTCAAAACGCACCTGGTCGTTACCTTTACCGGTTGCGCCGTGGGCAATGGCATCGGCACCGGTTGCGTTGGCGATTTCGATCAAACGTTTGGCGATTAATGGCCGTGCAATCGAAGTGCCCAGCAGGTATTCACCTTCGTAGATGGTGTTGGCGCGGAACATCGGGAAAACGAAGTCACGGGCAAACTCTTCACGCAGATCATCGATAAAGATTTCTTTAATACCAAGCGCTTCTGCTTTGGCGCGCGCAGGCTCTACTTCTTCGCCCTGACCCAGGTCAGCGGTAAAGGTGACGACTTCGCAGTTGTATTCAGTTTGCAGCCATTTGGCGATCACGGATGTATCCAGACCACCAGAATAGGCCAGCACCACTTTTTTGATGTCTGACATGAAATTCTCCAGATGAATTCAGCCTTGGGAAGGCTCCGGCATTTCAATCAGAATGAGGATGAAACGACCGGGAAAAGAAAAGGGCGACATTCTATCGGCCCTGCGCCCTTTTAGCCAGCTGGTGTGATGGTGTCACTGGCTACCCACATGCAAATATGGCTTAATTCCGCCCCATTATTTTTGGGGGAAGGGAAATGTCCAACAGGTTACTGCGCAAGGCTTGCGCTCATCTCGCGCTGACTGGCCTATTGGCTGTCATCACAGTCACCGGCGGTTGTACTCAATCGGAACCAGAAACAGATAATGCTGCTGTGCGTGAAACCTCTGCGCCGGCACAAGCAGCCGCCGCTGCAGAGACGCTCCCGGCAGCCCCAACGGCAACCGCTGACTCGACTTCTGACTCGACTTCTGACTCGACTTCTGACTCGACTTCTGACTCGACTTCTGACTCGACTTCTGACTCGACTTCTGGCGTTGAGTCCGCCAACGCCATACCAACCGATGATATTCAACAACGTTACGACGGTATACCGCTCTCGGTCGTGCGTATCAGCGAAGCCAGTTACGACGGCGGCAGCACGGTGCATATCCAGTTCTCCGTACCACTGGACGACCGTCAGGCATTCGATGAATATATCAACGTCAACAGCTCCAAAAGCAAAAGCTGGGTGCTGTCGGATGATCGCCGCATTTTGTACATGCTGGGTGCCGAGCCAGAAACCCAATACAAGCTGACCGTCAGCGCCGGTTTGAAAGGCATCAACGGCTCAGTATTAAACAGCAGCAGCAAGGCAACCGTTAACACCCAGGCAGCTCCCGCCAGTCTGGCGTTTGCCAGCGATGGCCGGGTATTGGCCTTCAGCAGCCAGCAAGGCTTGCCGGTTATTACCCAAAACGTCCCTGAAGCCAATGTCAGTTTTTTCCGCATGCAGGATGACCAACTGCATCAGGCCGGTCTCTACCTTGGTAAAAACATCCGCTCATCCAGCTGGACCCGACAGTATCTGTCACAGGTGGCCGAGCTGAAATATGAAGGCCGTTTCAAGCTGACCGACGAACAAAACCGCCGCCGCCAGATCAACCTGCCTATTGGTGATATTCCCGAGCTGGCGGCACCGGGTGTCTACCTGGTCGTGATGAATATCCCCGGCACCTTTGATGCCCAACAAGCGACCACGTATTACAGCCTGACCGATCTCGGCTTGCACCTGCATCAATACGCCAATCAATCAGAACTGCTGGTGCAAAGCCTGGAAACCACCCAGCCAATTGCCAATGCCAAGGTGGAACTGCTGTCCAGGGATGGCTCCGCCGTCCGGCTGGGTACAACCAACCAGAGCGGCCAACTGAGTATTCGTAACACCTTGCTTCATGGTCGTAATTCCAACAGTACCGCACTGGTGGTGCGCAAAGGAAAATCGGTCAGTCTGTTGCCGCTGAAAACCAGTGCCATTGACCTGTCGGATTTTCATTTCAGCCAACGCTCCCCCCATCAGCAGGAGCTGTTTATTTACAGCCCCCGTGATTTGTATCGAGGAGGCGAAACCGCGGAGTTTTCCGCCTTGCTGCGCGGCCAGGATGGCGAAAAAATTCGTCAGCCCAAACTCAAGGCCCTTGTCACACGCCCCGACGGCCAACAAGTCAAAACCCTGACGCTGTCACCGTCCACCTCCGGTTATTACCATTGGTCACTACCGCTGGCCGCTGATGCCATGACCGGCGACTGGCAGGTCAGTATCCGCTTGCCCGACAACACCACCAGCCGCTATCGCTTCAAAGTCGAAGACTTTATGCCGGAACGACTGAAAATCAGCTGGCACCCGGAAGCGACTCAGAGCGATGCCAACCTGCACCACGGTAACAGCAATCTGACCGTGCCACTGTTGGGCGAGTATCTGTACGGTGCTCCAGCAGCAGGGAATCGACTGCAGGCAGCACTGGATATCCAACCCGAGTTACACCCGTTTGAACGCTGGTCCGACTACGTCTTTGGCAACGCTGCCGAAACCGACTGGAATAACCAGCAACAGCTTGAACACACGCTGGATGCACAAGGAAAAGTGGATCTCGCCATTACCAACAGCTGGTCAGCGTCGCCCACACCGATGGCCATCACCATTACCGCCAGTCTGTTTGAAAGCGGTGGCCGACCAGTCGTACGGCGGCAAAAAGAAATCTGGCTACCTCACTCGCCATTGGTGGGGGTTCGCCCACTGTTTGATGATCGTGCCCCTTCCAATGGCCTGGCCCATTTTGAACTGCTGATGACTGATGGCAGCGACCAGCTATTGGCCGCCCGTCAGGTCAAGGTACGCTTGATCAATACCAACCCGGATCACGACTGGCGTTACAGCAGCGACCGGGGTTGGTACTACGAACAAAAAGAGCGCACCACTGTTGAACTGACCCTGGCGGTGGATCTATCGGCCAATCAGCCAACTCCGGTTGCCGTCCCTGTCGACTGGGGCAGTTATCGACTGGAAGTCGAAAACCCGGACAGCGGCCAGACCGCCGTACTGGAATTCCAGTCCGGCTATAGCTGGTATGGCAGACAAGATGGCAATGCGCGTCCCCGCCAGGTAACGCTGAACTGGGACAAGAGTGGTTATCAGGGCGGGGATGTTGCACGCCTGGCCATTACCCCACCCTCTGCAGCGGAACAGTCACCACAAGCGACCTCTCAGGCGCTGGTGATGGTCGAAGCCGACCAATTGTTATGGCTCAAGCGCGTCGACCTCAGTAGTCAGGGAGGTCATGTTGATATCCCGATCGACCCGAGCTGGAAACGCCATGATATTTACGTCAGCGTGTTGCACCTGCAACCGGCCGACAGCCAGAAACGTATTACCCCCACCCGCGCCATTGGCCTGATTCACCTGCCTCTGGATCGCAGTGACCGCCAACTGACGATTGAGTCCAACGTCCCTGAACGCTGGCTGCCAGACCGCACCGTCAACGTCGAGTTACAGGTCAGCCAGCAACAGCAAGCGCCCAAACAAGCCTGGGTGACACTGGCTGCGGTCGATGTTGGCGTGTTATCAATCTCTCGTTTCGACACCCCCGATCCGTTCAGCTTTTTCTTTGAACCACGTCGCTACAGTGTTGATATGTTCGATATCTATAGCCAGGTGATCGACTTCAACAACAGCCAACCGGCGACGCTCAACTTTGGTGGTGATGCCGCCATGGCCCGAGGCGGTGACATGGCCCGTTCACAAGTACAAATCGTGTCGTTGTTTTCCGGCAAGGTCGACGTCGTTAATGGGGTTGCCAATATTCCGCTGCAGCTACCCGACTTCAACGGCCGTCTGCGGCTGATGGCCGTGGCCTTTACCGACGATGCTTTTGGTCATATGGAACAGGAAGTCACGGTGGCCGCCCCCATTGTGACCCAGCTATCGATGCCACGGTTTGCCGGTATGGATGACGATGCCCATATCGCTCTCGACGTCACCAACCTGAGTGGCCAACCCCAGACCCTGACCGTCACCCCCAGTGCCTTTGGCCCGGTCGAATTTGAGGCCGAGCCACGTACCCTGACGCTGGCCAACCAACAAAAACAGACGCTGCGTTATCCATTCCGGGCAACCTATCCGGAAACCATCTCACTGGGCGAAATTGAATTCCGTATGCAAGTCACAGGGCTACCGGAATACCCCATCGACCGCCGCTGGACCCTGATCAGCCGCCCGACGTTACCGGCCTACTCCGAATTTGTCCGGGGCCGTCTCAGCAGCAATGAACAACTGCAATTGACTGCCGGGCACCTGCACGGCATGGACAGCCGCTACCTCTCCACCCGGCTGACACTGGACCCCCAGGTAAACCTCAATCCACACCGTCAACTCGACCAGCTGCTGCATTACCCCTATGGCTGCCTGGAGCAGTCAGTGTCCAGCAGCTATCCCTGGTTGTTTGTCGAACAACAGCAAATCGATGCCCTGAACGACAGGCGCGCCAGCAGCATCTCCCGTGAACAGGCAATGGCAGCCGGCATTCAGCGCATTATCAAAAAAATGCTCAGCAGCGGTGGTTTCAGCCTTTGGTCATCCAGTGATGCCTACGAACAACACTGGCTCACCGCCTACGCGACCCAGTTTCTGGTTGACGCCAAAAACCGTGGTTTTGATGTCGATCAGGAAATCATCGACAAAGCGCTGACGCGTCTGCACGACTACATTCGTGGTCGCGGCCATAACACCGAACGCTGGAACGAAGACAGCACGCTGTACCGCTTTATCTATCGCTCCTATGCCGCGTATGTACTGGCCCAGCAGCAACGCATCACCCTGACCGATGTCCGCTCACTCAGTAACGCCCAGCCCGTCAACGCCACCCCGTTGGCACTGGTGCATCTGGCCCTGGCAGCCCAACAGCTCGGCGACAAGGCACTGGCAACACAGCTGCTGCAACAGGCCCGACAAGCACAACGACCAGAAAACCTCTACATCGGCGACTACGGCTCTGCCATCCGGGATCAGGCCGCCATGGCGGCGCTGCTGATGGCCAACAACCTCGATACCGAGTGGGCAGATGACCTGCTGTTCTCGCTGGAAGCCAGTCTGCGCAGCCGCCGCTACCTCAGTACCCAGGAGCGTATTCAACTGCTGCGTGCGTCACACCAGCAAGCGCAGCAATCATCACAACAAGGCAACCACTGGCAAGCCAACCTGAGTTATGCCGATGTCAGCCATGACCTGACCGGCCAACAGATGCAGCACTTCAACTCCGGTGACGCGGACGTATTGGCAGGATTAACCCTCACCAACACCGGCACCGAGACATTCAGTGCCGAGCTGCTGGTGCAAGGCTACCGTGAGCTGAACCAATCCAGAAGTTCTCACAATATTGATATCCAGCGCCGCTACTATCATCAGGACGGTCAACCCATCGCCCTTACCGATCAGCCTCTGACTCTGGCTACCGGAGATTTGATGCTGGTGGAGTTACAGATCAGCAGCACACAATATCGCCCGGATCTGTTGGCCGTCGATCTGTTACCTGCGGGCCTGGAGCTGGAGAACCAGAACCTGCTCGACAGCCTGTCGGTAGCCAAAATCAAGATCGATGGCACCTCAGTTGCCGACTGGACGGAGAACAACGGTGTGATCCATCAGGAATACCGTGACGACCGCTTTGTCGCCGCCCTGGAAACCGGCGACCATCGCAGCGCGCGGGTGTTTTATCTGGTACGTGCTGTCACCCCTGGCAAATACCGTATTCCCGGCCCGTTGCTGGAAGATATGTACGATCCGGAAGCCCGCTCGGTGGGAGCCAATACACACTGGCTGATCATTGAGTAAACCATCAATCGCCAAACGCCGGGCCAAGCCCCGGCAGCACGAGCGCCAACACCGGCAGCAGCCTGAACAACCAACCGGGTTACGATGGGTCATATGGCTGGGAGCCGGCACGGCTCTCCTGATCCTGCTGGCACTGCTGCTGAACTGGCGTTATCCACTGCAACTGCCGGAGCACAATCAACAAGCGTTTTCCCGTGTGGTGGTTGATCGTCATGGCCGCACCCTGCGCGCCTTTCCCGACGCCCAGGGGGTCTGGCGCTTGCCAGTCACTCTCGACCAGATTGCCCCCGACTATCTGGCCGCGGTATTGCACTACGAAGATCGCTGGTTTTACCACCATCCCGGTATCAATCCATTCGCCATCGCCCGTGCTGCGTGGCAAAACCTGCAATGTGGCTGTGTGGTATCGGGAGGCTCCACTCTGACCATGCAGGTTGCACGGCGTTTGTATCCGCACCACCGCAACCTCAGTGGCAAACTGCAGCAGGCATTACGGGCCTTGCAACTGGAATGGCAACTGGGCAAAGAAGAAATTCTTACTCTCTATCTGAATTATGTTCCGATGGGCGGCGTGATCGAGGGAGTCGAAGCGGCTGCCCAGATGTATCTCGACAAACCCGCCGCTGAACTGTCGTTATCAGAATCCGCCTTGCTGGCGGTATTACCCCAAGCGCCCAGTCGGCTGCGCCCTGATCGCCACCCACAAAGAGCACGGGCCGCCCGGGATAAAGTACTCCGGCGCCTGCTGCGTTTTGAGGCCATCAGCCCGCACGCCTATCAACAGGCGCTGCTGGACCCGGTCTTTGCGCGCCAACCCGACACCCCGCAACAAGCTCCCTTGCTGGCTCGCCATCTGATTCAGCGTTATCCGCAACAACCGCTGATTCACACCACTCTGGACGGCGACCTGCAACGGGAAATCAGCCGTCAGTTGCAGCGCGATATCCAGCTATTCCCCCGCCATCACTCCGCCGCCGTGCTGGTGGTACACAATCCCAGTCATGAAATCCGCGTTTACAGTGGCACTGCCGACTTTGGCAACCCGCAACGACTGGGGCATGTGGATATGGTGCAAGCCATTCGTTCCCCTGGCTCAACGTTAAAGCCTTTTATTTATGGTCTGGCGCTGGATCAAGGGCTGATTCATGGTGCCAGTTTGCTAACCGATGCCCCCCGGCTGCGCCAGGCCTATCAGCCGGGTAACTTCTCGGCCGGTTTTTCCGGGCCGGTCTCGCCGCCACGGGCCTTGAACTACTCTCTCAACCTGCCAGCGGTACAGGTGCTGGAAGCATTAACCCCGGCACGTTTTTATGCTGCCCTCAGCAATGCCGGTTTCCATTACCAACTCCCCGATGCTGCCCGCCCCAATCTGTCGCTGGCACTGGGCGGCGGTGGCGTCAGCCTGTGGCAACTGGTCATGCTCTACAGCTCGCTGATGAATCAGGGCCAGGTGTTTCCGTTACAACCCTTGCTATCGGCAGCACATACACACTCATTGCCTTCCCGCCCAGCGATAAACACCCGGCCCATTGCTCTTCCCAACCGTGGCCGCCAGCTACTCAGCCCGGAAGCCGCCTGGGTCACCACCGACTGGCTACGTAACCCGCTCCCCAACCGCACCCGCAGTGTCGACGTGATCCAGCCCCGCACCTTCGGTTGGAAAACCGGCACCAGCTATGGCTTTCGCGACAGCTGGGCCATTGGTATCACCCCGGAGTACACCGTCGGTGTCTGGTTTGGGCGCCCGGATGGCACGCCGTCACCCGGCTATTTCGGGGCCGTTACCGCCATGCCTGCGCTGCAACGTATCATGACCATGATCGATCGCCGGCCACGCTGGCCGGAACCGCCTCCGCCAGTACAGGCCATCGACGCCTGCTGGCCACTGGGCCGTCTGCTCAGCAACACCCCTGACGACCAGTGCCACCGCACGGTAACGGGCTGGAGTATTCGCCAACTGGTGCCACCAACCTTGCCAGACAGCGCCAATCCCGGTGCTCCCAACCCTCTGCCCGTTCTGGTCAACCAACATGGCCAACGCGTCAACGCTCACTGCGACCGCAGCGGCACCCCAACCCGCTTACAATCATTAGCCCTGTGGCCAATCATGCTGGAATCCTGGATTCCCGCCTCGCAGCGTCTCAGCCAACAACTCCCATCACCGGCACCTGGCTGTGAATCATCTTTACGACTCGAACGCCAGCTGCAAATCACAGGGATAGAACCCGGCGAACATATCCGCGCCAGCCAAAACAACCCGGCCGGGGAACATGTACTCCCCAGCCTTACCCTCAGCGCGAATGGCGGCGTTGGCACCCGCAGTTGGTATATCAATGGTGAATACCGTGGCAGCAGCACCGAACAGCAGCCATTGACCCTGTCTTTACGCCGCGCTGGCGCACAACAAATCGTCTTGATTGATAACGAAGGTAACAGCGATCGTATAACGGTTTATGCGGATTAGTGGCGTGGCGCCAAAGACAAACGTTTGCAGGCAACGCAACTGACGATCAGGCACAAGCTGTCAGGCATCGAGAGCCACAATCGGGTCGCTGCCACTCAGACAGCCGGGTATCCTGAAGGTTGATACCACTACCCGACTGATTATCATGAGCAACTCACCAGCGTTTTCTCTGCTACAACAGCGCTCTGTTCAACCTGCCACCCAACGCTCTGCCCAGGGTACCGAGCCATACGCTGGCGAGCAGCAAAGCCGTGATTTTCACCGTATTGCCGCCGCGATCGATTATCTGCAGCAGCATGTAACGGAACAGCCAACCCTTGATGCCCTGGCGGCGTATCTACAGCTCAGCCCAGGTTATTGTCTGAAACTGTTCCAGCGCTGGGCGGGAGTATCGCCCAAACGTTTTTTGCAGACACTCACCACCGAACAGGCAAAACCCTTGCTGCTCGATCATCACAGTCTGCTGGATACCAGCCTGGCACTGGGGTTAAGCAGTCCATCCCGTCTTTACGATCATTTTGTTGCCATCGAGGCCGTGACACCCGGTGATTTCAAACGCATGGGAGCAGAGCTGCAGATCCGTTATGGCCGTGGTTTTACACTGTTTGGCGAGGCGTTTATCGCCTGGACCGACCGCGGGATCTGCCAGCTGACGTTTCTCGCGACAACGCCAATGGCTACCGGCCAGCACCCGACCGCTGCCGATCACCATGCGGCCTTTGCGCGTTTATCGGGCAGCTGGCCTAACGCGCAGCTAGTGGCAGACAATCACGCCGCCAGCCGTCTTCTCGATTATGTGTTTCAACCATTACAAACACAGACGTTATCGCAGCAGCAACCGGTTCCGCTCTTGCTGCGTGGTACCAATTTTCAGGTCAGTGTCTGGCGCGCATTACTGGAAACTGGCAGTGGGTCACGTACCACTTACGGTGCGCTGGCGGCAGCGCTGGGTAATCCCAACGCCAGCCGTGCCGTGGGCGGGGCGGTGGGGGCCAATCCGGTGGCCTGGTTGATCCCGTGTCACCGGGTGATCCAGGCCAGTGGTGCCATCGGCGGTTATCGCTGGGGAGTCCAGCGTAAAGCGGCCATGCTGGCCCGGGAGTCTTGTTACATGGCAGATACCCACCCCGCCACGGCGCCTAACCGGTAACAAAAACAAACACACGTCACTGCCAACCTGTGTAATGAATGTAAGAAATACAGCGCAGCCTGTTGCTAATCAATTTTTAAACGTCAAGCATGACTCATCATGTTGGCTTGAATCACCCTATTGATCTCACTCATCATCAAGGACAGCGAATGAAACAGCCTATATTGGTTATCAACTGCGGCAGCTCATCCATCAAGTTTGCCCTGTTTCCCGAAGATCACTGCCCCAAAACCACCTTCACCGGTGTTGCCGAACGACTGGGCGAAGATGAACCCCATTTGATTCTCCACGGCGACCCCGAAGTACGCATCGACCTGCCACCTGGCTCTGGCCACAAGGAAGGCATGCAGGCCTTTATCGAGGCCACGCGGAGCAAACTCCACGACCTGGCCGGTGTTGGCCACCGGGTGGTTCATGGCGGCGAACGTTTTCACAGCAGCATTGTGCTGAATGCCGATAACGTCGCCGAACTGGAAACCTTGTCGCCGCTGGCACCACTGCATAATCCGATGAACCTGGTCGGTATCCATTTATGCAAAGAGCTGTTTCCGTCTGCCCCGCAAGTGGCTGTATTTGATACGGCGTTTCATCAGAGTATTCCAGAGCAAACCTGGCTCTACGGCACGCCATATGAGTGGTATCAAAACGCCGGGGTACGCCGTTATGGGTTTCATGGCACCAGCTATCGCTACATTCTTGAGCAAGCCAGCCAGCGCCTGGCCAGACCGGCCGAATCACTTAATTTACTGATCAGTCACCTGGGCAATGGCTGCAGTGTATGTGCCGTCCGGGATGGGCAATCGGTTGATACCAGCATGGGGCTGACACCGCTGGAAGGGGTGGTGATGGGCACCCGCTGCGGTAATATCGATCCGGGGCTGGCCCAGCATATGCTGGATCATTCGGATCTGGATATGACAGCAATTATGACAACGCTGAATAAACACAGCGGCCTCAAAGGGTTGTCTGGTATCGGTAACGATATGCGGGTGTTGCTCGAATCCGAAGCCGAAGGCCATGAAGGTGCCCAACGGGCAATCAATGTCTTCACCTTCCGTATTGCCCGCGAACTTGCCGCCCTTTCCTGCTCTTTGCCACATATTGATGCGGTGATTTTTACCGGTGGTATCGGTGAGCATGCCAGTGATATTCGCCAGCGTATTCTGGCCCAGTGGCTCAGCATGCCATTCCGGCTCGATGAACAGCTGAACCAGCAGCACGGCGACCAGCAAGGCCGTATCAGCCAGCCAGACAGCCCGCTGGTGATGGTGATTCCCACCTCTGAAGAAACCATGATTGCCAATGACACACGGGAGTTGATCAGCCAATGATTCATCTGCTTATTGTCCCTACCGGCATCGATGCCGGTCTGACCAGTATCAGCCTGGGCCTGTTACATGCGCTGGATACCCTGGGCGTTAAAACCGCGTTTCTGAAACCCGTTGCTCCCGCATCTCACGAGCCAGAACGCTCCACTACGCTGGTGCGCTCGGTGCTGGGGTTAACAACTCCGGATTCCATGACTCTGGATACAGTACAGCAGCGTATCAATACCGGGCAGACCGACCGGGTATTGGAAGATGTGGTGGCCCTGCATGCCAAGGCCTGCCAGCAGCAGCCGGATGTGGTGGTGATCGAAGGTGTTGTCCCCGACCGCACCGAGCCATACACCGCCCGGCTGAATGTTGATATGGCCAAAGCCCTGGGAGCGGATGTCTTGCTGGTACTCAGTGGCCACCATCACAGCGGCGACCAGATTGAGCACGAGCTGCAATTACAATCCGGCCTGTTCCGTGTTGCCGATGTCAATGTGGTGGGGCATATCATCAACAAGGCGGATAGCAGCCATCAGGTCAGTATTGATGCCAAACTCCCTCCTTGCTTTGGCCGTATTCCCTGGAACCCGGAGCTGACGCAGCCGCGCAGCCGTGATGTCTGCCATGCCATCGGTGCCAGCCTGTTGAATGAAGGTGAACTCAGCCAGCGTCGGGTTGCCCGTATTCTGCTTGGGGCCGGTTCCCTGAGCCACACCTTGCCGCAATTACAGCCAGATACTCTGCTGGTGACTCCCGCAGACCGCGACGATCTGATCCTGGCAGCCTCCATGGTCAGTCTTGCCGGAACGCCCCTGGCTGGCCTGCTGCTGACCGACCTGGGAGGTGACAGTCTGCCCGGCGAGCCGATCCAGCAAGCCTGTCGCAGCGCCTGGGCCGGAGGTCTGCCGGTCATGACCAGTACAGAGAACCTGACCTTGATTGCCACGCGTCTGCAGCAACTCAGCCGTCAGGTGCCGGTCGATGATGTCGAGCGGGTATCACGCATCATGGCCAGCGTCGCAGCAGAACTGGATACCGAGGCTCTGATCAAGACCCTTGGTGCCCCTCACGCCACCCGACTCAGCCCTGCTGCCTTCCGCTATTCGCTGGTGCAAAAAGCCATCGCCGCCAATCGATGTATTGTATTGCCGGAAGGTAATGAACCGCGCACCATCGAGGCCGCCATTGAATGCCAGAAGCGCGGTATCGCCCGCTGTATTCTGCTCGGAGAACCGGAAGCAATCCGTCAATCGGCCGAGGTACGAGGGTTGGTGCTACCGGAGGATCTGCAGTTGTTGCCGCCACAAAGCCTGCGGGAACAATACGCCGATGCCATGGTTGAACTGCGCAAGCACAAACAGCTGACCCGGGCTTGCGCACTCGCTGAACTGGAAGACAACGTGGTGCTCGCCACCATGATGCTGCAGTGCCAGGACGTTGATGGGCTGGTCTCTGGTGCCGTGCATACCACCGCCAATACCATTCGCCCGGCGTTGCAGCTGATTCGCACCGCACCGGGTGCCAGACTGGTGTCGTCCGTGTTTTTTATGGGGTTGCCGGATCAGGTGCTGGTATACGGCGATTGTGCCGTTAACCCGGACCCGAATGCCGAAGAGTTGGCGGATATTGCCATCCAGAGTGCCGACTCTGCGGCCGCCATGGGTATTGAACCCAGAGTTGCCATGATCAGCTACAGCACCGGAGCTTCTGGCAGTGGTAACGATGTCGAGAAGGTACGGCAAGCAACTGCGCTGGTAAAACAGCGGCGGGCCGATATTCTGGTGGACGGGCCATTACAGTACGATGCAGCCACAACCCCGGCGGTCGCCAAAAGCAAGGCTCCGGACAGTCTGGTAGCAGGCAAGGCGACGGTGCTGATTTTCCCGGATCTGAATACCGGCAACACCACCTACAAGGCTGTTCAGCGCAGTGCCCGGGTGATCAGTATTGGCCCTATGCTGCAAGGGCTGGCCAAGCCGGTCAATGACTTGTCTCGAGGTGCAACGGTTGAGGATATTATCTATACCATTGCTCTAACGGCCATTCAGGCGACACAAATCTGACCGCAGGACCAGCAGCCCGGCTAAAAAGACGAGCCGGGCTGCTGTAAAAACAAGGACTCAGCCTCGGTCGATTCTCGCCCCAGCACCGCATTACGATGCGGATAGCGCCCAAACCGCTCGATAATCTCCCGATGGCGGCGCTCGAACAACAGTGTATTTTCGATACCGTTTTGCGCAAACAAGCGCCCACCTTCGTCATGCACCCGCAAGGATTCACTGTGCATAAACGGCATATAAAGGAAGTTGCGTTGTATTGTGTTCAGCTCCAGATCAGCCCGTTGCTGGACCGCCTCCTGAGCCATGACCAGTGCCATGCCATCCTGGGCAAAGGCACGTGGACTGTCCCGAAACAGATTGCGGGAAAACTGGTCCAGCACAATCACTTCGGCCAGTCGGCCATGAGGCTCGCGACGCCAGTGCCATAATTCTCCGGCACAGGCCCGTTGGTGCACGACTGCGAATTGTTGCCGAATCTGCTCATCAAACGCGGCATTTTTAGCAAACCACTGCGTTGGTTCTGTCTCCTCAAACCAGAAATCAATGACTTCCCAAAACATCCTGTTATACCTCCCGGTGGGTTGAATATTCGTGGTCTTGCTTTGGATGCCTTTACGGCCTTGCGGTTCCTGTGTTTGCAGTGCCTGAATTCACACACTGCCAGACCGGGTAACTGTCACCTGTGGCGTTGCCTGCCGCCAGTGCCATAATAATTCGTGAATAAAAGCCAGCTTGGCGACCACGGCATCCGATAACACAAAGGGGTACACGTCCGGCTGCCCCATGCTGCGATTCAGACTGTTCACCGCATAGGTCACTGGTAAACACACATCGAGAATAGTGCCAAAATCCTGCTGCAAATAAGGGTCAAAGGTTGCCTCGGTGCTCAGCAGTGATTCCCCGGATGGCGATTCGTCCACCGCAGGGGCCAGCGATAACCCGAACGCAAAAGCGGTTTCCAGCATATCAATCAGATGCAGGTAGTGCGCCCAGCTCTCGGCCCAGTCTTCCCATGGGTGTGAGGTCGCATAGGCGCTGATAAACTGCTGGCGCCATGAAGCCGGAGCACCTTCCTGGTAATAACGCGCCATGGACTCACCGTAGTTCGCCCGTTCATCGCCAAAACAGCTGCGAAAACGAGCCAGTACCTCATCATCTGGCTGCACCAGCAGCTCCCAATAATAATGGCCAATTTCGTGACGAAAATGACCGATCAGGGTGCGATAGGACTCATCCATATCTTCCCTCATCTGTTCCCGCTCGACGTTATCCGCTTCGTTGATATTGATCGTCACCAGCCCTTCGGCATGGCCAGTGGTCGCCGCCACTCCTTCTGGCAAGTGCCCGTCTTCATCCACAAAATCAAATGCCAGGCCACTGTCGGGTTGATCCAGCTTGCTGGCCAGCGGCAAATGAAAACGGTACAAGCTGTACACCAGCCGGTGTTTGGCCACTTCCAGCGCTCGCCAGGCCTCGTGATGACTGCTATCGGATAAGTTGGGAATATGCCGGTTCAGACGACAGGCGGAACACAATTCGTCCGGATCGTCCGCTGCAATCAACCAGTTACACACATCTTGTTGATGGTTTTCACAATACCGCCAAGAAGCACTTGGCATTGCGGTCGTTTCCCAGATATCTTTCTGAGTGGTAGCCACCAGCGGTACCAGCTGCTCCAGTTCGGGCAGATATCCCAATGGACTCTTGCAACGTTCACAGCGTGTATTCTCAAAATACAGAACATGCTGGCACTTCGAGCATTGAAACAGTTTCATGGATAATTCCTGACAACCCTGGTGGAAAACCGGTTGATCCGTTGATTATTATCGATGCCGTCCCTACAAGGGACATCTATTTAATCCTGCACGGCTCTGCGCGAGTGTTGCCGTTGTTCAGGGCAAGGCGACGAATGCAGCGAAAT
>NZ_JAUYVX010000016.1:0-113233 GCF_030688925.1 Oceanobacter sp. 3_MG-2023
AGAAGCTGGAGAAGCTGGAGAAGCTGGAGAAGCTGGAGAAGCTGGAGAAGCTGGAGAAGCTGGAGAAGCTGGAGAAGCTGGAGAAGAGGAATACCGGTTGGGATTATGAACTGCGCGTCCGGAAGGACGCGCAGTGCAATCAGGCTATTTAGAAAGTAATGCTGACACCAGCCCAGAAGTTACGGGCCTTGTCTTTGTTGTTGTAGTCATCCGTGTAGATAACTTCATCATCATCACTGTCGTATACACCGTCGTTATTGTTGTCCTCAAACGCGGTGGTGTAGCTGGTAAAGTCTTCATTCAGCAGGTTGTTGATACGGCCATGAATGGTCACCGACTCGTTGAGTACGATAGAGCCACCCAGGTGTAAGACCTGATAGCTTTTGTAGTAGAGGTGACGATCGTATTCATCCACCCCACGGAAGCGATCCGAGCGTTTTTCCATGGTCAGGAACAGGTTGGTGCGTTCATCAACCTGCCATTCCAGCGTGGCATTGGCCATGTGTTTGGCGGTATCGGTTAACGGCTGGCCTTTTTCAGAACCACTGGTTTGCTCGCTGTCGGTGTAGGTGTAGTTCATACGGAACGCCAGGTCATCCAGAATCTGGTAACGACCCGCCAGCTCAGCACCCTTGATTTCAGCTTCGTCGATGTTGATCTTTTGGCTATAGCTGTCGTAGCCAATATCTTCATACGCACCCAAGTTAGCACAAGGTTTCACGCCACCTGTCTGGGCACAGCTATAAACGGTGTCACCACTGACAATTTTATTTTCAAACTTGTTGTGGAACACGGTGATATTGGCATTATCGCGCTTGACCAATGATTCCCAGTACAAGGCCACTTCGGTATTGACGCTGGTTTCCGGTTCCAGATCCGGGTTACCGACAAACGGGCTGGTACCCTGACCACCAAAGCCGGTAATACCATCGTACAGGTCAGTGGTTTTAGGTGTCTTGTAACCGGTGCTGACACCACCTTTAACAGTCCAGCCTGGCTGTACATCGTACACACCATAAAGGCGCGGGCTGGTATTGCTGCCAAACTGAGAGTGGTCGTCGTAACGGATACCCGCGGTAATGGTCAGAGGGGTAATGGGAGTCCAGTTGTCTTCGACAAACAGTGAGTACATTTCGTGATCGGAAACAGCACCACTGCCTTCATCACCGTCTTCCATGCCAAAAACGCCGTCTTCCAGTTCGCCGTCAATATATTGGAGGCCAACCACCAGCAAGTGCTCGCCGGCCAGGTCTTCAATCGGCAGATCCAGTTTGGCATCCAGAGTGTACTGGCTACTGGTCATGACCCGGTCAGGACGAGGCAGGAATTCATCTTCCATGATTTCCATACGCTCTTCTTCACTCAAGCCTGCGTAATCGCCCGTTCCTTCGTAGATTTCTGTTTGCAGGGCGCGCTCGGTGGCTGTCAGCGGTAAGGTACGGCCTTTGTTGGCTGTCTCGATATACGCCAGAGAAACGTTGCTGTGACCGAAGTCCCAGTCGCCTTCGTGAGCCAGTGACCACTGGTCACGAGTAAAGCTCTGCTCTTCTTTGTAGCCGGCCCGAGGGCTGCTTGACCACAAACGATCAATACTGTCCACCGTACCTAGCGGATAGCTGCCGTCAGAGTTCATTGAGTTGTCATACACCTGTTCCGAGGTGTCGATATCGAAGACGACGGTTTGACGGGCATCCGGCGTCCAGCTCAAACGGAAACCCAGGGATTTGTTGGTGTTATCGACGGTTTTACCACCGCCGCCAAAACCCAGGGAACGGGTTTGTGTATCACCGTAGGGATCGATAACGGAATCATATTCCGGGTTGGACGCTTCACGGTCATAGAGGCTACCACGTACCGCAACACCGAGTTTGTCTTTGATCAGTGGCCCCATAACGTTGAAATCAATGGTGGTATCATCACCAAAGTCATCGTTTTCTTGCAGCGTACGGCTGAAGTTGATACCGCCGGTCCACTCGTCAGTGACCTTTTTGGTAATAACGTTAATCACACCACCCAGTGCATCAGCACCATAAAGCGTGGATGCCGGTCCACGAATCACTTCGACCCGTTCAATCGCAGTCAGTGGTGGAATGTGGTTGAACTGGTTACCACCAAAGCTGTTGGGGTAAATATCGCCGTGGTTATTCTGGCGACGGCCATCCACCAGAATCAGTGTGTAATCGGAACCCATGCCCCGCATGCTGATGGTGCCCTGACCGGTTTTGTCACGGGTTTCGCCAATGTCGACCCCTTCCAGCTCCCGCACAACATCCAGCAGCGTTGTGTAAGGACGGCTGTTCAGTTCTTTCTGATCAACAACCGAGATACTGGCTGGTGCATCGGTGAGTTTCTGCTCGAAACCTGCTGCAGAAACCACCATGGTTTGCAGCATCAGCGGGTCACCGGCGTTCAATGCAGCCGCTGCAACCGGGGTATCAGTCAACAGGTAGCTGCCATTGGCTTGCTTGCTGGCTGTCAGACCGGTGCCTTCCAGCAACAGCTTCAGAGCTTGTCCGATACTATAGTTGCCTTCCAGGCCTTGGGTCTGGCGGTTGGCCAGCATGGATGACGAAACACTCAGTGATACACCGCTTTGCGCCGCAAAACGCGTAATGGCGGTACCAAGATCACCCGCAGGAATAGAGAACTGGCTAAGGTTCGTGGAGGCATCCTGAGCAACCGCAGCCGGAGCGGCAACACCCAATCCCATCGCTGCAGATAGCAGCAGTGCATGACATCCTACCCGCGGGCGGAAATTTCTAAATAACATCCATTACTCCTTTTTCAGGGCTGTTGATCTGTTTTTTGAGGAACTTATACAGACATATCGAATCAGCCATCAAAAAGGGGAACCATTCTCATAAACAAATGAGAATTAATCTTCTTATCAACTATGAGTGATATTGACCCACCAGGGTAACGGGTACTCTACCTGCACCGGCAAGCTGGCACTGAGCATATCCAGCGCCATATCGGTATCCTGGGTCGGGAAGGAACCCGTCACCCGCAAGCGTGCCGCGGCCGGGTCAACATGAATAAAACCATGGCGATAGCGTTCCAGTTCTGCCGTCAGCTCTGCCAACGGCTCATCGTGGGCCAACAATAGATGATGTATCCAGGATTCATGGCGAGGGTCTGCCGGCCCCAGAGCGGACATACTCCCCCGGTGCACATGGCATTGCTGCCCTGCTCGCAGGTGTCGTTTTTTGCCATCACGGCCATGCAGTGTTACGGCACCCTCAAACACAGCCAACAGATCGCCGTCGGTGTTGCGACGACGCAAGGCGAAGCGCCCACCACGACAGCGCACATCGGCGTTTGCCGTCGCCGACTGCAACTCGGCAGACCCATGACTGGTTTCGACAAAAAGATCGCCTCGTTGCAGTAGGATTTGTCGCCGGCCATTGTGGAAGTCCGTATTCATACTGCTGTCGGTATTCAGCCAGGCCCGGCAGTTATCGGCCAATTGCAACTGCCTGATTTCTCCCACGGCGCTGCGTTCATCTGCCTGCCAGTGCTGGTAAGGCATGGCAACCCAGCAACCTCCAGCCACGGCTCCCAGCACAGCCAGACTCTTTAGTGCGCCGCGGCGACTCTGGCGCTGCTGTTGCAAGCCGGTCAGTGTTTCCCTGACCGGCAGCGCATTACTGGCACCACGCAGGCCATCAAAACGTTCAGCAACACTTTCGATATGACGCCAGGCCTGGCGATTGGCGTCACTGCTATCCAGCCAGGCTTGCCAGGCCTGCTGTTCAGCAGGGTCCAGCTGCTCATCTTCCAGGCAGGCATACCATTGCGAGGCCTCACGCAGGGCGCGCTGGCGATCATGATCCAGTGTCATGGCTGCGCTTCCATGGTGTTCATTTCCAGCAAGGCACATTCGTACATGGCACTGGCCATATATTTTTTGACCATGCGCTCAGAAACCTCCAGGCGTTGCCCGATCTCGCGATAGGTCAGCCCTTCCAGGCGTGAGAGCAGGAATGCCCTGGCCACTTTTTCTGGCATCTGCCGCAGCATGGTATCGACTTCACACAAGGCTTCGATAACCAATGCTTGTTCTTCCAGCGAAGGCGTCACATTTTCCGGCCAGGCTGCCACCGCCTCTTGCCAGGCGTTCTCAACCTGACGGCGACGCCATAAATCGACACACAGCCCTTTTGCCACCGTGGTCAGATACGCTCGGGCTTCATTACCTTCCAGCGTCTGGGGCCGGTTCATCAGCCGGATAAAAGCATCCTGGGCCAGATCGGCGGCATCGTCGTCACAACCCAGTCGCCGCCGTAATAACAACAGCAGCCAAGGGTGGTGATCCTTGTAAAGGGCGCCGAACTGCTTCTGCGCCACCAAAGAAACCGGCATGACAAACCCTAGTGCTAAGAGAATGAGGGGGATTAAAAATAGTAATGATTCGCATTGTAGTGAAAAGATACATAGCAGGCAACGCGTGTTCTATTTACCTTGCTCACTCTTTCTGACGCTTTGATCACACCTTCTGACCACCTGGTCAGACGGCCGGCACCGGTTTCCCAGGCCGTTCAAGCAGGCAACCGTCACCACCGCTGGCCTGCCAGCGTAATCCGTAGCATCATGTCACCAAGACAGTGTTTGCTGGTTAATCGTTATTTTTCAAGGAGACAGGCATGGCCATCATCTTGCACGGCAATCAGACTTCCCCCTTTGCCCGGCGTATCAGAATGCAGCTGGAAGGGGTTGATTACACATTCCAGCCAGTCGACATCCTGACGGACGAAGGCCGGGCTGCATTCGCCACGATTACGCCTATTCGCAAGATGCCGGTACTGGAAGACGATGGCAGCCGTATTTTTGACTCCCACGTTATCTACCAGCACTTGCAGCAACGCCTGCAACAGCCGCAACTGACGCTTGCACAGTACAACCAGATCAGTGTTATTGATGCAGTCAGCGACTCCATGGTCATCCTGCTGATGAGCCAGCGTTCTGAGCTGCCCGTAGAAGAAGACCGGCTGATTTTCAAACTGCAACGGGAACGTATTGAAGACTCCCTCCACTGGCTCGACCAGCAGGCTGCAGCAGGGCAGTTTGATGACTGGCATTACCCGACCATCTGCCTGATTTGCATGGTCGACTGGACACTGTTTCGGGCGCTGCACAGCTTGACCGACTACCCGAATCTGCTGGCCGCTGCGCGCCGCTTTGATGATCGGGACATTTGTACCAGCACCCGTCCGCAATAATACCTCTGGCCCGGCCGGGGCGGCCCACACTGCCCCGGTCCGTTATATTCACCGCAAGCGGCCGATAATTGGCTCCATTTTCGATATACTGCCGGAATCCCCGAACCCGCAAGAAGACTTCCCTGTCATGATTGGTACTCTGTTTATTTTTTCTGCGCCCTCCGGCGCTGGTAAAACCAGCCTGGTCAACGCCCTGCTGAACACCACATCCCATATCGGTGTCTCGGTATCCCACACCACCCGTGCTCCCCGCCCAGGCGAAGAAAATGGCACGGCCTATCACTTTGTCAGCCATGCAGAATTCCAGCAAATGGTCGACGCGGGTGCCTTTCTTGAACATGCCCAGGTATTCGATAATTACTACGGTACCTCACAGCGCTGGGTGGAAAGCGAGCTGGCTGCTGGCCGTGATGTGATTCTGGAAATTGACTGGCAAGGAGCACAGCAAGTGCGGCATTTGATGCCTGACGCCGTCTCGGTCTTTATTGCGCCGCCATCAATCGCGGCATTAAGGGAGCGGCTGCAAGGCCGTGGCCAGGATAACGAAGCCACAATTAATCGCCGCATGCAGGATGCCCGATCAGAAATGAGCCATTATGGCGAATACGACTACCTGATTATCAACGACGAATTTGACAACACCCTGGCAGAACTGCGTGCGATTATTATTGCCCGCCGCCATCGCATCGAGGCCCAACAAGCCCGCCATGCCGATACTCTGACGTCATTACTGCTTGGCGACACGCAAAGCTGAAATACACTGCTTACATATCGCTCAAAATCCGCTAATATACTCTGTTCTAACGATTTCTTACTTGACGGAATGTTTATGGCCCGCGTAACTGTTGAAGATTGTCTGACCAACGTTGATAACCGCTTTGAATTGGTAATGCTGGCGACCAAACGCGCCCGCCAGCTTGCGGTCGAAGGCTTTGAGCCATTAGTACCGGAAGAGAACGATAAACCAACGGTTATTGCCCTGCGCGAGATTTCAGCGGAGCTGGTTACCCCTGCGACGATTGCTGCCCAGGAAGAGGCCGCTAAAGCCGACCAATACTGAGCCCAAGCCAATGCATCAATTTTTCGGAGAACCTAATGCCCACGATTGATGCCTTGTCCGAACGCCTGTCGCATTATCTCAGCCGCCAGCAAGTCCAGCAGGTGCGCCGAGCTTACTACTACGCCGAGCAGGCCCATGATGGCCAGCGTCGGCGCAGTGGCGAGCCCTATATTATTCACCCCCTCGCCGTCGCCAGCATCCTCGCCGACATGCATCTGGATTACCAGAGCCTGATGGCCGCCATGCTGCACGATGTGATTGAAGATACCGGCATCCCCAAACCCGCCCTTGCCACCCAGTTTGGTGATGTGGTCACGGACCTGGTGGATGGTGTCTCCAAACTGACCCATATTCATTTTGAAGACAAACAGCAGCAGCAGGCAGAAAACTTCCAGAAAATGGCCATGGCCATGGCGAAAGACATTCGCGTCATTCTGGTCAAGCTCGCCGACCGCTTGCACAACATGCGCACCCTCGGATCATTACGCCCCGACAAGCGCCGCCGTATTGCCCGCGAAACCCTCGATATCTATTCCCCGATTGCCCATCGTCTGGGTCTCAACAGCATTCGTGTCGAAATGGAAGACCTGTGCTTTGAAGCCATGCACCCGATGCGCTCGAATCTGATTCGCAAAGCCGTCAAGAATCATCGCGGCCGCCATGCCGAAATCATTTCACAGATATCAAACAGCATCCGGAACCGTCTGAGTGAATACAATATTTCGGCTCGGGTTGTTGGTCGCGAAAAACATCTGTACAGCATCTACAGCAAGATGGCGCGATCGAAGAAAAAAGACATCGACGAAATCATGGATGTCTATGGCTTCCGTATTATCACCAGCGAAGTAGACACCTGCTATCGGATTCTTGGCCTGATGCACGGCCTTTACAAACCGATTTCCGGCCGCTTCAAGGACTACGTCGCCATACCCAAGGCCAATGGTTACCAATCGCTGCATACCACCCTGTTCAACGCTGGCGATGTACCGATTGAAATCCAGATTCGTACGGAAGAAATGGATGCCATGGCCAACTATGGCATTGCTGCCCACTGGCTGTATAAATCTGAAAGCGACCAGATCAGCGGTTCCCAGCGTGCCCATCAGTGGGTACAGAACCTGCTGGAATTACAGAAAAATGCTGGCAGTCCGCTGGAATTTGTTGAGCACGTCAAAGTGGATCTGTTCCCGGATGAAATCTACGTCTTCACTCCCAAGGGCAAGATTCTCACACTGACCGCTGGCGCTACCGCCATCGACTTCGCCTACGCGGTGCATACCGATGTTGGCAACCAGTGCATCGCCTGCCGTATCGACCGACAACTGTCGCCCTTGAGTGCCAAACTGCAAAGCGGCCAGACGGTACAAATTGTGACAGCTGCCAATGCCCAGCCCAACCCGGCCTGGCTCAACTTTGTGGTCTCGGGCAAAGCCCGTTCCAATATCCGCAGCTATCTGAAAAACCAACGGCAATCCGAATCCGTCGCACTGGGCGAACGCTTGCTCAACAAGGCCCTGGCCGGACTCGACAAGTCGCTGGACGACATCAGCCATGACCAGATCGATCTGGTGCTGAAAGAAACCGGCCTCGAACATCTTGACGATCTGCTCGAGGAAATTGGTTCCGGCAATCGTATGGCACCATTAATGGCACGACGTTTTCTTGCCGCTTACCGGGATACCGATATCGACCTGCAAGCCAGTGCCGAACAGCCGTTGTCCATCAGTGGTACTGAAGGCCTGGTCGTCAGTTTTGCCAAATGCTGCAGCCCGATTCCCGGCGATCCGATTATCGGCCATGTCAGCTCCGGCAAAGGACTGGTGGTACATACGGAAACCTGCCGCAATATTGAAGATTTGCGTAACAACCCGGAAAAATGCGTCACGCTACGCTGGGAAAAAGACATCCACAGCGAGTTTACCGTCAACCTCAAGGTGTATATGGAAAACCGCCGCGGCTTGATTGTGGATCTTGCCAGTGCGATTCATACCGCCGATGCCAGTATCGACAAAATCAGCGTTGAGGAGCGTGATGCCCGCCTCAGCGTGACCCAACTGAAAGTCAATATCCAGGGGCGCAAGCACCTGGCACGGGTGATCCGCAAGTTGCGTAACGTATCCGGTGTCAACAAGATCGTGCGCCTGAAAAGCTGACACCGAACCCTGAGCCGGTGTCAGTCCGCTGGTCTGCCGACAAGGCTATCCCGATCGATTATCACTCCCTTTGCCTGACCGTTCAGAGATACCCCAGCTCGTCCAACAATACGTCATAACCTGCGCGGTAATTCCGGAAGCGAAACTCATAGCCCAATGCCTTGATACGGTCGTTACGACAACGGCGATTGGCCCGACGCGAAACTTCCGGCACATCGTGATCCGGCTCAACGTCGGCAATCCGGTCCTTCATCCATTCCAGCACATCAAATAGCGTCGCCGGTTCATCATCGGTGGCCAGATACACCGACTCCAGCGGCTCTCCGGCCAGTGCTTTTTCACACAGCAGCGTCAATACCCCCACACAATCATCGCGATGAATACGATTGGTCCACACTGGCGGCTCAGGGTCGCAGTGGCCACCATGGCGGGCTTGCTCAATCAGGCGATTACGACCCGGGCCGTAGATACCGGTAAACCGTACCGCGGTGGTCGCGATTGTGCTATTGAGCAGTAACTGTTCTGCCTGCAACAACTCCTTGCCCGCAAACGAGCGCGGCTCGGTGGCCGATGTCTCGTCTACCCACTCACCCCTGGACTGGTGATACACACTGGAGCTGGACACAAAAATAAACCGTCGCACCGACTGTGGAGCCAGCGCTTCCAGCACATGCTGCACACCATTGACGTAATAGTCGTGATAGCCTTCCTGGGTAAATAATGGCGATGCCACGCTGTAGATCACCAGATCCAGCCCGGATGGCAAATCCTGCAGTGTTTCCGGCCTGGTTACATCGGCCTGAATCCATTGCAGGTTAGTGCTGTTCTCTGCACTGCTGCGTCGCAGCCCCCACACCTGATGCTGCTGGGCCAATTGCCTGGCCAAGGTACCGCCCACATCGCCTGCCCCCACAATCAGAATACGTGCCATCACCTTCTCCTGCTTGATCCAACCACGGTTACTGACGCCCATGTACTAAGACACAGGTCAACTTATTTGCTGCACTGCTTACACATTAGCAGGCATCTGAAAAAAAATTCTCGAGCGCCAGCTCTCTCAATCACACGCATAATGCCAGCGACCCGGATCACAGCTCAATCCGGTTATTTGTGTTATCCGTACTGAGATCAATAGCCAGCTCGCTAGCGGTGGAAAAATGACCCGTCGTTCAGGCTTTTACTCCGCCCACTCCATAGGTAGACTAAATCAAACTCAAAATAGCCATGAAGGCAGCCAATTATGACCCTGACCGAACTCAAGTACATTGTGACGCTCGCCCAGGAGAAGCACTTCGGCCGCGCTGCCGAGAAATGTTTTGTCAGCCAGCCCACTCTCAGTGTCGCCATCAAAAAGCTGGAAGGTGAACTGGATATTGCCATTTTCGAGCGTAGCAAAAGTGCAGTTTCGATCACACCGATAGGTGAACGTATCGTGGCCCAGGCACAACGGGTGTTAGAGGAAGCCCGTACCATTCGGGAACTGGCCAGTTCAGGCAAGGACCAACTCAGCTCGCCGCTGAAACTGGGAGCTATTTTCACCATTGGGCCATATTTGTTTCCTCATCTGGTACCACAGATTCACCAGCGTGCCCCGACCATGCCGCTGTACCTGGAAGAAAACTACACCGGTGTATTACGTCGCCAACTCCGCGACGGAGATCTCGACGCCATTATTGTGGCGCTGCCGTTTAACGAACCGGATGTACTGACCCGGTCGCTCTATGATGAAAATTTTGTGGTCGTGTTACCCAAGAATCACCCGTGGAAATCCCAACAGACCATCGCCCCGGAACAACTGGCGGACGAAGACCTGCTGATGCTGGGGGAAGGCCATTGCTTTCGCGACCAGGTGTTCGAATATTGCCCGGTGTTGAGCCACAAGCACCACACCCGCCTGGGCAGCGTACTGGAAGGCAGCTCGCTGGAAACCCTGAAACATATGGTCGCCTCCGGACTGGGCATTACCGTATTGCCCGAAAGTGCCGTTAACAATCTCGACCTGACTCTGGTAATCACTCGCCCGTTTACCAATCCACAGCCATTCCGTACCGTTGCCTTGGCCTGGCGCGCCAGCTTCCCCCGCGGGCAAGCTGTCGACTTGCTACTGGATACTGCCCGTCAATGCCGTATTGGCTAGGCCCGTCTCGTCATGGACAAACAGCTTGATCTGACCCGGCTTAGAGGCGTTGGTCCAAAACTGCGCGAGCAGCTGCAGCGGCTGAATATTCACTCGCTGGCTGATCTGGTGTTCCACTTGCCATTTCGCTACGAAGATCGCAGTCGTATCCAGATGATTGGCAACCTGCAGCATCAACAACCTGCCGTGGTACAGGGGGAAGTGCGTTCAGCCGATGTCTTGTTTGGCAAACGCCGCAGCTTGCTGGTCAAGATTGCTGACCACAGCGGCGTACTCAGCATTCGTTTTTATCACTTCAGTGCTGCCCAGAAAAACCAGTTTCGTCGTGGGGCGCTGGTACGTTGTTACGGCGAAGCCCGGCGTGGAGCCAGTGGTCTGGAGCTCTATCACCCGGAGTATCAACTGCTCGACAACGGCCTGGACGACCTGCCCGAGCCGCAACTGACTCCCGTTTACCCAACCACCGAAGGCATCAGCCAGCAGCGCCTGCGGCTGTTGATGGATCAGGCGCTGGAACGACTGGCCGCGAACGAAATTCCTCTGGATGACCTGTTGCCACTCGACTGGCTGCAACAATGGGGGCTGCCTTCCCTGAAGCAAGCCTTGCTGTTTTTGCACCGCCCTCCCCGGGAAGTCGAACTGGCAGAAATGGCAAACGCACACCACCCGGCGCAGCAGCGCCTGATTCTGGAAGAGCTGTTGGCACACCAACTGTCGATGCAACGCCTGCGTGCCAGTGCACAGCAGCCTGGAGCACCTGCCATTCAGGGAACCCGGACCCTCCATCAGGCATTGCTTGCACAGCTGCCTTTTACCCCAACCGCGGCCCAGCAACGGGTAACCAACGAGATCATCACCGATCTGGCCCGGCCATTACCCATGTTACGGCTGGTGCAAGGCGACGTTGGCTCCGGCAAGACCCTGGTAGCGGCGCTGGCAGCCTGCCACGTGCTGGAAGCCGGATTTCAGGTCGCCCTGATGGCACCGACAGAAATTCTTGCCGAACAGCATTTCCAGAACCTGAGTGACTGGTTCGAACCACTGGGTATCCCGTGTGGCTGGCTGGCCGGAAAAACCAAGGGCAAGGCACGTGTTGCCGCTCTGGAAGCGATTGCCGCAGGCCAGGCCCAGCTGATTGTTGGTACGCACGCGCTGTTTCAGGAAGAAGTGCATTTTCATCGTCTGGCACTGGTGATTGTTGATGAGCAGCATCGCTTTGGTGTCCACCAGCGCCTGGCACTGAAAGACAAGGGGAATCTCGATGGCTTGTCACCACACCAGTTGATCATGACTGCCACTCCCATTCCCCGTACCCTGGCCATGAGTGCCTACGCCGATCTGGATACTTCCATCATTGACGAACTGCCACCAGGGCGCAGCCCGATTACCACCGTCGTGGTATCCGACCAGCGCCGCGAAGAAGTGATTCAGCGAGTCGATCATGCCTGTCGTGAGCAGGCCCAGGCCTACTGGGTCTGTACCCTGATTGAAGAAAGTGAGGCGCTGCAATGTCAGGCCGCTGAAAACACCGCCGAAGACCTGGCGGCACAACTGCCGCATTTACGTATCGGGCTGGTGCATGGCCGAATGAAAGCTGCCGAAAAAGCCGCCGTTATGGCGGCTTTCAAAGCCCACCAGCTGGATCTGCTGGTCGCGACAACGGTGATTGAGGTCGGTGTCGATGTACCGAATGCCAGTCTGATGGTAATTGAAAACCCGGAACGTCTGGGGCTGGCACAACTGCACCAGTTACGAGGCCGGGTTGGCCGTGGCTCTGTCGCCAGTCACTGTGTCTTGCTGTACAAGGCGCCGCTCTCGTTCACCAGCAAGCAACGCCTGCACGTGATGCGAGAAAGCCAGGATGGTTTTTATATTGCCGAACAAGACCTGATGCTGCGAGGCCCGGGGGAAGTGCTTGGCACGCGCCAGACCGGCTTGCAAATGCTGCGCGTCGCCGACCTGCAACGTGATGCCGAATTATTACCCCAGGTACGAGAGATGGCGACTCAGCTTTGGCACCAGCACCCGCAACGGGTCGAGCCCCTGATTCTCCGATGGCTGGGCGATGCCGAGCGTTATGCTGCCGTGTAGGGGACATCTGTTTAGTCCGGTGCTCACTCTGGGCGCGGGTTGCCACCGTGCAGGATTAAATAGATGTACCCTGTAGCATACCAACCAATCAATTCTGTTCAGAAACATATCAAAAATGAGACCCAATTAACAAAACTGTCCAAAGTTATCCAATGGTCGTATCAATAAAGATTGAAAAAATACATCTCATGGGCCATACCTACCCCTTATTGATTCAAATATGATTCCCTAAGTACCAAGCCATTGTCTTTTTTTATGCTCCAGCGGGCACATATCAGCGGTTACTGATCCAGCCCAAGTAAATACGCTCATCTGATCTATATTGTATGTACCCACACTGATTGGCCGCGGCAATTTTGCCGCTTGCTCACAAGGCACAAGGCCTCTCCGTACAAGCCACCCGAGACGACATTACAGGTGACCGACCATGATCAGTAAAAGTGCCATGCCATCCGGCAATCTGGCCAGCGTTATCTTCCTTAAAGATAGCTATAGCAAGATACAGGTGCTGATCCCGGCCAATCGCCTGTTGGACCTGAAACAGCTGGCACATCAACTGGGGCGACAATGCTGCACCGCACTCTTGCCCGATGAGATGCAATCCCTCAAGTACACACTGGGATTGGATAATTTTCCGGCTCCACCACAGCTGACCCAGATCGAAACCCTGGTGGATCACTCGTTACTCGAAAACAACTCCCTGTATATTCCCTCTGATACCAACGACACGTTATTGCAACTACCAGCCGAGCAGGTACGGGCACTGATCGCCCACTCGCAGCTGGGGCATTATTCGGCCCCACCCAAAGAGGACCCATTCCACGCAACAGCCAGCGAGGACATGGAGGATATCAACACCGCAATACAACAGTTTACTTTGCTGCGCGTTCAACCACGCTTGCAGGACACTCTCGACCTGCCACCGTTACCAGAGACCGCACGGCGTATTATTGAGCTGCGAATCGACCCGGATGCCAACCTCGAGAGCCTGGCGCACACGCTTCAGCAAAACCCCGCTATCAACGAGATAATCCTTAACTGGAAGCACTCTCCCTGTTATCAATCCAAAGATACCGAGCCAACCATCAAAGAGACCATCCTGCACGTACTCGGGGTTGAACTGGTCTCGCATCTGGCACTGGGACGTCATATTGATATGCCCCACGAAGGCCCCAGAGGCTATACCCCGTTCTGGCAACAAGCAGCCATGGGAGCCGAGCTGGCCAGTGAAATTTCCCGGCGCTGTCCAGAAGACAAGCAGCTGGACTGCAGCCTGGCCAATCTGGCCGGGTTACTGCACAACTTCGGTTTTTTATTGCTGGCTCATGTCTTTCCACATCAACTGGCGCTGATCAATCGCTATATTGAAGCCAATCCACATATCAACCGTTCTTGCATCGAACGTCATGTACTGGCTCTGACACGTGAACAGATTGCCGCCTGCCTGATCGATCAGTGGCATCTCCCGGATGAGGTCGTCACAGCCCTGCGGCAGCAACATAATTCACGCTACAACGGCGCCCACGCCCATTACGCCCGACTGCTGAATATCACCACTCGTAGTTTACGCGCTCATGGTTACGGCGATGGCCCGAAAGAAGCACTGGATACCAAAATCCTCCAGGCTCTGGGTCTTGACAAAGAGACGGTACGCGACGCCACGGAAACGGTGATCCAGCGAGCCAGGGAATCAATGGGCCAGTCTTCCGTACTGTCAGCCTGATCGGCGGCAATCGGATTTGCCAAGCAAATCCCGGTGGTTATTTCGGCCGCCAGCCCTGCGCTGACGGCTGATCAGACAATACTTCCGTGTTTGCCAGCTCTGGCATCAACGCCAGCACACCGGCAATACCCAGGCGTCGCAGGTGCTTCTGGTTGCGTTCGGGAATACGTTCAGGAAAGGGAACCGAGGCCAGCGCCTGCTCTATATGCGCCTCGCGGATAATGTGCAGCATGGGGAAGGGAGAACGGTTGGTGAAGTTGCCCGGATCATCCAGCGGCTCACCATCAAAACAATAGTTAGGGTGAAAGGTCGCTAACTGTAGCAAGCCTTCGTAACCCATTTGTACCAGTAACTGTTCGCAAATCAGACTCCAGTTCCAGTACTCATCAAATTCCTTGACCAGCCCAGGCACAACAAACAATGCCGTTGGCAATGTCTCGCTGTCTGCCCTGGCCACTTCGGTGAGTAAATCCATAAACTCGGCCGTGGCCTGATCAAGGTCAGGATGCTCACAAATATCGATCCGCAGTGCTGGCATCACTGGCGCAGCAAAAGGGCATAACCCCTCGCCGACAACCAATGTTTCCACCCAGTGCCGGGTCAGCGTTGCGGCATCCATCATATCGGCTTACTGCACCGAATCTTTCAGGGCTTTACCGGGTTTGAAAGCGGGTACCTTGGCTGCCGCAATGGTGATGGCTTCCCCTGTTTGCGGGTTTTTGCCCTGACGTTCAGCACGCTGACGCACTTCAAAGGTACCAAAGCCAATCAGGCTGACGTTCTCGCCTTCGGAAAGTGCCTGGGCAATACGATCGGTGACAACGGTGATGATTTCTGTTGCTTTTTCTTTGCTCAGGTCTGTTTTTTCAGCAATGGCGGCCGCCAGTTCTGGTTTACGCATGGAGATGAATCCTCTCGATAAGTTAGGCATAACGCCTGGTTGTACGGCCTGCTTCGCAGGCTCAGGAATATCGGTTATCTGTTACCGTCAGCGCAGTGGCTACCGACAGCACTATTCATATTAGTACTTTGTATACGGCAGCGGCTGCTAACGAATACCGTTATGGCTGGTGCTTGTGGTCACACAAGGCTTGCTCGGTATCAACGTTATCCGCCAGATGAGCAGGCGCGACAATCAGTGTTTCGAAGTCAAATCGCCCCAGCGGCGTCTCAAGGCAACGGCCAGAATGGTCGATCCTGGTCACCGGGGTGTTGTTCAGCACCACAATTCCCAGACGCTCCGCCATATCCGCTGCGCTGGACTGTTCTTGCTGGCCATCATTGGCACAAATCAAGAGCACCGACGCGGGTCCATGGCGTTGACAGTAGTCGTGCACCCGTTGGTAGCCAGCGGCGGTGCTCGCTTCGGCAACAACAATCAATGCCCAGCGGGCATCAGCAGGGGTTACCGTTGGGGGACAGCAGGTCGGAATCAATGGTCAAATCTCTATCATTTCAAAATCATCTTTACCGACACCGCAATCCGGGCAGGTAAAGTCTGCTGGCACGTCCTCCCAAGGGGTTCCTGCCGGGATACCTTCTTCTGGTGCGCCTTCGGCTTCATCGTAGATCCAGCCGCACACCACGCACTGCCATTTTTTCATGTCACACCTGTCATAATAACGGCTGGAGCCGATGTTGCATCAGCCGACTCGATACTTCGGCCGCCTAAGCTACTGTCCAACCCGCATAAAATCAATGGACAGAGCAATCCTCTTGCCACTAAATGCGATTTGACGCATGCTGCGCCGCCATGAAAAGCACTATACCCAGATACCATGCGCAACTTCTGGCCACAACACCACGCTGGAGCGGGCGCTTTTGTGTAACACTGGCGAGCATTCCCCGCGAGTGGCGTCACTGGCTCAATGACGCCGGGTCACTGACCAAGCGTTTGCAGGCACTGGACCCAAGCACATTTTCGGTCAAGGTTATCCGACAATATTGCGGCCCGGCTTTACCAACCGAACAGGCAGACCTGAAGCTGCACGGACGCCAACCCGTTTGGGTACGCGAGGTTTCCTTGTGCCTGGGACAAACGGAACTGGTGCGAGCCCGCACTGCCATTCCATTGACCAGCCTTGCACGGGTAGGACAACAGATTCGCCATCTTGGTAACCGCTCGCTTGGCAGCTATCTGTTCCGCCAGCCCAGTTTGCGCCGCCAACCGCTGAAATTCAGCCGCACAAGGGCGTCAACAGTCAACCAGCCCAACCCGTTTGGCTGGGCCAGGCGTTCGGTATTTACAATTCATGGTGCACCACTGCTGGTAACGGAAGCCTTCTCGTCCTTGCTGGTATCCGCCTCCTTTCCTTTGTCAGACGACACAAGGCGTTGATTATGCAATCACCTCTGTCCGCCTCACTCAACAAACTCTGGCCCAACTGGTATCAGTGGGTGCAGCTGACACGCCTGAACCGGCCGATTGGCTCTTATCTGCTGCTCTGGCCGACCTTGTGGGCGCTGTGGATTGCCGCCGAGGGCATTCCCTCCATTGCCAATCTGGTGATCTTTACTCTGGGCGTATTTCTTATGCGGTCGGCCGGTTGTGTTATTAACGACTACGCCGACCGTCATATCGACCGCCATGTCAAACGCACCCAGGACCGTCCCCTGACTCAAGGACGTATCTCTGACCGCGAAGCATTATCCGGCTTTATTGTGCTGTGCCTGATCAGTCTGGCGCTGGTGCTGTTGACCAATGCCCTGACCATCTGGTTATCCCTCGGCGGGGTCGCTCTGGCAGCACTTTATCCCTTTATGAAACGCCATACCCATTTGCCACAGGTGTTTCTCGGCGCTGCATTTTCCTGGGCGATTCCAATGGCCTTTGCCGCACAGGCCAATGAGCTGACCGCTGTCTGCTGGTTATTGTTTATTGCCAATGTTTGCTGGACGGTCGGTTACGACACAATTTACGCCATGGTCGACCGCGACGATGATCTGCTGATTGGTGTCAAAAGCACGGCGATCCTGTTTGGTGACCTGGATGTCACCATGATCGCCATTCTCTACGGAATGGCGCATTTTTGTCTGTTACTGACGGGCAATCAGCTGGAAGCAAGCTGGCCGTTTTATCTGGCCTGGTGCGTCGCCGGAGGGTATCTGGTCTGGCAATTATGGTCTATCCGCAGTCGCCGCCGGGAAGCCTGCATGAAAGTGTTTCTGGCAGCCCATTGGTATGGCACGCTGATCTGGGCCGGACTCCTGTCACACTACGCCCTGTCCAGCGCGTAATTGGTGTCAGGCTTGACGCCAATGCCAACAGTGTCACATGCTTGTAACACTAGGTCAGTGTAATACCTCCGCATTATTCCTATTGTGACATTTGCGTGACGAGCCTTATGACCAAAGCTGGCAAGACCGTTCTTATTGTGGACGATGAAGCCCCTATCCGGGAAATGATCGCCGTGGCCCTGGAAATGGCCGGGTATGAATGCCTTGAGGCTGCCAATGTACAGGAAGCACATGCGCAGATTATCGATCGAAAGCCTGATATGATTTTACTCGACTGGATGCTGCCAGGCACCAGTGGCGTCGAATTTGCCCGGCGCCTCAAGCGTGAAGACCGCACCGCTGAGTTGCCAATCATCATGCTGACGGCCAAGGGCGAAGAAGATAACAAAGTACAAGGGCTGGAAGCGGGGGCAGATGACTACATCACCAAACCGTTTTCCCCTCGAGAACTGGTCGCACGACTGAAAGCCGTCTTGCGCCGTTCCACCCCACAAGGCATCGAAGAGCCCATTGAAGTCAGCGGCCTGATGCTGGACCCGGTCTGCCATCGCGTTACCGCTCATGGCGACCCGATTGACATCGGCCCTACGGAGTATCGTTTGTTGCAGTTTTTCATGACCCACCAGGAACGGGCCTACTCCCGAGCCCAGCTGCTCGATCAAGTCTGGGGTGGTAATGTGTACGTTGAAGAGCGCACCGTTGACGTGCATATTCGTCGTCTGCGCAAAGCACTCGGTGAGTCTCACGAACAACTGATCCAAACCGTGCGTGGCACCGGCTACCGCTTTTCGACCAAAGCCTCCTGAATTTTGATGTCCCCCGTCTGGCGCAGAGAATTGCGCCGCCTTGTCTACTTGCTGATTCTGGCCGTTGGTTGTGGTTACGTCTTTTTTGACCGGCCGCTGGAAGCATTGTGTTTGATGATGGGGGCCTATATCACCTGGCAATGGCTGCAACTGTACCGCCTGCACCGCTGGCTGGATCAGGGACAAACCACCGTATTACCACGAACACTGGGCATCTGGGGAGCGATTTTTACCGAGAACCAGCGCTTGCAGCAAAGCAATATCAAACACCAGCAGCGCCTGCAGGCCATTATCAATCGTATCCAGGACTCAACCGCGGCCCTGCAAGATTCTGTCTTGATGGTGGATGCCAGCGGCGCGCTGGAATTCTGGAACCAGGCCGCACAAAACTACCTGGGGTTACGCAACCCGGTAGACATTGGCCAACCCATCACCAACCTGATCCGCACGCCAGAATTCAAGGCCTACTTCGACAAGGCCGATTATCAGGAACCGCTCACGATTAGATCGCCCATCAATCCGCGCATTTACCTGCAGTTCAATATCACCCTGTTTGGCCGCAAGGATCGCCTGATCCTGATTCATGACATCACCCGTTTGAAACAACTGGAAGAAATGCGCAAGGATTTTGTTGCCAACGTCAGCCATGAATTACGTACACCGCTGACCGTGATTGCCGGTTACGTCGAAACCATGCAAGCCGCTTCCGAGATGCTGCCACCACGCTGGGGCCGCATGCTGCAGCAAATGAGCGAACAAAGTCATCGTATGGAAAACCTGCTCAAGGATTTGCTGATGCTGTCACGGCTGGAAACCGGCAAGACGGAACAGCCTCAGCCTATCGAGCTGCAGCCGCTGCTGGAAGCCATCCGTCGCGATGCCGCATCACTCAGCAGCAGCAAGCACACCATTACCCTGACCATCGATCAGGATCAAAAAATGATGGGCTTTTATAATGAGCTGCGCAGTGCATTTTCCAACCTGGTATTCAACGCCGTCAAATACACCCCGGAAGGGGGTGACGTCACACTGCGCTGGTATACCGAAGGCGGCAAAGGGCATTTCAGCGTCTCGGATAACGGCATCGGTATTGCCCAGCATCACATCCCCCGCCTGACCGAGCGCTTCTATCGCGCCGACCCCAGCCGCAGCATCGCCACTGGCGGTACCGGACTGGGGCTGGCTATTGTCAAACACGTCTTGCTGCACCATGACGGCGAGCTGAAAATCAGCAGCATCGAAGGCAAGGGCAGCACATTCACCTGTGTTTTCCCCGCAGCCTGCTTATCTGACAACCGTGATGAGGCCAACCAATAGATCAACCGGCCCGTGACTGATCGGCCTGCCGTTGCAATTGCCACAGCGTAGCCCCGATCACCGCCGCCGGGGGCACCAGACAGTTCAGTAATGGTACCGCCATCAGCACCGACACCGCCCCACCAAATCCCCAGGCCGTCCAGCGCTGGGTAGCCACCTGCTCTCGGCTGGCGCGGAAATTCTGCTGCTGGTTATCCAGAGTATAATCACTGTATTGCAACGCCATCACCCAGCTGCCAAACCAGAACCAGACGAAGGGCATCAGCAAGTTGACGCCCGGCACAAACGACAACAACAGCAGCAACAGATAACGCGGTAGGTAATAACCCATCTTGACCAGCTCCCGTATCACCGTACGCGGGATCAACGCGGCAATGGATTCGTCCTCGACCTCATGCCCCAGACGCTGCTCGATCTTGCCCGCCAGCAAGCCATAAAACGGACTCGCCAACAGCAACAACACCGCACTGAAAAAATACCCCGAGATCAAGGTCGACAGTAACAGCAACAGAGGCACCACCAGCCAGGCCAGCCAACTGATCCAGCTGGAATCAAAGCCATCCCACTGGCTGACTGCATCAATCAGCCAATAGGTTCCAAACGACAACACCAGCAGATTAATCAGAATGGGCAACCAGACATAACGGCGTATTCCCGGTTCATTCAGTAGTGTAAAGCCACGCCACAAATAGCCGGCTCCTATCAATAAATTGTCTTTCATACCTGTTCCGTGCATAAAACCGGAAGGTTTTATACAATGCCGCTCCGTTTTGAGCCAGAGAGACGTAACCGAACATGACGCCAGAACGCCTGAGTTGTGTGATCAACACCCTCAACCGACGCCAGCCAGACCTGTCGGTCATTACCGATGAAGTTTACAAATCGCACAATCTGGCCGCCATTGCCCGCTCCTGTGACGCCTTTGGCGTGCAAGACATCCACTGCGTATGGCCAACCGACACTTTCCGCCTTAATACCGTCACCAGCGCCGCTGCAGCTGGCTCAGAGAGCTGGGTCAGCGTTAGCACCCATGCCGACATCGAAACCGCCATCCGCACGCACCAGCAACGCGGTATCAAGGTCTGCGCAGCTCATCTGACAGACAGAGCGATCGACTTTCGGGAATATGACTTCACTCAACCCACCGCCATCCTGATGGGCACCGAAAAAGAAGGCGTCAGCGACATCGCCTCCGAACTGGCGGACGAACACCTGATCATCCCCATGCTCGGCATGGTGCATTCTTTCAACGTCTCCGTGGCTGCCGCGATTATTCTCTGCGAGGCCGCACGTCAACGCCAGCAGGCAGGCCTGTTCGAGCAGCGCCATCTGGATGACGACCGCTTCAATACCTTGCTGTTTGAGTGGTGCCAGCCCTCCGCAGCCAAGCTCTGCCAAAAACATGACCTGCCCTATCCGGCACTGCGCGAAGACGGTGAAATCGCCGACCCGCAAGCATTTTCCCGACAAGTGAACGCTCGTAGCCAGGGTATTGCCCGCTAATACTCTCCCGCGCTTTTGATACCCAATGCCTCTGCCAGAGACATTCGCCCACAGGCTTGTGCGAGATATCTCACAAGCCTGTGGGAAATACGTAGTCTGGACTACCCGTTTCTGTTCACTTTCATGCTACATAAAACACAACCTGTTGTTTTGTATGAAGTTTATTTTTCATTTCATTTCTGTTGCAAGCATACCGCCGTCCTGCCTCCATCCTGACCACCAGCTTTTTTGGTAAAGTGTGACCACACGGACAGGAGATCAACGGAAGATTGCCAGGATGGCAACCACTTCAGGATGAAGCGGTAACAGGAAAGGCACAGGAGTGCAGCCAGGACGGCAAAGGAAAGGGACACGGTACATGACGTACCGCAGGAACACGCCAGGGAAGGGTTATAAGGGAGCAGGACGGCTCAGACGAGCAACACAATGGAATGTCAGGACATGCCTCAGGATGAGGTACAAGGATATTCATCAGTGGATGACCTGCCAGGACGGCACGGCAAATGGATTGCCCAGGGAAGATGGCCAGGAGGCTTGCCAGGAAGGCAAATGGACAGTAAGCAACGGACAGCACAGGGATGACCAACACGACGGATTGTGGCAAGGATGATGTATACGGAACCAGGATTGTTCCAGGGTGCTGTGGCGGCTTGTACAGGATGTACCTGCCGTCCAATTTACCCAACCCCCTTCTCCACCCCAGATAGACGTCCCACAGCCTGACAGCCGCCAGGACGACTACTTCTTGTGGTAGCCCTCTGCCAGAATTCCCAACACCACAAAGCTGCCAACAATCGACGCCACATAAACCGGCGCAGCCAGACTTATCAGTACTCCCGCCAGAACAGGCACCAACCAGACCGTCAACGTGCCATAGCCAAAGGTACACAGAGCAACAAAGGCCAGCACCCGAAATCCCACCCAATACGGCCTGACCAGCTTGCGCACCAGCCGATTGATCCGGTCACCAAAGACCACCAGCAGCGTGGCAATAATCGCCAGCGCGATTTCATCATTGTAAGGCCGCAGCCAACCGGATACCGACACCAATAACGTCATCAACCACTCACTCCCACTCTTTCGCCACCCCGATGGATCTCACACCCGACAACCTACATAAATCACGGATGGTATGTACTATGAGTTACTATGAGGCTTCATGGCCTGAATCCGTCGGCCTCTGTCAAATTTTCACACCCGCGAAATTAAAATTTTCTTACGAATTGCCCTGCCCGAAAATCGCGCACTTATTAGATCTACCATCGGTATACTCCTTATTTCGAAGATTGGAACAGGGAAGACTCATGACGAATAAACCCAGACATTCTGAAACTGACATTCCCAGATCGAAGCTGACGCCAGAACGAATATTCTGGGGAATGTTGATTGTCACCGCCATAGTAATTATTGGTTATCTGGGATATTTCTTTGGGTATCTCAAATATGTTCCCTCTACAGAGCCAGGTGACTGGGGAACCTTTGGGGACTTCGTTGGAGGACTTGTAAACCCGATGATTGGTTTGGCTGGCCTTTATATGCTTGTTAGCACACTCCGCCAGAACCAAAGAGTTATCGAACAGGCTGAAGACTCATTACATAAAATGCAAACCGCGCTCGATCAGTCGCAGCATGCACTGGAAGTACAAAGAGCTGAATTCGAACTAACTAGAAAAGAGCATGAGGGGTCACGTGAGGCTCAAGAACAACTTGCACGAACAAATGTTGATAATCTAAAGCTCAACATTGCAGTTAACCGTATTGACCGACTGCTGACTGCCGAGAAGACTTTTTCTGAACAAGTGAACTGGATTTTTGACAAGGAAATCAAGGGAGACATTTTTATTTATACGAACAATAAATACAGCAAAGTTTCGGCTATAGTGCTTGGGAAATTACTCGCACGCTGGCAGAAAGAACAACACCCTATCGCTATATCGACTACTGCACTTGAGGTGTTAACAAAATTATTTGAGGTGATCTACCAAACTCTGTGCGACAGAAATACCGCATTAAAAGAATTAATATCTTCTTATTACTCTCTCGGCTTGGACGCCACCTTTTTGAAAGTAGGAAAGATTGAATGTTTGGGAGAGATGCTAAAAATAGCAAAACATAATCATGATAATAGTCATGTTGACGAAGACTCGATTCAATGTGTTTTCCTCAACAATACTAGTCGAACCTCAAATATTTCTCTCTTCATTGATCAACATATTGCGCTTATAGAGCAGCTGAATGACAACACAAAACCAAACGAGTAAATTTAAAAACGTTCTTACCTGTATTAATTCAGACCCATCTGCCAGTACTCATTGAAAAGGGGCTAGTTGCCGCGTGGGATTAAAGGCGACCCAATCGTTGATCAACACCAACGAGGTAACTCGAACGATCTATAGTAACGAACGAATCATTCGACACAAAGTCGGCTTGCTAAACCTAGCCGAAGAACTCGGCAATGCCTCCAAAGCTTGCAAAACCATGGGCGTATCCAGGGATACGTTTTACCGCTGATGTAGAGGCACTGGTTGACCGCTCTTGCCGTACCCCGAAGTCGAATTGGCTGTCGTAGCTTATACCATCGAGGAGCCTGATGGGTAAGTCCGAGTCTCCAATGGGCTGCGTAAGTGGGGTTTGTTTGTCTCAGCCAGTGGCGCGCGAAGCATCTGGCTTCGGCACGACCTGACCAACTTCAAGCAGCGCTTGAAGCCAGAGTAGCCGAAGATGGCATCATACTCATCGAATCCCAGTCAAAGCACTGGAACGCAAACAACAGGACGATAGAGCCTGTGACGATATCCAGACAAAACACCCGGGATATCTGGGCTCGCAGGACACCTTTTGCACCGGAATCTCCAAGTGTGTCTGATGCGTTTACCAGCAAACCTATGTTGATACCTACTGCAAAGTAGCGCACTGCAAGCTCGATACGATCAAAACGCCGATCACACAGCTGACCTGTTGAATGATTGAGTATTGCCATTCTATACCGAGCATGAGCTTTCGGTGCTACGTATCCTGACCGATTACGGCACCGAATATTTGTAATGGTCGAACACCAATGGCCATACTGGAAAATAAGGAAAGCATCGGAAGGAAAAGCTCATAGACTAAACCTGACCTGACAGACGCCTTGGCCGAAACAGGTAGCTGTCAGATCAAGTCTGTATTACTACAAAATATTAACCTCCAATTTTCCACGAGCTTATCAATAGGTAGCCACGTCAGTGCATATAAGTTACATACACTGCACTGGTTGATAAACCGACCTTCTCGGGTTTGGATGATGAATTGATTTTCCAGTAGCTCATTCGTCGTTCTCCGTAACGAGTCCTTCGAGACAAACTCCATATCCCATATGATGGAATAAGAAACGAAACCGACAAATCATCGTTAGTCTTACTCTGATACAGGTACAGCAAGGCCATTTATTAACAAGTTTCTATGAATATTAATACGATTTATGCGTAAAAATCAGTACGGGCAGCGATCAAGGAATTATTGACTACTCAGTTACAAATACACACTCAGGCAATAATCCGGTAAAGCCCAGAGAATGGTTTTTGGTTCCACTTCATGTGATTGATGAGGCAGTAAGCCTGATTCAGTCAGGAAAGATTGAGGGGGTTATTTACGATCCAAATCAAGCATCCTTGGTCATTGGCTGATCGAATGATTCCCTGATAGCTGCCTTCCAAAATATTTGAAGAGGCTGTTTGCAATCAACCGCTGCCACTCCCAACGACAAACCAGCCTTGATTTTTGCGCCGATATCATCCTGATATTCTTCATGGCCAGCAGCAGAACCTGTTCGAGATCTGATTCAGTCAGCGCTAAGCCGTACCAACAGAAAAGAAAAAGGGCCTCCAGATTGCTCTGGAAGCCCTTGATCATTTTACTGGTGCCGGCACCAAGAGTCGAACTCGGGACCTACTGATTACAAGTCAGTTGCTCTACCAACTGAGCTATACCGGCTAAGTGGGCGGGAATACTATAGATGCCGCTGGCATCCGTCAATATCTTTTTCCCCTAACATACTGAAAAATCACTCTTTCTGTGAAATTTCCACTCCAGTACGCGTTACGCTCCTGTAGATGACGAATCATCTTTGTCTTTATGGGCTCGCTCTTCCATTTCGGAGATCGAGCTGTGCCGTACATCGGCTCCACTGACCACGTAAATCACCTGTTCGGAGATATTACGGGCATGGTCGCCAATCCGTTCAATGGCGCGCAGAATCCAGAGAATATTGATCGCCTGGCTGATAGATCGCGGGTCTTCCATCATATAGGTAATCAGTTCCCGCAGCGCCGCGGAGTACTGCTGGTCGACCAGCTTGTCATTACGCACCACATCCAGTGCGCCATCCACATCGTTACGGGCAAAGGCGTTCAACGCTCCTGAAATCATTTTGCCAACTTCAGTGCCCATGTAACGTATCGATTGCTGGCAGTAACCGCCGTTGGTGGAGCCACTCACTTCCAGAGCGTGAACCGCAATTTTGGTCGCTTCATCTCCGATACGCTCCAGGTCACGCACAACACGGGAAACCGCCAACACCATACGCAAATCAGAAGCGGCCGGCTGCCGACGTACAAGAATCTGGGTGCACTCCTGGTCGATAGCCACTTCCATGCGGTCAACATCATCTTCTCGACGAATAATGTCATCAGCCGGGGTGGTATCACCGGTCGTGATTGCTTCAATGGCATTAGCCACCTGACGTTCAACCAAGCCACCCATTTCCATCATTTGACTGCGAATGGCTTCGAGGTCTGAGTTGAACTGTCCGGATATGTGTTGGCTGAAATTCATTTCAACCGGTATGCCCTTGTTTGCCACTGGAGCTCTCCTTTTAGCCGAAACGGCCTGTAATATAAGCCTCGGTCAACGCATGTTGGGGTTTGGTAAACACGAGGTCAGTCGGGTTTACTTCTATCAGCTGACCCAGGTGAAAATACGCCGTACGCTGGGATACCCGAGCAGCCTGCTGCATCGAGTGGGTAACGATAGCGATGGTGTAGTTATCGCGCAACTCGTCAATCAACTCTTCAATTCTAGCAGTTGCAATCGGATCCAGTGCAGAACAAGGTTCATCCATCAGGATTACTTCCGGATCAACAGCAATCGTGCGGGCAATACACAATCGCTGTTGTTGGCCACCCGACAGGCCGGTGCCCGGTGCATCCAGCCGGTCTTTTACTTCAGACCACAACCCAGCGCGACGCAAACTTTGCTCCACGATTTCTTCCAGTTCATGGCGGTGGTTCACCAGCCCGTGAATACGTGGCCCGTAGGCAACGTTATCAAAGATGGTTTTTGGAAACGGGTTGGGCTTCTGGAACACCATACCGACCCGCGCCCGCAGCGGCACAACATCGATCTTGGGGGCATAAATGTCTTCATCATCCAGCAGGATCTCGCCAGTAATGCGACAGATATCAATCGTATCATTCATGCGATTCAAGCAACGCAGAAAGGTCGACTTACCGCAGCCGGATGGGCCAATCAGGGCAATGACTTCATTGGCACCAATATCCAGGCTGACGTCAAAAATCGCCTGTTTGTCCCCATAAAAAACGCCAACACCACGCGCCTTCAGCTTGGGTGAGTCGCAAAACGGTTCGCCGTCGGTTTGGTGGTTTTCGATAATACTCATAACAAGGAATCCGAATAGTTTAGCGTTTACCAGCGTCGCTCAAGACGACGACGCAGCCAGACAGCGACAGTGTTCATCATAATCAGGAAGGTCAGCAATACAATAATGGCTCCTGATGTACGCTCGGTGAAAGCCTGCTCCGGGCTGTCAGACCAGAGAAAGATTTGAACCGGCAAAACCGTCGATGGATCAGTAATAAATCCGGGCACATCCACCACAAAGGCGATCATCCCGATCATCAGGAGCGGTGCGGTTTCACCCAGAGCCTGTGCCATACCAATAATGGTTCCCGTCAGCATACCCGGCATTGCCAGAGGCAAGACGTGGTGAAAAACCACCTGCATTTTTGAGGCACCGAGACCAAAAGCAGCTTCCCGTATGGAAGGCGGTACCGACTTGATCGCCGCGCGACCGGAAATAATAATGGTCGGCAAGGTCATCAGGGTCAGCACCAGGCCACCAATCAAAGGGGTGGAACGGGAGACCCCGAAAATATTGATAAAGATCGCCAGTCCCAGCAAACCAAACGTAATACTGGGCACTGCCGCCAGGTTGTTGATGTTGATTTCAACAATTTCTGTGATGCGATTTTTAGGTGCAAACTCTTCCAGATAGATCGCTGCCGCAACCCCGATCGGGAACGACAACAGGAAGGTCACCATCAGGGTCAGCAACGTACCCATAATGGCACCATGAACACCCGCTAGCTCAGGCTCCCTTGAATCACCATTGGTAAAGAAGGTAGTACTGAAACGGCTCTTCAAGCGCCCTTCCGCCACCCATTGTTCGAGCCAGCCCAGCTGCAATTCATTCAACCGTCCGGCACCGCCCTCGTCCCGCTCATGCTTGAACCACTGATCCACGTTATCGTCCATGATCAGTTCAATGCTTAATGTACTACCCAACAAATCCGGGTTGGCCAATACCGCATCCTGCAACTGCCAATGGGCACCGACGCTGACGAGGCCGTACAACGCCCGGCGCTCGCTGCGACTGGAAACCTCAGCCGTGTTTCTCAGATACTGTTTGATCAGGCCCTCGTAATTGCCATTACGCAGCTCATTAACCGGCGACTGGTTATTCAGTCCCAGATACTCCTGATCGAGCAGGATCTCTGCTTGCAACACGGTTTGCCGGAAAGCCGAACTGCCCTGAGACAGAATATTGCCAAACAGCACCACCAGGCATAACAGGCCAAATCCGACGGATAACACGCCATACAAGCGGAATCGCCCTTCGGCACGGCGACGACGCGCCATGCCCTGTTCTACTTTGGAGCGAGTCGTTGTGAGTTGATCAGTCATATTGCTCCCGGTACTTCTGTACCACTTTCAGCGCCACGTAGTTAAGAATCAGAGTCACCAGGAACAACACCAGTCCCAGTGCAAAGGCAGCCAGTGTTTTGGAGGAATCAAACTCCTGGTCTCCCACCAGCAAGGTCACAATCTGCACAGTCACGGTGGTCACACTGTCGAGCGGGTTGGCTGTCAGGTTGGCTGCCAGACCCGCCGCCATGGCGACAATCATGGTTTCACCAATCGCCCGGGAAACCGCCAGCATAACGGCCCCCACAATACCGGGTAATGCAGCCGGGATAACCACTTGCCGAATGGTCTCGCTCTGGGTCGCTCCCAGCCCGTAACTGCCATCACGCAAGGCTTGTGGTACAGCATTGATTACGTCATCCGACAGGGATGAGACAAACGGGATGATCATCACCCCCATGACCAGACCAGCAGCCAACGCACTTTCAGACGATACCTCGAGGCCAATATCAGCCCCCAGGCTTTTCAGTATCGGGGCAACAGTCAGGGCCGCAAAAAAGCCGTACACAACGGTTGGAATGCCCGCCAGCACTTCGAGTGCAGGCTTGGCATAGCTACGCACCCGAGGGGTGGCATATTCCGACAAATAAATGGCCGACATCAGGCCGATCGGAACCGCGATAAACATGGCAATCATGGAAATCATCAGGGTACCGGCAAACAGCGGTACCGCCCCAAAACTGCCAGAGGAGCCAGACTGGTCAGCGCGCAAGGCGACCTGTGGCGACCAGGTAGTACCAAACAGGAAGTCAAACACGGGCACCCGGCCAAAAAACATCCAGGCTTCATACAACACACTGCTCAGAATACCGACAGTTGTCAGTACCGCGACACCCGAGCTGCAGAACAGCAGCACTTTGACAATGCTTTCCACTTCATTACGAGCCCGTAACGCAGGTGCGAGACGCCGCAAGCCGAAGCCAAAACCAGCCAGGGCCAGAGCCAGCACCAGCGTCGTACTCAGCATGCTGTTCCGCGACTGCAGGTCTTTCAGATGCAGCACCACAGGGGCCAGTTCCGGGTCGGCTTGTACATTGGCACCACCGGCCAGGTTACGCACCTTGCTCAGTGCCAGACTGATACGATTGCCCCCTTCTGCCTGTACTTCTGCGGGTAACTGCGCCGCCAACAAGCGATCGATCACCGGGGTTTCGAGCACCCCCCAACACAGCATTAACAACAGCGGAGGCAAGCAGGTCCAGAGGGCGACCAGCGAACCATAATGGCCAGGCAGTGAATTCAGGGTCACACCAGGAGTGACCAGAGAACGCGCGCGGCGGGCACCACTCACGTATGCGATAACAAATAATACCGCGATGACAAGTAGCAAAATGCTGAAGGTCATAATGACTAGCCTGAACAGAACAAGAAACAGCCGGTGAGTTTACCGGCCGGAGAATACATCCATGTGACACGCGCAGCAGGGCAGCACCCTGCATTCAGGCTTACTGACCCAGCAGGGTCAGTGCCTTGACATCCGCAGCCATGGCCCGGCGACGGGATTCATCCATCGGAATCATGCCTTTGTCGGCGAGATAGCCATCTTCACCAATGGCACGCGAGGAGGTGAACTCAGCCAGAAATTCTTCAATCCCCGGAATCACCCCTACGTGGGCTTTTTTAACATAAAAGTGCAGTGACCGACTGACCGGATACTCACTACTGGAAATATTGTCGAAGGTTGGTTCAATCCCATCAATCAGGGAGCCCTGAACCTTGTCTTCATTCTGTTCCAGGAAGCTGTAGCCAAAAATACCGTAGGAATCCGGGCTGGCCGCCAGTTTCTGAACAATCAGGTTATCGTTTTCACCGGCTTCAACGTAGCCACCATCTTCACGCAGACCGTGGCAAATGGCCTTGTATTTGTCTGGATCGGATTTTTTCAGCGCCTTGATAAACGGGAAGGCAGAACAACCCCCTTCCATCGCCAGCTCCACAAACGCATCACGGGTACCGGATGTCGGTGGCGGCCCCAGTACCTTGATTGGCGTGTTATCCAGAGCAGGATTTATTTGCTGCCAGGTTTTATAAGGGTTGGCGATCAGTTTTTCCGAGCCATTCGCAGCCGGTACCATTTTGGCCAGTGCCAGGAAGATTTCCTTGGTAGAAAAGGAAGCCTGGGCGTGTTCGGCGGCATTGGCAAACACAATACCGTCAAAGCCGATGGTCACTTCAACGATCTCTTTAACGCCATTTTTTGCGCACAGCGCAACCTCGGATGCCTTGATACGGCGCGATGAGTTCGTAATGTCAGGGGTTGTGTCGCCAACACCGCTACAAAACAACTTCAAACCACCACCAGAACCCGTGGATTCAACTTTAGGAGTACGAAACTTGCTCGATTTGCCAAAACGTTCAGCAACAACTGTAGAAAATGGATAAACCGTCGATGAACCGACTATGCTGATGTAATTACGCTCAGCAAAAGCACTTTGGCTGAAAACTGATGCCAATAAAACCACACCGGCAGCGAGAGAATGTTTCATGCGATATCCTTCAATGTGACCTGATGATGTCCAGCAGGCAAATCGTTGTCGAAAGGAGGAATTGTCCCGGAGCTGTGTTACATCTACGTGACGACCCCTTGTTTATTACAAATATGTTGCATTTTGGTTACAGGGGCCTTTTTTTACCAGACAACAGAACAGTCATACCCCGGTCGAGGCATTACTTTTGTCGTATTGTCTTAAATATTTTTTGACATCATTGATCTCGAGTGCGTCTGTATTGCCCGCGCTAAAAAAGAAGTAAACTTCCTAAAAATAATTTCAAAATCAGGAATCCCTATGAAAGCCAGACCAAAAGACGATTGTGAGCCGAAACCGGATGGAGAACTGACGTTACGGCTGATCCCGTCAAGAGGTGACACCAATACTCATGGGGATATCAGTGGTGGTTGGGTCGTCGCACAAATGGATCACGCGGCCGAAACCGTTGCCAATCGTCTGGCCCAGGGGCGCATTGCCAATGTGGCGCTGGAATCCGTTGTCTTTATGTCTCCGATACGTATCGGAGCGGCGGTGTGTTTTTATACCCGCGTACTGGAGATCGGCTCATCGTCGATCCGGATTGGCATCGAAGTATGGACCCAGAACCCGAATGAAAACGAGCGCAGAAAGGTCGTGGATGCCGTCTTTGTTTATGTGGCCATTGATGACACCGGGCGTATTCGCCGGGTCCCTCGCTGACCAGGATTCGTCGCTCCCCGATTCCAGAGCAACGTATGCAGCAGCCTGACCGGCCTCGTCGGTCAGCCGCCAGTTGTATCAGTGTCTACAGCGCCTGTAACTTGGCAAAACTGAGCACCAGCCATTTGCTGCCGACATCTTCAAAGTTCACCTGTACCCGCAACCCCGGCCCCTGGCCTTCGAACTGCATTACCGTGCCTTCCCCAAACATCTCATGGTAGACCCGACTGCTCAGGCCAAAAGGCCAGTCCGCCGATATATCTGCTTGCAGTCTGTGATTCCCCGTTCTTGATCGTCGGGCACTCAGAGGTCGTGATACTGTATTTTTCAAACGCACTTCATCCATCAGTTCTGTCGGGATTTCACGAATAAATCGCGAAGGAGTACTAAAATTTTCTTGCCCATGCAAACGTCGGCTCTCGGCGTATGTGATCACCAACTGATCCATCGCCCGGGTGATACCGACGTAAGCCAGACGCCGTTCTTCTTCCAGTCCATCGGCATCATCCATCGACATCTTGTGAGGAAACAAGCCATCTTCCAGGCCGGTTAATACCACCTGGGGAAACTCCAGTCCTTTGGCAGAGTGCAGCGTCATCATCTGCACCGCATCTTCATGTTCATCCGCCTGCCCCTCTCCGGCATCCAGCGCGGCGCTATCGAGGAACTGCGCCAACAGGCTGATATCCTCATCATCACCACCTTCGAACACCTTGGCGGCATTTACCAGCTCTTCCAGGTTTTCGACTCGGGCCTGGCCTTTCTCACCTTTTTCCTTGCGGTGATGCTCAATCAGGTTGGTTTGGGCAAGTACCTGCTCCACCAGCTCATGCAATTCAAGGTCGTCAATGCCGACACTCATTTCATCAACCAGCGTCATAAAACCAGCGACAGCCGTACCAGCCCGTTTTGACAGGCCGCCGGCCGCTACCACCGAAGCACAGGCATCCCACAGCGAACAACCCTGATCCCGCGCCACTGAGCGCAAGGTATCGAGGGTTTTTTCGCCGATGGCCCGGGCTGGAATATTAATCACCCGCTCAATGGCTGCATCATCCTGGCGGTTGAGCAGCAAGCGCAGATAGGCCATGGTGTTCTTGATTTCCAGACGCTCGTAAAAACGCTGGCCACCATAGATGCGATACGGAATCCCTGCCCGCAGCATGGCTTCTTCCAGCGTTCTGGATTGCGCATTGGAGCGATAAAGAATGGCCATATCGACCCGGGCACGTCCCTGCTTGGCCCAGACATCCACCAGATCGGCGATATAACGTGCTTCGTCCTGCTCATTAAACGCACGGTACAGACGAATCGGATCACCCTTGGCACCGGTGGTATGTAACTCCTTGCCCAGGCGGCCACTGTTGTTCTTGATGACGGCATTGGCGGCATCCAGAATCGTCGCCGTGGAGCGGTAGTTTTGCTCCAGCTTGATCATTTCTGCACCCGCAAAGTCCTGTTGGAAGTTGCGGATATTGCCTACATTCGCGCCACGCCAGCCGTAAATCGACTGATCGTCATCCCCTACTGCCATAACTGATACGGTGTTACCGGCCAGCAAACGAATCCAGGCATATTGGATATTGTTGGTATCCTGGAATTCGTCCACCAGAATATGGCTGAAGCGTTGCTGGTAATGTTGCAGCAAATCGGGGTTATGCAGCCAGAGCTCGTGGGCACGCAGCAGGATTTCACCAAAATCGACCATGCCATTTTGCTGACAGTTGTCTTCATAGATTTGATAAAACTGCTGCAGGGTGCGAGTAAAGTTATCAGCCGACGGGATAACATGCGCCGCACGACGCCCTTCGTCTTTCTGTTCATTGATAAACCACTGCAATTGTCTTGGCGGGTAACGACTGTCGTCGATGTTGTTGGCTTTCATCAGTCGCTTGATCAGGCGCAACTGGTCATCGCTATCCAGAATCTGGAAGTACTGGGGCAAGCAGGCTTCACGCCAGTGATGCTTCAGCAATCGATGCGCCAGGCCGTGAAAGGTACCGACCCACATGCCACTGGCAGGTACATCCAGCAGTTGCTCCAGCCGGCCACGCATTTCCCTGGCCGCCTTGTTGGTAAAGGTTACCGCCAGCACAGCAAAGGGTGAGACGTTTTCCACCTTGAGCAACCAGGCAATCCGGTGCACCAATACCCGTGTTTTACCCGAGCCGGCACCGGCCAATACCAGCTGGTGAGGAGATTGGGCAGCCACCGCGTTGCGCTGTCCGTCATTTAATTGATCAATTATCAGTGAAGTATCCATGTCGCGAGTTTACCAGATTGCAACCGTCACGGCAGATTCTGATCGACAATCACCCTGTTTATCCGTACAGCGGGAGATTTAACAGGACGATGACAGTGAGGCACTCTATAATCCGTGACCAAATTTTAATTATTCGGACTCATTAGAGTGAGAAATAGCCCGATTCTGGCCGAAATATCCGCAGCTATCCCCAACTTACGTAAATCTGAAGTCAAGGTGGCTGAATACGTACTGCGGTCGCCACAGCAAGTGATGCATATGCGCATCGTCGACCTGGCTCAAGAAGCCCAGGTCAGCGAGCCAACGATTGTGCGCTTTTGCCGGGGCATCGGCTGCAACAGTTTTCAGGAATTCAAGGTGCGAGTGGCCCAGGAAATGGCCATCACCAACAATATTGGTCAATTTGCTATCGCCACAGACGACAGCATCGACAATATTTGCAGCAAGATTGCCGATACCACCATTCAGCGGCTGCATCAGGTCAAATCACAACTGAAACCGGAACAGGTTGGCGTCGCCGCCAATGCCATCAGCATGGCAACCCGAGTCGAATTCTACGGCTATGGTGCCTCCGGTGCGGTAGCGATCGATGCCCAGCACAAGTTTTTCCGTCTTCAGGTGGCCACCGCGGCCTACAGTGACCCGCATATGCAAGCCATGTCTGCGGTCACCCTCGGGCCTGAAGATGTCGCAGTGGCCATTTCCCAAAGTGGTCGCACCAAGGATTTGCTTAACTCGATTGCCCTGGCCCAGCATCATGGCGCCAAGGTAGTGAGCCTGGCACCCGCCAATACTGCGGTCAGCAAACAGGCCGACTATCCGATTCATATCAATATTGAAGAAGATACCGATCAGTTTACGCCAATGACATCCCGCATTGCTCACCTGATGGTGATCGACATGCTGGCGGTTGCTGTTACCCAGCGTCGCGGCCCTGAATTTGCCCGCCACCTCACCAACATCAAGCGCAGCATCAAATCGCTACGATTGGAGCAGGGCAACGAGCCGTTTGATCCCAAAAACATCACCCGCTAGCCTCTCACCTGCCCGCAGCAGCAACCAGGTCATGGAAACATCAATCTGTCTTGTCACTGTCATTGGAATGCAACTTCGAGCATCAAACATCGTCATAGCCAAATCAATCCAAGGAGAGTGACGATGTCAGCAATAACCAAACTTGAATCTCATGAACAGGTTGTGACGTTTGATAGTCAGGGCAAGGTCGTTGTTAACAAAACCAGCAAGGTGTCTTCCAAAGTCATTGCCCGGCGGGCAATTGAAGCCCATAGCGAACGCAAGCATCTGGAACAGGACTTTGACCGCTACTACGACAACCTGCTCGACCTCTAAACTCTTGTTATTTTGCCAGCCCGACCAGTAACACTCTGTCGCTACATTGATCAGTAACCCAAATAACAGACATAAAAAAAACCCGGCAAATCATTGCCGGGTTTTTAGCGGGAATCCGTTACCGCAGATTACTGTCTCAGACGAACTTACTTGCCAGTAAATTCAGGGTACGCTTCCATACCACATTCTGAAATATCAACACCTTCGTATTCAGCTTCTTCGCTCACACGCAGACCCATGACGGCTTTGATAGCGCCCCAAGCGATCAGTGATGTGATAAAGACCCAGACGAAGATAGTGATTGCACCCATCAGCTGGCCACCGATAGAAGCGCCGTCATTAGTGAACGGAACAACGATCAGACCAAACAGACCAACAACACCGTGAACAGAGATCGCGCCAACCGGATCATCAATCTTCATTTTGTCGAGAGTCAGGATGGAGACAACAACAATCAGACCACCGATAAAGCCGATGATGGTTGCAGCGAAAGGCGTCGGCGTAGAAGGCTCAGCAGTAATTGCTACCAGGCCAGCCAGTGCACCGTTCAGACACATGGTCAGATCCGCTTTGCGGAACAACACATAAGCCAGCAACAAGGCACCAATCAGACCACCAGCAGCCGCAGCATTTGTGTTAGTGAACACAACAGCAACCGCATTGGCATTGGCGATATCGCCCAGTTTCAGAACAGAACCACCGTTGAAACCGAACCAGCCCATCCACAGGATGAAACAACCCAGTGTAGCCAGTGGCAGGTTAGCGCCAGGGATTGCACGGATTTCACCGTTTGCACCGTACTTGCCTTTACGTGCACCCAGCAGTATCACACCAGCCAGAGCTGCAGCAGCACCTGCCATGTGAACAATACCGGAACCGGCAAAGTCAGAGAAACCGAAGTCATCGCCCAGGCTGAACATACCGAAGACGGACGCACCGCCCCAAGTCCAGCTGCCTTCCATCGGATAGATGAAGCCAGTCATAATGACAGCGAAAACCAAGAAAGCACCCAGCTTCATACGCTCAGCAACCGCACCAGATACAATCGACATGGCGGTAGCTACGAACACAACCTGGAAAAAGAAGTCAGACGCACCGGAGTAGATTGAACCACCCTGGAAACCGTCTTCACGTGCTGCAAAATCACCCAGTACAGCGGCTGTATCGACATCTGCAATACCAGCCAGGAAGTAACCACCGCCGTACATCAATTCATAACCGCAAACCAGATACATGGTACAAGCGATTGCAAACAACGCGATGTTTTTGGTCAGGATTTCAGTTGTGTTTTTGGCACGAACCAGACCTGCTTCCAGCATGGAAAAGCCAGCAGCCATCCACATAACCAACGCGCCACATACCAGGAAATAAAAGGTATCCATGGCGTACTGCAATTCGTAAATATTATTTTCCATTCTAAGCCCCCCGCATCAGGCCAGATTTTATCTATTAGTTAGAACTGAAAAGGATCAGAGCGCGTCAGCACCGGTTTCACCAGTACGAATGCGAACAACCTGCTCCAGAGTTGTAACAAAAATCTTGCCATCGCCAATTTTGCCAGTGTTGGCAGCCTTGGTGATCGCTTCAATAACCTTGTCAGTCAGGTCATCATCAACCGCTACTTCTATTTTTACTTTAGGCAGGAAATCAACCACATACTCGGCACCACGATACAACTCGGTGTGTCCTTTCTGACGACCAAAACCTTTGACTTCGGTAACAGTGATGCCTTGTACGCCGATCTCGGACAATGCTTCACGCACATCGTCCAGCTTGAATGGCTTCACAACAGCAGTAATGAGCTTCATAGAAAACTCCTTTTTGAGCTAAAGGGATGGGAATGGCCTATGCGAGGGCACAGGCCATTGTATGCTTTTTACATCTCGATAGGCAGGCTGTAAGACACAACGTATTTTGCAGACTCATCGATGTGACCGGCTTCATTCATCTCGATGTCCTGATCCAGGATTTTCGAGATAGTGAAAGCAACGGTATCGTTGTAAGCGTAAGTTACGTCAAGGTGCATGAAGTCATTGCCTTTATCGACTTCGCCACCCAGAGAAGCGGAGAAAGACGTGTCAGGAATATCAGCACCTACTACGAAGTAGAAACCATCAGCATCGGAATCGCTGCTTTTATCGAAGCGAATGCTGGCCATGCTGTAAGAGAAGCCCAGAGAGAAGTTGGCAGAATCGTCGAATTGATCGTATTCATCTGTTTCTGGGTACAGGTAAGTTGCATAACCAATGTCGTAACCCAGATCACCAACGGCACCAGCATAACCAATGTACAGGTCAGTTTCTGTACCCAGGCTGGTATCACCTGAAGAAGTCCAAACACCAGCGTACAAGCCAGACTCGTGGCTGTAATCCAAAGAACCGGAAACAACAGGAGCGCCGCCGCCCAGATCCTGACCGTGCCACAAGTACATGCTGGCCAGATCAACAGATGCAGAGATTTCTGCTTGAGCAGTTTGAACAGCAGTCAGTCCTGCCGTCATGGCACCAGCGAGAACGATTGCTTGAGACAGTTTTTTCATCGTTTTTTTTCCTTCATCGGTTAGCGAAGCTAGTCATTAAACATGTTCGATGCTTTGGGGCCAGGAACTGCACCTTGAGCATCGTTGTAATTCTGTGAGAGAGAGTTAGCAGTGACCGTGCCAACTTTGAAAACCCCCGATATTAGCGGCTTTCCTGATATAATCTTCAGGATCCAGAGATCCTGATTGCTCCAATTTTGTGCGCGAATAAACAAAATGCATCAATTTTTACCACCCCTAAAAAACACTTGGCTCCAGATTGGTGCCAACAAGCCCTTAAAGCCCCTCAATGGCGCAACAACAACCCACGCAATGAGAGCCAAAAAATGAATGCAGATGAAATACGCTTTAAAATCGAACAGTTACTGGCACAGTCACCCTTTGCATCCCTCTCACAAGAAGCGCACAAGAATATGGCATCCCAGCTGCAGTTGCTGTTCAGTAGTGCCGATTTGGTCACACGAAAAGAATTTGATGCCCAGCAGCGCGTTCTGGAAGAATACCGCGCACTACTGGCCACTCTGGAAAACCGGCTTGCCAAACTGGAAGCTCAGCCTTCTGATGATAAGGACGCCTGACGCTCTTTCCAGACGTCATAGCCATTCACCGCCAGGTGTAAACCCAGAGCCAACCCGGCAGCGGTAGCAATGGCGGTGAGGCCACGAAATTCCAGCAAGAAAAAGCCACTAGAAAGCATCAGGAAACTGGGATAAAAAAGTGTCCGCTTAAGAACAAGTTGCAGTTTATTCATAGTGTTTCTCCATCAAATAGCAGCAAATAACGTCATTAGGTGTTGGGGGTTTTCAAGAGCAAATTGCCCGACTTGCTGGCCAGCGACGGCTGACCATTGTCTGATTCATCTTTCAGGGCCACCCCGGACAACGCCCGGCGGTCAGCCTCCAGCAGCAGATACATCAATTTATGAGTCGCCTCTTCATAACGCAGTCCTTCGTGGCGCACATTGGAGATACAGTTACGATTTGCATCGTGCTTGCCGCTGGCAGGCTCCCACGTGAAATAAATGCCCAGCGAGTCTGGCGAGCTTAATCCTGGCCGCTCACCAATCAACATCACCAGCATCCTGGCCTTGAGGGTTTCACCAATCGGGTCGCCAATGGCTACTCGCCCTTGTTCCACCATGACAACCGGCCCCACCTTCAATGAAGTATCAGCCAGTGATGTCAGCAAGCAGTCCAACATCGGGGCGGCATGCCGCTGCACCGCCAATGATGACAAGCCATCAGCCACCACCACAGCAATATCAAAAGCGGCCGGAGGACTGTCTGCCATCCACTGTGTCAGTGCTTCCTGGCTACTTGATGAAAGCTGGCGACCGTAATCGGGTCGTTGTAAATACTGCGGCCGTCCATCGGCCTGACTGGCCAGCTTCAAGACCGGCCCCGGCAATCCGGCTTGCGCCAGCACCTGTTCCAGATCCTGTTGCAACTGCACAAAACCCAGCGGCAGATGCACGGCATCCCTGGCTCTGGCATGGGCCAGCTGAAACTCCAGATGTGCCCGGGTCGGTAAACTGATTCCGGCCCGGCCGAGACCAATGCGGGCATCGGTGTATTCACGCAAGGTCTGCCATGGGTTTTCTACCAGAATGGTATCGGGTTTATCAGCCATATCAGTGACCTCCCCGGATCACATGTTCAAACGGTGCCGGCAGAGACTGGTTGCCATACGCCAGATGATTCTGTTGATCAAAAACACCAATGGTCTGCAGCCAGGCTTCAAACTCCGGTGCCGGTTTCAGACCCAATAATTCACGGGCATACAAGGCATCATGGAACGACGTCGTCTGATAATTCAGCATGATGTCGTCCGAACCAGGAATACCCATAATAAAGCTACCGCCAGCGGCGGCGAACAGGGTGAGCAACGCATCCATATCATCCTGATCAGCTTCCGCGTGATTGGTGTAACAAATGTCGCAACCCATCGGAACGCCCATCAGCTTGCCGCAAAAATGATCTTCCAGACCCGCCCGAATAATCTGTTTACCGTTGTATAAGTATTCAGGGCCAATAAACCCAACCACGGTATTCACCAACAGCGGTTTGAATTCCCGGGCAACGGCATAGGCACGGGTTTCACAGGTTTGTTGGTCCAGACCAAAATTGGCATCGGCGGACAGGGCACTGCCCTGTCCGGTTTCAAAATACATGCAATTCTGGCCAACACTGCCACGCCCCAGGGTTTGTCCGGCAGCGTAAGCTTCTTTGAGTAAAGCCAGATTGATGCCAAAACTGTCGTTGGCTTTCTCGGTACCGGCAATGGACTGGAAAATCAGATCGACCGGAGCACCCCGGTTTATCGCTTCAATATGGGTGGTCACGTGTGTCAGGACACAGCTCTGGGTAGGAATATCGTAATGCTGAATCACATCATCCAGCATTTTCATCAGGGTGATCACCGCTTCGGTATTGTCGCTGGCCGGGTTGATGCCAATGACCGCATCACCACTGCCATACAGCAAGCCATCCAGAACAGAGGCGGCAACACCGGCCGGATCATCGGTTGGATGATTGGGCTGTAACCGTGTCGACATGCGGCCTGGCAAGCCAATGGTATTACGAAACCGGGTGACCACCTGACATTTGGAAGCCACCAGCACCAGATCCTGCAGTCGCATGATCTTGCTCACCGCGGCAGCCATTTCCGGCGTCACACCCGGTGCAATACGTGCCAGCATCGCGGTTGAGGCTTGTTCACTCAACAACCAGTTACGGAAATCCCCTACCGTCAAATGCGCGATCGGCGCAAAGGCCAAGGCATCATGCCGGTCAATAATCAGTCGGGATATCTCATCGGCTTCGTAAGGAATCACCAGTTCATTCAGGAAAGTTTTGAGCGGCACATCAGCCAACGCCAATTGTGCAGCGACCCGTTCCTGCTCATCCAGAGCAGCCACACCCGCCAGGCAATCCCCAGAACGCAACGGTGATGCTTTTGCCAGCAAGCTTTTCAGGTCATTAAATTGCCAGCTTTTCTGGCCAAGTGAAATCTGATAACTCATATCGACGGGCCTTTGCCAAAGATAATGGATTCCAGCGTCGGGTTGCTGTCGCTCTTGTCAGTACCACCGGAATCCGTTGTACATTCCCAAAGGGATAAACAGAAAGCGCCCGGAACAAGCCGGGCGTACAAGTCGGATGTAACGGACGCTTCCGTCATGCAGACTGACGAATCAGCCTTCGTGCTTATCAAACGCGTCGTTCTCGTGCTTGATCAGGGCGTACATAAAACCAACAAAGGTTACGACAGCCAAACCACACAGAAAAGCCACAACGCCAGGTTGGTCTGCGAAGGTAAAGTAAGCGCCTACGCCTTCCCAGCTATCAATCGGTGAAGTATCCATAATGTATTCCTCTTTACTAACAGCAAGTTAAGACAAGCGGGGCAGCAGCGCCCCGCCCGTTTGAGAATCAAGCGGTCGATCAGCTACCCAGCACACCATTCGCAGGCAGACCGGCGGCATCCGCAGGAACAGTACCTTCAATGATGTCGCGGGAAGGCACACGCTCTGGGTAAGGAATGGCTGGAATTTCAACCAGATCCAGGCCTGCAGCTTCTGCCTTGGCAGGAACACGCAGCATGTTCATTTTCTTCAACAGCAAGGAGATGCCATAGCCAGGTACAAAACCAGTGACACACATAACCACGGCGCCCAACAGCTGACCGAAGAAAGTAATGTCTGGAGCACCTTCTGGAACACTTGGGTAACCGGAGGCGAAGACACCAACCAGAACCACACCCAGGAAGCCACACCAGCCGTGTACCGCTACCGCGCCAACTGCGTCATCGATACCGCACTTCTCAACGAACTTGCCAACGATTGGCATGGAAATACCACCAACAACCGCCAGGAAGAAGGTCAGTCCCGGATAGTAAAGATCCAGACCGGCCGCAACAGTAATGATGCCAGCCAGGCCACCGGACATGGTCATGAACGGCTCACGAGAAGACAGGTAAGCACCAATCACGCCACCGGCAAAACCCATCAGTGTGTTGAATGCAAAAGCAGACAAGTTGGTTGGGTTACCGTAAATAGTTGTCCAGCCAGTTTCACCACCGTTAAAGATGATGCAGCCACCCAGGAAGCCAAAGAAGCCGACAATAATCATCATCAGACCAATCAACGCCATTGGCAGGTTGTGAGGCACAATGGCCATCGCCTTGCCGTCGACGAATTTGCCCAAACGAGGCCCCAGATTGATCAGCACACCCAGCGCAAAGAAACCGGCGATGGCGTGAACCACACCTGATGCGCCCACATCGTGGTAGCCCAGATCCAGCAGCAACCAGCCATCAGGATGCCATCCCCAGGCACCGGCCAGAATCCAGACACCAGAACCCACCACAATGGTCAGGATCAGGTACGCACTCATGCGAATACGCTCGATCACCGCACCCGACAGAATCGAACCGGTTGTGGCACCAAACATGGCGAAAGCAGCCCAGAAGATACCCGTGCCCATATCAGAGACATCAGGACCCATACTGGCAGCCCATGGCAGGGCACCAGAAGCATCAATAGGAATCAGACCACCAGGGAATGCGTTATAGATCCACCAGCCGAAGAAGTAGAAAGTAGGCACAACAACGGCCAAAGTCAGAATATTTTTCATACCGGATGCCAACGCGTTTTTGACGCGCGACGCACCAATTTCATACGCAAGGAAACCGGCGTGGATCATGAACATGATGGCAGTACACCACCAATAGAACACCTCGACATTCATCGCCTGATGCATTTCGAAAGCCGCTTTAAAGGCTTCCAATTCTTCTGGAGTCATGGGATTTCCCCTCTCTGATTGAGTAAGTTTTTAGCTAAACCAATTCAGACTGGTCAGGGTCGTACTGGGTACGGGAATACTGACCAGACAAAAATATTCTCAGAGGGAATATTGCATGGCCGGTGCCAAGCCTGTCGCAAGTTCAAATATTCAGACAATGACAGATTTGTCCGCTTTAGAATGGGTAGATAGAGGTATAAGCTTGCAATCAATGTCCACATTGCCAACACCTGTTTGGCCTGGCATTGAGATCGAGACCGATTTTGTTTGCCAACACAATCGGCGTATGGTGTTGCGCGCACCAAAAACAGGCAAAAACCTCCCGAAAACGCCCTGCGACAGAGCAACGCCTATTTTTCTGCCCAGCAGTCACGAGTACTCAGGATAAGGTCACGCCAAATCAGGGAAACAACAGAAATTCCAGCCGTTGTTACCCATGTGTAAAGACTCCGTCTCATGCTTGGTAGATAATACTTTCGTATCACACCCTGCACTCCACCGTCCGCCAGGAGATTCTTCATGTTAAGACGCACCAAAATTGTGGCCACCCTTGGGCCCGCTACCAACACCGATGAAAAAATCGAACAACTGATCGAAGCGGGCGCTGATGTATTCCGTCTCAATTTCTCCCATGGTGACGCTGACGATCACCGCGACCGTGCCGCCATGGTGCGACGAGCAGCCAAAAAACTGGGACGTCACGTCGCCATCCTGGGTGATCTGCAAGGCCCGAAAATCCGCATATCCCGCTTTGCTGAACAAAAAGTCCATCTGGATGTTGGCCAATCCTTTGTACTGGACGCCACTCTCGACCGTGACGCCGGTAATAAAGAACAGGTCGGCATCGACTATAAAGCACTGATCGAAGATGCCCACGTGGGCGATATCCTGCTGCTGGATGATGGCCGCGTTGAACTGGAAGTCACCGAAACCTTTCCTTCAAAGCTGAACACCCGTGTTCGTATTGGTGGCTGGTTGTCGAACAACAAGGGCATCAACCGACTGGGTGGTGGCCTGTCCGCCAAAGCCCTGACCGACAAGGACAAGGTTGACATCAAGCTGGCTTCAGAACTGCTGGTCGATTACCTCGCCGTTTCTTTCCCCCGTGACGAACACGACATGATCGAAGCCCGCGAGCTACTGACGGCCGCAGGTGGTCATGCCGGGCTGGTCTCCAAGATTGAACGGGCAGAATGTGTTGCCGACGATGCCGTACTGGATGGCATTATTCGCGCTTCCGATGCCGTTATGGTGGCTCGTGGCGACCTGGCCGTAGAAATCGGTGATGCCGAACTGGTCGGCGTACAGAAAAAAATCATCTCCCGCTCCCGTCAGCTGAACAAGCCGGTGATCACGGCGACCCAGATGATGGAATCCATGATCGACAGCCCAATGCCAACCCGCGCTGAAGTCTCCGACGTTGCCAACGCCGTTCTCGACTACACCGATGCCGTTATGCTGTCAGCTGAAACCGCTGCCGGTGACTACCCGGTTGAAGCCGTTGCCGCCATGACCCGCATTATTATGGGAGCCGAGCGTCACCCATTGGCCAAACGTTCCAAGCATCGTCTGTATGAAGACATGCACAGCATCGAAGAGACCATCGCACTGTCGGCCATGTATGCCGCCAATCACCTGGTTGGTGTGACCGCAATTATCTCGCTGACCGAAACCGGTGCAACACCACGCCTGATGTCGCGACTGCGTTCAGCCCTGCCGATCTTTGCCTTCTGTCGCCGGGAAGATACCCAATCCCGGGTGGCACTGTATCGTGGTGTGCAAACCGTGCCATTCTACGCCGACCAGCTGGAACCGGATGCCATCAACCCCTCTGCCATCGCCATCCTGAAAGAATCGGGTGAAATCAGCAGCGGCGATTACGTTGTGATTACCCGGGGTGATTATCTCAACGCCCAGGGCGGCACCAACACCATGAAAATTGTGCGTGTAGACTGACCCAGACACCGGCCGGGTACTCTCTCCGGCCGGGTGTTTTCCATCCCTCCTGATCCCACTCCTGATCCCACTCCTGACCCCAACCCTGTAACACTGTCATGGCACTGCTTTGACTCACACTATTCTCGCCACTCTGAACAGTCATTCAATATTTTTTGAACCTGATTGGGCGTCGCTACATTTTTGCACTCAAACCGCCTACACTGGGCGCTGACAAACGCCGAGCAGTTGCTTCTAAGACAAGGGTGGCAAGCCATCCTGTGATGAAGCCTCTGCCGTGGCACAGGCTGACGCCTGAAGGCATAACGCCCCAGCCACCAGGGTTCGATGGGAAACCATTGGGCCTCCCTTATTTGGAAAGGTGTATATGACCCGCTTCAAGCCCGAGCTGAGCGACCGTTATGGTCGCCGCTTCAGCTATTTGCGCCTGTCGATTACCGACGTGTGCAATTTTCGCTGCCACTACTGTTTACCCGATGGCTATCAGAAAACCGATCAGCCAGAACCACTGACGCTGGCAGAAATGGCACCACTGCTGCAAACCTTTGCCCATCTTGGTACCCGCAAAATACGTATTACCGGCGGTGAACCCAGTGTCCGCAAGGACCTCACCGACATCATCAGTCTGGCGGCCCAGACACCTGGCATCGAGCAAGTGGCGTTAACCACCAATGGTTACCGCCTGGCAGACCAGGTTGACGACTGGCAGCAAGCCGGCCTGCAACGCCTGAATCTCAGCATCGACAGCCTCGACCCACAGCAATTTGCCGCCATCACGGGCTACTCACATCTCGACCGTATCATGGCGGGGCTGGAACGGGCGTTAAGCCTCGGGCTGGATGTCAAAATCAACGCCGTGTTGTTGCGTGGCTTTAACAGCGAGCGTTTGCAACAGTTTCTCGACTGGATCAAACACACCCCGGTGACCTTGCGTTTTATCGAACTGATGGAAACCGGTGATCACCCGGTCTTTTTTGCCGAGCATCACGTCAGTGGCGAATCCATCCGGCAACAGCTGCGAGACACCGGCTGGCAGGTCGCCATGCGCCACCAGCATGATGGCCCGGCAGAAGAATTTTCCCATCCGGATTATCGTGGCAAACTGGGATTGATCATGCCCTATAGCAAAGACTTTTGTTCCAGCTGCAATCGTCTGCGTATTTCGTCGCTGGGGAAATTGCATCTCTGTCTGTTTGGCGAACAGGGTTATGACATACGATCGCTACTACAGCCCGGCGTAGACCCCGAACTGCTGGTAGCAGAGCTGGAGCAGCGCCTGGGCCTGAAAGACGAAACCCATTACCTGCAAAGCGGCAATACGGGCGCTACCCGTCATTTTGCCATGCTGGGTGGCTAACACCGGGATAAACCCGACAGCGGAGGCGATATGGATACACACGCAAAGGCAACAACCATCGGGGTGATTCTGGCAGGCGGGGCGTCCCGTCGCATGGGGCAAGACAAGGCCATGCTTCCCGCCAGAGAACATGCCAGCTTGCTGCACCACCAAGTCGATCTGATGCAGCAGCTTGGGCTGCAACAACTGTTTATCAGCCGCCATGCCTCCCTGTCCACCCCGGACGACCTGCAACACCTGGTGGTCTGTGATGTCAATGACGAACACCACGATGGCCCACTGGCCGGACTGTTCAGCATTGCCAATGCCTGCCCCAAGGCAACCGCCTTGCTGGTGATGCCCGTCGATCTGCCGTTGATGGACTTGCCCACGCTGCGTTACCTGCTCACTACCGGCCATAGTGATCATCGAGCCGTTTATTTTCTGCAGGAATATCTACCGCTGTACCTGCCGCTATCTGCCAACGTACGACAATATCTGGAAGACCAGCTGACGCTGGCGACCGCCGACAAATCGATCCGCGGGCTGCTGAGCTTTTGCCAGGCCTTGTCTCTGCAACCCGCCAATCCTACCGCACTGACCAATACCAACACCCATGACGAATGGCTTGCCAGCCAGCAAGTCGGTGCTTATCCCAACGTTATCGAACGCGAGTAACTCTGATGTCCAAGACTTTTACCGATCAATTCATGCCGCTGAACATTGCCGTACTAACGGTTTCCGACAGTCGTACCGAGGAAAACGACACCAGCGGCAAACTGTTAATCGACAAACTGACCGATGCCGGCCACCAGCTGGCCGACAAACGCATTGTCGTTGATGACAAATACCTGCTGCGGGCCACTGTCTCTAACTGGATAGCCGACGCCACCACCCAGGTGGTACTGATTACCGGTGGCACCGGCTTCACCGAACGCGACACCACACCAGATGCCATGATTCCGCTGTTTGACCAGACCATCGATGGCTTTGGTGAACTGTTCCGCCATATTTCCTATCAGCAAATCGGCACCTCCACCATTCAGAGCCGGGCCGTTGCCGGATTGGCCAACAGCACCCTGATTTTCTGTATGCCGGGTTCCACCAATGCCTGTCGTACCGCCTGGGACGAGATTATTGCCAGCCAGCTGGACAGCCGTTTCAAGCCCTGCAACTTTGTCTTGCGCCTGAAAAACACCGCCAACCAGCTGTGTGACAGCCGCGGCTGATACATACGAGGCTATTTATCCATGTCTGAACCCAACGAAATAACCGGGTTTTCCCACGTCAACGCCCGTGGCGAAGCCAATATGGTCGACGTCAGCAACAAACAGCCAACCGTCCGGGAAGCCCGGGCCGAAGGTTTTGTCACCATGCAGGCGGCTACCCTGGAACAAATTCTGGCCGGGGATCACCACAAGGGCGACGTCTTTGCTGTTGCCCGTATCGCCGGGATTCAGGCGGCCAAACAGACCAGCCAGCTGATTCCGCTTTGTCATCCGCTGATGCTGAGCAAGGTAGCCGTTGATTTCGCCCCCCAGCCAGAACAAAACCGCATTCGCATTACCAGCTACTGCAAACTCACGGGTCAAACCGGCGTCGAGATGGAAGCCCTTACCGCCGTCAGTGTCGCCGCCCTGACCCTGTTTGATATGTGCAAGGCCGTCGACCCCGGTATGACGCTCGGTGGCATCCGGGTGCTGGAAAAACTCGGAGGCAAAACCGGTCACTGGCAGGTTGATGCCCCCCAGGAGGTATCACCATGATTCAGGTATTACTGTTTGCCCGCTTGCGAGACCAGCTTGGTACCGGAGCGATCAATCTGACACTGGCAGCACCAACCACCGTGCAGGCCATGCGCCTGGCGCTGCAACAGCAGTTTACCGAGCACGCGGACTCCCTCGCAGCCGGACAGGCTCTGGTCGCCATCAACCAGTCGCTTTGTAATGATGAAACCATGGTGATCAACAGCGGCGATGAGGTCGCCTTGTTTCCGCCCATGACGGGAGGTTGATATGGATGATATCCGGGTACAGCGTGATGATTTTTCCGTTGCCGACGAATATCAGCAGCTCTGTCAGGACAATCGCGATGATGGTGCCGTGGTCTTTTTTGTCGGCCGGGTCAGAGAACAGAATCAGGGTGACACCATCTCACGTCTGTTTCTGGAACATTATCCCGGCATGACTGAGCGCGCTCTGGCCGACATCGTTGCCGCCGCCAGGAAACGCTGGTCACTGGGCCGGGTGCGGCTGATTCATCGTATCGGTGCGCTCGATATTGAAGACCAGATTATCTTTATCGGAGTCTCCAGTGGCCATCGCCAAAACGCCTTTGATGCGGCGGCGTATATCATGGACTTTCTCAAAAGCCAAGCCCCGTTCTGGAAAAAGGAGACCTTGATCGGGCCAACAGGCGAGACGCTGTCGGAGCGTTGGGTCGACACTCGCAGCAGCGACACGCAAGCCCGACAGAAGTGGGATAACCCTGCCACGCCGGATTCGTTACCATAGCCAGACACGTACAGCCGTGACAACACACTGCGGTCAGTCTGACGCACCCTTGATCCGACCAAAAGGACAATACGTTTGAAACGACTGGAACTCATGATACCCCCGCCACTGGTAGCCATTATTTTTGCCGCCGCCATGTGGCTGATATCCCCTAACCTGCCAACACTGAGCCAGCTTGGACTGATGGACAAGATTCTGGTGGGTTGCTGTGTGGGGGCCGGGCTGGGACTGGACCTGATCGCACTGATCAGTTTTATCCGTCGACGCACCACCATCAACCCGATGAAACCGGAAAACACCGCGTTCCTGGTAACCTCCGGTATCTATCGCCATACCCGTAACCCCATGTACGTTGGCCTGTTACTGAACCTTGCGGGCTGGGCTATTTACCTGACTCATGTACTGCCCCTGTTGCTGTTACCGGTGTTTGTCTATTACCTCAACCGCTTCCAGATCGAGCCGGAAGAGCAACGCTTGGCCGAACATTTTGGAACAGAGTTCACCAGCTATCGGGATACTGTCCCACGCTGGCTGTGAGTAAACTGACAAGTCTTTCGGGCAACTGCTTTCGCACTACCCGCTTTTCCTCAGAATTACTCGCTGGAGCTCACTATGTCGTCGCCACTAACCATGCCCACGGTTTTTATTCCTCATGGCGGAGGCCCGTGGCCTTTTGTGGATCTGGGCGGGCAATTTGGTGACAACGAAATGCAGGCACTGCGCCAGTTCCTGCGACACTACCCTGCCACCCTGCCACAACGACCCAAGGCCTTGCTGGTCATTTCAGCGCACTGGGAAGCACCGGTTATCACCCTGGCAACCGCACCCCATCCGCCCATGCTGTATGACTATTACAATTTTCCACCCGCGTCCTATCATATCCAATGGCCCGCTCCCGGCGCCCCACAACTGGCACCACGGGTCGCCGAACTGCTTCATCAGGCTGGCTTTGCCACCGATAGCGATGATCAGCGCGGTTACGACCACGGCACCTTTGTGCCACTGAAAGTGATGTTCCCGGAAGCAGATATTCCGGTACTGCAGATGTCGATGCTGGGCAGCCTGAATCCGGCCCATCACATCCAGATTGGCAAGGCATTACAGCCATTGCGGGATGAAGGTGTACTGATTATTGGCAGTGGCATGTCGTTTCACAACCTGCGCCAGCTGTGCACCCCAACCAGCCAGCAACTGTCCCGGCCATTTGATGAATGGTTGCAGGAAATTGCCCTGCAAGCGCCCACCGAACGGGAACGCAAACTGGCCGACTGGGTATCGGCTCCCAACGCCCGGCTGGTGCATCCACGGGAAGAGCATCTGCTGCCGATGATGGTGATTGCCGGAGCCGCTGGCCAGGACCCTGGCCACATTGTTTATAACGGCTGTTTTGGTGGTGCCTGGATATCCGCTATCGAATACAGCCGGGCATGACATGCGTTAGTTTTCGAGTTTGAAGCTTTTGCTCATACCGGTCAGATGCTCGGCATCACTTTCGGATGCCAGCTTGATCATCAAGCGCAGATCGTTGGCAGAGTCCGCATGGGCCAGCGCATCTTCGTAAGTAATCTCGCCTTGTTCATACAAGTGGTACAAGGCCTGATCGAAGGTTTGCATCCCCGCTTCGGTGGATTTTCTCATCAAAGGCTTAAGGGCATGAACTTCGCCCTTGCGAATCAGGTCCGATGCCAACGGTGTATTGATCAGCACCTCAATGACCGCCCGACGTGAACGACCATCCGGCGTTGGAATCAGTTGCTGGGCAATAATCGCCTTCAGATTAAGTGACAAATCCATCCACACCTGCCCGTGCCGCTCCGGTGGGAAAAAGTGAATCACCCGTTCCAGTGCCTGGTTGGCGTTGTTGGCGTGTAGCGTGGCCAGACACAAGTGCCCGGTCTCGGCAAAGGTCACCGCATTTTCCATAATTTCCGGCGAGCGTACCTCACCAATCATAATCACGTCCGGGGCCTGCCTCAGGCAGTTCCGCAATGCCACTTCAAAGCTTTCGGTATCCAGACCCACTTCACGCTGGGTGATGATGCAGCCGTCATGCTGATGAATATATTCAATCGGGTCTTCAATACTGAGAATATGACCCTTGCTGTTATGGTTGCGAAAACCAATCATCGACGCCAACGAGGTGGACTTGCCCGTACCGGTCGCCCCCACAAACAGAATCAGACCCCGTTTGGTCATCGCCAGCTCTTTGATAATCTCGGGCAAACCGAGCTGATCAACACTGGGAATCCGGGTCTCGATACGCCGCAACACCATACCGGCGACGTTACGCTGATAAAATGCACTGGCCCGGAACCGCCCGATTCCTCGAGCGTTGATCGCAAAGTTGAGTTCCTTGGTACTTTCAAACTCATCCTGTTGCTTGCTGTTCATCAAACCCAGAACAATATCCCGGGTCTGTTCAGCGGCTAACGGCGATTTGCTCAGTGGCAAAATCTGTCCGTTGACCTTCATCGATGGGGCAACACCGGCTGTAATAAACAGATCCGACGCGCCTTTATCGACCATCAAACGTAAAAACTTGTCCATCGACATAACAGCTTACTCCATGTCGTCACAATACTCCGGACTAGAAAGCATCCGGGTTTTTGGCTTTTTCCTGCGCAGCTTCACGAGAAATCAGGCCACGTGACAGCAAGGTTTTGAGCGACTGGTCCATGGTCACCATGCCGTAGGACGCCCCGGTCTGAATGGCCGAGTACATTTGTGCGACTTTATCTTCCCGGATCAGGTTACGAATCGCCGGTGTACCAATCATGATTTCATGGGACGCAACCCGGCCGCCGCCGGTGCGTTTTAACAGCGCCTGGGAAATAACCCCTTGCAGGGATTCCGACAACATCGACCGCACCATGGATTTTTCTTCCGCGGGAAACACGTCGACGATCCGGTCAATGGTTTTGGCAGCCGAGGTGGTGTGCAGCGTACCAAACACCACGTGGCCGGTTTCGGCAGCGGTCAATGCCAGCCGGATGGTTTCCAGATCTCGCATCTCACCCACCAGAATCACGTCCGGGTCTTCCCGCAACGCCGAACGCAGGGATTCGTTAAAGCCCAGGGTATCGCGGTGAACTTCACGCTGGTTGATCAGGCTTTTTTTCGATTCGTGAACAAATTCAATCGGGTCTTCAATGGTCAGAATATGGTCGTGCTTGGTTTCATTGATGTAATCAATCATGGCTGCCAGGGTCGTCGACTTACCGGAACCGGTCGGGCCAGTCACCAGTACAATGCCACGGGGGATTCTGGCCAGATCCTTGAACACTTCGCCCATACCAAGCTGGTCCATGTTCAGAACCTTGGACGGAATCGTCCGGAATACCGCACCGGCACCCCGGTTCTGGTTAAAAGCGTTGACCCGGAAGCGGGCGACCCCTGGCACTTCAAACGAAAAGTCGGTTTCGAGAAATTCCTCGAAATCTTTACGTTGCTTGTCATTCATGATGTCGTACACCAGCGAGTGCACTTCTTTATGTTCCAGTGCCGGTACATTGATCCGGCGTACATCACCATCAACACGAATCATCGGCGGCAAGCCTGCCGACAAATGCAAATCCGAAGCACCTTGCTTGGCACTAAAAGCCAGCAATTCGGTAATATCCATCGCCTGTTTTCCTCTGTAGGCACAACATTTTATTCGTACAGCTGATATCTGAGCCAGGTGATGGCATGGATCAACCTTTTATACGATCATCATATACCAGAGCGTGTAATGCTCTGCACGACCACTCAATCCTAACCAAAGCGTAACTAATGTCTACAACACTTGCCGAACACTACCAGAGCGTCTGCGACCGCATCCGGCAGGCCTGCCAGAACAGCGGCCGGATACCCGAAGAGGTCAGCTTACTGGCCGTCAGTAAAACCAAACCCGCCAGTATGGTCGAAAGCTGTTACCAGCTGGGTCAGCGTCGCTTTGGCGAAAACTATCTGCAGGATGCGGTCGAGAAGATCACCGCACTGGCTGGTCTGAGCGATATCGAGTGGCATTTTATCGGACCATTACAATCCAACAAGACCCGCGCAGTAGCCGAACACTTCCAGTGGATGGAAACCCTGGATCGCGACAAGATCGCCCAGCGTCTGAACGAACAGCGGCCACCCCATTTGCCACCCCTGAATGTTCTGATTCAGGTGAATATCAGCGCCGAACCACAAAAGGCCGGCCTGCCCCCCGCAGACATCACCCGTCTGGCGGCTATGATAAACTCATTACCCCGGTTACAACTGCGCGGGCTGATGTGCATTCCGCAAGCCAGTGAAGATGAGGCTGTTGTGGTCGCACAGTTCCAGCAAATGCGACATCTGTTTGAAGCCTTGCAACAGCAGTACCCCGGCGTCGACACACTGTCGATGGGCATGTCGAACGACCTGGAGCTGGCCATACGCCATGGCGCTACCCAGGTACGAATCGGCACAGATATTTTTGGCGCACGTCCCGGACAGCAGAGCCACTCTGATACGGACGGCCACGACAAACACGAGGATTCCCTATGACGCATATCGCATTTATTGGTGGCGGTAATATGGCCACCGCCATTATCGGCGGCTTGTTACGCCAGGGCGACCTGTCAGCCCAGATGATTCAGGTCAGCGACCCCGGTGAAGACAAGCGCCAGGCACTGGCCAGCCAATTTGGCATCCAGACTTTTGCCGACAACCTGGAAGCCATTCGCAACACCAATACCGTGATTCTGGCGGTCAAGCCGCAAATGATGAAAAGCGTGCTGGAGCCATTGCGGGAAACCCTCAAGGCACGCCAGCCACTGGTCGTATCCATCGCTGCCGGTATCACCCTGGAGAACCTGGCACAGTGGAGCGGTTGCTCTGCCATTGTCCGCTGCATGCCCAATACCCCGGCATTACTCAGTGCCGGCGCGACCGGCCTGATGGCCAGCCCCGGCGTCAGTATCGACCAGCGTAATGGTGCCGACCGGCTGCTGCAGGCCACCGGCACCACCGTCTGGCTGAAAGACGAGCAGGAACTCGACATCGTAACGGCACTCTCAGGCAGTGGCCCGGCCTATTACTTCCTGTTGATGGAAGCCATGATCGCGGCCGGAACCCGACTCGGTCTGAGTGAAGACACCGCTCGCGCCCTGACCGTCCAAACGGCACTCGGCGCTGGCATGATGGCCTCACAATCCGATGTTGGCCCAGATGAATTACGTCGCCGGGTTACATCTCCCAAAGGCACCACGGAACAAGCGGTTTTGACCTTTGAAGAAGCCGGGATTCGTGACATTGTTCAGGCAGCCATGTCCGCAGCCCAGAACCGTGCGGCAGCAATGAACCGGGAACTCAGCGAATAGCATCGGCATACCCTGTGGGATGTCGCCAGCCAGCTGACTTTCTGATCCAGAACACACAGCGTTTTTTTAAGCTATAAACGGAGTAATCATGTCTCCCCTGTCACAAGTTGGAATGCTGTTGGTGAACACCATCGGCAGCATGGTATTGCTGATTTTCTTGCTGCGCTTCTTGCTGCAGCTGGTACGGGCGGATTTTTATAATCCGATTTCCCAATTCATTCTGCGTTTTTCCAATCCGCTACTGGTGCCGCTGCGTCGGGTCATTCCCGGTTTTGGTGGCTTGGACATTGCCTCACTGGTGCTGACCTATCTTGCCCAGCTGCTGTTAATGGTCGCCATTCTGATGATTGCCGGTCAATTTATGCTGCCATGGGGTTATCTGCTGGTATGGGCGCTGATTGGTGTGCTGTCACTCTGGCTCAATATCTACTTCTGGGGCTTGCTGATTACCGTCATCGCCTCCTGGGTAGCTCCCAACAGCTACAACCCGGCGTTGATTCTGATCAACCAGATTCTGGAACCCGCCATTCGTCCAATCCGTAATGCCATGCCCGACCTGGGTGGCCTGGACCTGTCGCCGATTATCGCTTTCCTGTTGATCCAGGTACTCGAAATCATGGTTATTGGCCAACTGGCCACACTCTCCAGTATGCCAACAGGCATCGCCATCGGCATATAATGCCAACCATGTGGCATGGGCAACGATTGCCCATGCCATCCTCCCGCACAATCGCCACCGGCTTTCCTCCGGCCTGCAAATCCAGAACCTGCTCCCGCCTTGATTTACCCGTCGGCATACGACAAACAGGCACAGCGCAAGACATTCGCCGCGCGCATGGCTAAAATGACCGACCACATTTGGAGGTGCCTAATGTCGCAACAACCGCCGGATCAAAAAACCACTCATTTTGGCTACAAAACCGTCGCTACTGACGAGAAACAGGCAATGGTTGCCGATGTCTTTCACTCGGTCGCCGCCAAGTACGATCTGATGAACGACCTGATGTCGTTCGGAGTGCATCGTTTGTGGAAACGCATCACCATCGAAATGAGCGGTGTTCGCCCAGGCAATCAGGTACTCGACCTGGCCGGGGGCACTGGCGACCTGACCAAGAAATTCGCCCGTATTGTTGGCCCTCAAGGCAAGGTAGTACTGGCCGACATCAATTCCTCCATGCTGAATGTCGGCCGCGACCGTCTGACCGATCAGGGTTACGTTGGCAATATCGAGTACGTCCAGGCCAATGCCGAATGCCTGCCATTCGAAGACAACAGTTTTGATGTGGTGACGATTGCCTTTGGCTTGCGGAATGTCACCGACAAGGATGGCGCACTGGCGTCCATCACCCGGGTACTCAAGCCTGGCGGTCGCCTGCTGGTGCTGGAGTTTTCCAAGCCCACCAACCCCTTGATGAGCAAGGCCTACGACCTCTACTCATTCTCGGCACTGCCGTTTATGGGCAAACTGGTGACCAACGATGCCGACAGCTATCGTTACCTGGCCGAATCCATCCGCATGCACCCGGATCAGGAAACCCTCAAAGGCATGATGGAAAACGCCGGACTGGTACGTTGTTCCTACCATAACCTCACCAGCGGCGTGGTCGCCTTGCACCGGGGAATCAAACCCTGATGTTTTCTCTGCCAGCAGAACTGACCCATGCCCTGTGTTTGCCATGGGAAGCGGCAATCAATCACGCCTTGCGCTACGATCCTGCCACTCTGCAACAGTTGGGCCGCTATAACGGCCGACTGGTGCATATTCGTCTGGTGGCGACCGGAACCCTGTCGCTGCGTATTCTCGACCAGGGCATCGAACTGGGGCTGTCCCAACAGGACCCTGACGAGCTGGCCATGGCGGATGTCACCCTCACAGGTACCTTGCCCGACTTTATCAGCCTTGCCCGTGCCAACAACAAGGCCAGTGTACTGATGTCAGGCGCTGTCGCCATCGAAGGTGACACCGAACTGGCCATGGCACTCAGCCGCCTGATGGATCAACTCGATATCGACTGGGAAGCCATGATCAGCCCGGCCACCGGAGGCCTGATAGCCCACCAGATCGGCGCAGGCCTGCGGGGCCTGATGAGTTGGGGGCAAGCCACCGCCAAAACCATGTCCACCGCCGCCCGGGACTACGCAGTGGAAGAAGCCGGATTACTGGTCTCCCAGACTGAAATGGATCAGGTTGCCGACCAGATCGACCAACTCAAGCTAGCAACCGACCGCCTGGCCGCTCGCATCCAGTTATTGGAAGCGAGCCGTTCGACGCAACCAGGTAAGGGAGAGAAATAAATCGTGTCCCGACTCTGGCGTTTATGGAAAATCCTGTTTGTTTTCAGCAAGTACCGCCTCGATGGCCTGATTCCGCTGCAGCATCTGCCGTTCAGTTTGAGGATTCTGCTGTGGATAGCACCCTGGCGTCTGAGTCCGGTACCGCCCAACCTCAGTCGTGGTGCCCGCTTGCGACTGGCGCTGGAAGCACTGGGACCGATTTTCATCAAGTTTGGCCAGATCCTCTCGACCCGGCCCGATCTTGTGCCCGACGATATGGTGCAGGAACTGAAACGCCTGCAAGACAAGGTGCCGCCCTTTCCGGAAGATCAGGCCATCGCCTTGATCGAAGCCCAGCTGGGCCAGTCCGTCGAGCAGCTGTTTGCCGAATTCTCTCCGACGCCATTGGCCTCGGCTTCCATTGCCCAGGTACACACCGCCCGCCTGTTTGATGGCAAGGACGTGGTAGTCAAGGTGGTTCGTCCCAACATCGAACATACGATAGAACGGGATTTACAGCTGCTCGAAACCATGGCAAAACTGGCCGTAACCTATTCTGCCGACGCCCGCCGCCTGAAGCCGATGGAAGTGGTGGAAGATTACCGCCACACCATTTACGGCGAGCTGAACCTGCAGATTGAAGCCTCCAACGCCACGCAGTTGCGCCGCAACTTTGCCGACTCCGACGATCTCTATATTCCGGAAGTGTACTGGGATTACACCCGCACCAGCGTGATGGTCAGTGAACGTATTTACGGTATTCCGGTGGCCAATATCGATGAGCTGCGGGCCCAGGGCACCAATATGAAGTTGCTCGCCGAACGCGGCGTTGAGATCTTCTTTACCCAGGTATTCCGCGACAGCTTTTTCCATGCCGATATGCACCCCGGTAATATTTTTGTCTCCCGCGAGCACCCCGAATCGCCACAATACATCGGTATCGACTGCGGCATCGTCGGTAGCCTGACCGACGAAGACCAGCATTATCTGGCCATGAACCTGCTGGCCTTTTTTAATCAGGACTATTATCAGGTTGCCCAGTTACACGTCGATTCTGGCTGGGTACCCGCGACCACCAAGGTGCATGACCTGGCCGCGGCCATTCGCAGTGTCTGCGAACCCATCTTTGAAAAACCACTGGCGGAGATTTCCTTTGGCCAGGTACTGATCCAGCTGTTCAGCACCGCTCGCCGCTTCAATATGGAAGTACAGCCCCAACTGGTACTGCTACAAAAAACCCTGCTCAATATCGAAGGGCTGGGTCGTCAACTGTATCCCGAGCTGGATTTGTGGAGCACCGCCAAGCCCTACCTGGAGCGCTGGGTGCGTGACCGTTTTGGCCCCAAGGCGGCGTTTCAGGAACTCAAGCGGCAACTGCCGACCTGGATCGAAAAAGCCCCGAAAATGCCAGGGCTGCTGCATGGTGCGCTCACTCGCATCAACCATATGGACGAAAACCAGCAGCAGTTGCAACGCGAAATCACCGCCCTGCGTCAGGCACTGGAATATCAGAACCAGCAAAAACGCCATCATATTCTGGCCAGTCTGATGACCGTCGGCGGCCTGTTTCTGTGGTGGCAAGCCTTTGCACTGGGCATCACCGACGCCCTTGGTATCAGCATCAGCTTGCTAGGGTTGTTATGGATATTACTCAAGGCCTGACGACCGTAACCGCTTGCGGTATGCTCACAGCCCGGATAACACCACCGCGCCAGTCACCACACCATTGGCGGCACCGTTTGAATTTTCGACACGGCTTCAGCGTGTCGACCAGCAGGTAATACGCAACATGAACAGCAACTGGCTAGATGCCGTAAAATGGGATGACAAGGGTCTGGTACCCGCCATCGCCCAGGATTACAAAACCGGTCGCATCCTGATGATGGCCTGGATGAATCGCGAAGCCCTCGCTCTGACCATTGAGGAAAATCGCGCCATTTATTACTCTCGCTCACGCCAGAAGCTGTGGCGCAAAGGCGAAGAATCGGGCCATATCCAGCCCTTGCATGAAGTCCGCCTCGACTGCGATGCCGATGTCATTGTGTTACAGGTCGAACAATTAGGCGGCATTGCCTGTCACACCGGCCGCGAAAGCTGCTTTTATCAAGTGTGGCAGGACGGCGAATGGGTCGCGGTTGACCCGGTATTAAAAGATCCGCAAGAAATCTACTAGATCGGGTCTGATCTTCCATAATTCACAGAGCTGTTATAAAAATGAGTGATATTCTCTCCTCCCTGGGTGACATCCTCGACGAACGCAAAGGCGCGTCGGCAGATTCCTCTTACGTGGCCAGTCTGTACACCAAGGGCCTGAACAAGATTCTGGAAAAAGTGGGCGAAGAAGCCACCGAAACCATTATCGCCGCCAAGGACGCCGAACGCAGTGGTGATAACCAGGACGTTATCTACGAAACCGCCGACCTCTGGTTTCACAGCCTGGTAGCGCTGGCGCATCTGGGTGAACGCCCGGAAGCCGTGATTAACGAACTGGCCCGTCGCTTCAATATGTCCGGGCTGGAAGAAAAAGCGTCACGCGGCGACCAGTAACCCCGCTGCCATACGTTTATCCGTAAGGACATCAAGATGACTGACTGTATTTTTTGCAAAATAGTGGCAGGCGAGATTCCGGCCAACAAGGTCTACGAAGACGATGATTTTCTGGCGTTCCACGATATTGCCCCCAAGGCAGAGACTCACTTGCTGGTGATTCCCAAACGCCATATCGTCAATCTCAACGACCTCAACGACACAGACAGCGCCTTGATGGGCAAATTGATGCTGACTATTCCGCGTATTGCCGCCACCCAGAACCTGACCGGCTATCGCACCATCACCAATACCGGTGTCGAAGGCGGACAAGAAGTATTTCATATGCATTTTCATATTCTGGGCGGCTCTGCGCTGCCCGGATTCTGAGCACTCAACGAGGACACACTTATGCTTGGCGGTATCAGCATCTGGCAATTGGTTATCATCCTGGTCATCGTGATCGTGATTTTTGGCACCAAGAAACTGCGCAATATGGGCGGTGATCTTGGCGGAGCCATCAAAAACTTCAAAAGTGCAATGAACGAAGGCGCCGACAAGGACGACGACGCTGCCGCCCCGACCAAACCCAAACCGCTGATGTCTGACCAGTCTGGCAGCGTGGAAAAAGATGCTGACTTCAGCGAGCAGAAAGACAAGCACTGATGTTTGATATCGGCTTTCTGGAGCTTGTGGTTGTCGGCGTCCTTGGTTTGTTGGTGCTTGGCCCGGAGCGTCTGCCCAAGGCAGCCCGTACCGTTGGCCTGATGATTGGCCGTGTGCGCCGTACCATGAGTGGCTTCCAGGATGAACTGGAGCGCCAGGTACGGGCCGATGAACTGCGGGAAAAACTCAAGGACCCCTACGCCACGTTTCTCGATGACGACGACCGTCGGCCAGCCGCCGTGCGGGACAACGCAAAGGGTACAGACCACGGCCAGCCCCCTGCGGCAGAACCGGCGACCGCAGCAGCAACCACAGCCAGACCAGCCATCGACAGCCGGGAAGCCGTTTCACCGGCAGACATCGACCCGGAATACCCGTCTGGTACCGGCGACCAACCCCGTATATTGCCCGATATACCGACACCACCTGCCAAGGACATCAAGCCCGAATCATGAGCCAGGATCAGGAACAACCCCTTATTGCCCATCTGGTCGAACTGCGCAACCGCTTGCTGAAGTCGGTGCTGGTGGTATTGGCACTGTTTCTTGGCATGTTCTATTTTGCCAACGACCTGTATCTGATACTGGTTCAGCCGCTCTCGGTCCTGCTCCCTGAAACCCAGGGACAAATGATCGCCATCGGCGTTGCCTCACCCTTTCTGGTGCCGTTCAAGCTGACACTGGTACTGGCGGTACTGATCGCCATGCCCTTTATGCTGCACCAGCTCTGGGGGTTTATCTCACCGGGCCTGTATCAAAATGAAAAGCGCTTTGCCGTACCGCTGTTGCTGTCCAGCACCATCCTGTTTTACACCGGCATTCTGTTTGCCTACTACGTGGTCCTGCCGCTGGCGTTTGGTTTTTTCACCATGGCCGGGCCGGATGGCATTTCGTTTATGCCCGACATCGCCAACGTACTCGATTTTATTCTGAAGATCTTTTTTGCCTTTGGTTTCGCCTTCGAGATACCCGTGGCCACCTTTCTGATGGTCTTGAGCGGCATCACCACCGTTGCCTCCCTGAGTGAAAAACGGCCGTATATTTTCCTTGGCTGTTTTGTTGTCGGCATGCTGGTGACACCTCCCGACATTATCTCTCAAACCATTCTGGCGCTGCCCATGTACGCCCTGTTTGAAGGGGGAATACTGGCCGCTCGCCTGATCCGCCAACCCGTCGATGAAGACGAGCCGCAGGACGCCACAGACACCCTGTGATTCCCCGCGATTACTGCTACACTCGCCTTTTACCCAGCTTCTATACTCCAGGAATACGCCCACCATGCCGGAAGTTATCCCTGACGATTCCGTCGGTCTGGTTACTCCCCAGCAATTTCATTCCGATGTACCACTGACACTTCGTAGTGGTCGCGTGCTGCCAGAATACGACCTCGTTTATGAAACCTACGGCGAACTCAACGCCGAACGTTCCAACGCCATACTGCTGTGTCATGCCCTCAGCGGCGACCATCATGCTGCCGGTTATCATCATATGGATGATGCCAAACCCGGCTGGTGGGACAACGCCATCGGGCCGGGCAAACCGATCGATACCAGCCAGTTTTTTATTGTTTCACTGAACAATCTGGGTGGCTGCTCCGGTTCCACCGGCCCTGTCAGCCCAAACCCGGAAACCGGCAAGCCCTATGGCCCCGACTTCCCGATTGTTGCCGTGCGTGACTGGGTTGCCAGTCAGGCGCAACTGGCCGACCATCTGGGAATCCAGCAATGGGCTGCCGTTGTCGGTGGCAGCCTCGGCGGCATGCAGGTTATCCGCTGGTCGATTCAATTCCCGGAACGGTTACGTCACGCCGTAGTGATTGCCTCAGCCTCCAAACTGTCGGCACAGAACATTGCCTTTAACGAAGTCGCCCGTCAGGCCATTGCCAAAGACCCGGACTTCCACGACGGCAACTATCTGGAACACAACACCATTCCCAAGGTCGGCCTCACCCAGGCGCGGATGCTGGGCCATCTGACCTATCTGTCGGATGACGCCATGCGGCAGAAATTTGGTCGCGAGCTACGGGAAGGCAAGCTGAACTACAGCTTCAGCCCAGAGTTTCAGGTCGAAAGTTACCTGCATTACCAGGGCGAGAAATTCAGCACCCGCTTTGATGCCAACACCTATATGTTGATGACCAAGGCCCTCGACTACTTCGACCCCGCCGGCGATTACGATAACGACCTGGTCAAATGCCTGAGTCAGGCGCACTGCCACTTCCTGGTCGTCTCCTTTACCAGCGACTGGCGTTTTGCCCCGGAGCGCTCCGAAGAAATCGTCAACGCCCTGATCGAAGCCGACAAGAACGTCAGCTACGCCTGCATTGATTCCGACGGTGGCCACGATGCCTTCCTGCTGCCCAGCGCCCGCTACCACCAGGTCCTCCGCGCCTATATGGGCCGCATTGCCAACGACGTGGAGAAACACTCATGAGTCAGACATCTTTGGCCAACCTGCGAGCCGATCTGTCCATTATCCAGCAGTGGGTGCAACCCAACAGTCAGGTACTGGATCTCGGTTGTGGCGAAGGCCAACTGTTACACTACCTGCAAGAGCACAAAAACGTGCGAGGTTATGGGCTGGAGATCAACCCGGACAATATCTCCGCCTGCATTGCCAATGGCATCAACGTGATCGAGCAGGACCTGAACGAAGGCTTGAGTAATTACAAAAACAACAGCATCGATACCGTCATCATGACCCAGGCGTTACAAGCGGTTGAACGGCCCGATGCCCTGCTCGACGAAATGCTGCGCATCGGTGATGAAGCCATTGTCACCTTCCCCAATTTTGGCCACTGGCGCACCCGGCTATACCTGGCGCTCAAGGGCCGGATGCCAATGTCGGAAACCTTGCCCCATGCCTGGTACAACACCCCCAATATTCACCTGTGTACCGTGGCCGACTTTGAAGCACTGTGTGCGGAAAAACACATTCGGATTCTCCGTAAAACCGTGCTGGATGATCACCACCAGGAACACTGGTCGATCAACTTCTGGCCTGCACTGTTAGGAGAAATTGCCATCTATCACCTGACCCGGAGACGCTGATGAAAGCACTACTAACCACCTGTCTGATGCTATTGAGCCTGACGGCCCTGGCCGATCGCGGTGAACAAAAAAAGGTATTTGGCGACTATGAAGTCCACTACATCGGCCTGACCAGCAGCTTCCTCAGTGAAGACGTGGCCAGCGCCTATGGCATAGAACGCTCGCGCAGCTTGGGATTCCTCAGTATTTCGGTACTGAACAATCCCGGCGATGACGTCCTGCCCAAGCCAGTGACAGCACAGATTCAAGGCACGTTAAAAAACCTGATCGGCCAGGAAAACGAACTGCAGTTCAAGGAAATCAAGGAAACCAACGCCGTCTATTACATTGCGACGTTCCGCTTTGATGAAGAAGAAACCTATCGAATCCGGCTCGACGTTGCCCCCGATGGCATCAACAAGCACTTCGATGTCCGTTTCAGCCAACGTTTTTACGAAGAAGAATAATCCACCCGTGTCGCCAGCAGCACACCGGGTAACGCCAACGCGGCCCGGTATGCCCGGACACCTTGCGATGCGCCATAAGGCTCTGCTATGAAAATCGTTCTCGCCAGCGGCAACGCTGGCAAATTACGGGAATTTTCCCAGCTGTTCGACAGCCACTTTGCCGACCGCCACATCACTCTTATCCCCCAGAGTGACCTTGGTGTCAGCGACGCGGACGAAACCGGCCTCAGCTTTGTCGAAAACGCCATTCTCAAAGCCCGCCACGCCGCCACCATCACCGGCTTGCCCGCCTTGGCCGACGACTCCGGTCTCGAAGTAGACGCCCTGCAAGGGCAGCCAGGTATCTATTCCGCCCGGTTTGCCAGCATGAATCAGGCAGGTAGCGGCGATCACGACAACAATCACCTGCTATTACAACGCCTGGCCGACGTTCCGGCAGCACAGCGCACGGCACGATTCCAATGTGTACTGGTCTACATGCGCCATGGAGAAGATCCGACCCCCCAAGTCTTTCAAGGCCACTGGGAAGGCACCATATTAACCTCGCCATCCGGCAGCAACGGCTTTGGTTACGATCCCCTGTTTTATGTCGCGGCGGAGCAATGTGCCGCGGCGGATCTCGACAAGGCCCGTAAGAATGCCCTGTCACACCGGGGCCAGGCCATGCAGCAACTGCTGCAACGCTGGCAACCCTGACTATTATTGTTTTACCCCGTCACACTCTGTTGTTATGCGGTGAGGGGTTTTCTGCACACCATGTGGTGCATTGTTAATCGAGAAAAGGAGCACATCGTGGAAATACTTGAGCAGTTACAGCAAAAGATCACCCAGACCATTCAAACCCTGGAAAACCTGCAACTGGAAAACCTGCAACTGCAGGAAGACCTGGAACAAACCCAGCAAGCTCTGGCCGCTGCCGAGCAAAAAAATACCGAATTGATGCAACAGAACGATGAACTGGACAAGGAGCAAACCCGCCTTTCCCACCAGCAACACCAAATGGAAGCCCAGGTTCAGGCCTTGCTGCAGACTCTTGATGTCGCGGTTGCAGAACTGCTGCCCGCCAAAGAAGACGAGGCAGTAGACGACGAAAACGCCAGTGAACACTCCGATGGCGAACACGCAGGTGAAGGTGAAGGTGAACACGAAGGTGGCCATGAACAGGGTCATGACGGTGAGCACCACGAGCACCATGAAGGTGAACATCACGGTGAGCACCACGAGCATCATGAAGGTGAACACCACGGCGAGCACCACGACAACAACTGGAACTGAGCATGCGCCAGCTGCCGCCACTCAGTCTGTACATCCATGTGCCCTGGTGCATTCGCAAATGTCCGTACTGCGACTTCAACTCGCACACAGCCAGCACCGAATTACCGGAAACAGACTATGTGGCAGCGCTGTTAAATGACCTCGACAGCGAGCTGGAACACCGCCATGGGCGTGTCATCCAGACCATTTTTATTGGTGGAGGCACCCCCAGCCTGTTATCGGCGCAGGCTTACGCCAGCTTGTTCAACGGCTTGCGCCAACGGCTAACGTTTGCCGACGATATCGAAATCACGCTGGAAGCCAACCCTGGCACCTTCGAAGCCGACCGTTTTGCCGCCTACCGTGCACTCGGCATCAACCGCCTGTCGATGGGCATCCAGAGCTTTAACGACCTGCACTTGCAGAAACTCGGCCGCATCCACGACAGCGACCAGGCCAAAGCCGCCATCACGGCTGCCCGGACTGCCGGGTTCGACAACCTCAACCTCGACCTGATGCATGGCCTTCCCGGACAGTCGTTAGCCGACGCCATGGACGACCTCAACACCGCCCTGAGCTTTGACCCGCCACATCTCTCCTGGTATCAGCTCACCATCGAACCCAACACCGAATTTTACAAACGCCCGCCAGTGCTGCCCGAAGACGATACCCTCTGGGATATTCAGGACGCCGGCCAACAACGCCTGGCCGACGCCGGATTTGCCCACTATGAAATTTCCGCCTTTGCCCAACCCGGCAAACAGGCGCGGCATAACCTCAACTACTGGCAGTTTGGCGACTACCTCGGCATTGGTGCCGGTGCGCACGGCAAAGTCAGCTGGCTCGACAGCCGGGGCCAGATCCACAGCGCCCGGCGCTGGAAAACCCGCCAGCCCAGTGATTACCTCAACCCCGACAAGCCATTCCTTGCCGGTAGCCAGCCAATTGCCGCCCACGACATGGGGCTGGAATGCCTGATGAATGCCCTGCGCCTGCGCCAGGGCATCAGCGTCGCATGCTTTGAGCAACGTACCGGCCAAACACTGGCCAGCGTTGCCGACCCCATCGCCAAAGCCAAAGCCATGGGGCTGCTGGAAGTAGGACAAGACATCCGGGCCACCGAACGCGGCCAACAGTACCTGAATGAATTACTGGGGTTATTTCTCTAGGACTCGTCCGTGGCGCGTGTCCTGTTCATACGGACAACCGCAGAGAACATCCCCACGGTTATGGCCGTATTGCGTATCCGCGCTTTAACCCAACGGTGTGGCGTTGCAATAACCACGCTGGAAATAAATCAGGCCATCGCCACTTTCCTGCTGGCGAATACCGACAATCTCACAGATCAGGATATCGTGACTGCCAGCGGCAACACGGTTGCTGATGCGGCAGTCAAAGTTGACCAGCGCACCGTCCAGCATTGGTGAGCCGGTAACGTCGGTGCTCCACTGCGCTGCCGCAAAACGTTCGGCCATGGGGGATTTGCCACCAAAGGTATTCGACAACGCCTGTTGATCGGCGCTCAGGGTATTCACACACAAGTAATCGCTGTCGCGAAATGCCGGGTAGACCGAGGCATTGCGGTTCAGGCATACCAGCAAGCTGGCGGGTTCATCCGAAACACTGCACACCGCGGTTGCGGTAAAACCCGCACGGCCATCCGGGCCTTCGGTGGTCACGACGTTAACGGCGGCAGCCAATATCGACATGGCGCTACGGAATACGTCGCGGCTAACAGTCTGCGGCGCGGTTTCTGGGGTTTTGACGGCCAACATAGCAGGCTCCTTCAGGAAAACAGACAGGCTTTGGAAAGGTCCAGACGCGGCAGACGGTCGTAGACCTTGCTGCTGTCGCCGTAGCCCAGGTTGATCAACAGGTTCGACTTCCACTGACCGTCACTGAAAAACTCCTGATCCAGGGCGGCGTTATCAAAGCCGGACATCGGCCCGGTATCCAGACCCAGGCTGCGGGCGGCAAACACCAGGTAGGCCGCTTGCATCGAGCTGTTACGGAAAGCGGTTTCGTAAATCAGTTCTGGCGTGCCGGTAAACCAGCTGCGGGCGTCACCATGGGGAAAGAGTGCTGGCAGCTCGTCGTAGAATTCGCTGTCGTAAGCAACAATGACGGTAACGGGCGCGGTCATGGTTTTGTCGAGGTTGCCGGATGACAGGCAAGGTTTCAGACGCTCCTTGCCTGCTGCGGTACGGACAAACACAAAACGTGCCGGGCTGCAGTTGGCAGAGGTCGGGCCCATTTTGACCAGGTCGTACAGCTGCTCCAGCAGGCTGTCTGGCACAGGCTGGTCTTGCCAGCCGTTGTGGCTGCGGGCTTCAGTAAACAATTGCGCCAGAGCGCCGGAATCAAGTGGTTCGTTCATAAAGCCCTCGCTCAGGCCGCTGGAGTAGTAGGTGCAACACTGTGAATAAAATCGGCCAGCGTTGTATTAATGGTCTCGGCGCAGGTGATGCTGGAAGCATGGCCGCCGTAATCAAAGACTTTCAGAGTGGCGTTGGGCAGTACCCGTTGCAGCTCCTGGGAGCAGGTCCAGGGCACCAGCGAATCATCACTGTTGGCGAGCAGTAAAGTGGGCTGTTCAACCTTGGACAAGGCTTCTCCCGGGTTAAACGTCAGCAGCGCCTGAATGCGTCGTAGCAGATTCTCGACCGGAGGAAACCCTGCCAGCTGTTTGCATTCTTCCACTTCCAGATGCTCGATATGTTCGGCAATCCAGGTCGGCGGATAAAGAAACAGCGCCTGGGCTTCGATATAGGCAGCAGCACCGGCACCCGCCAACAGCTGCTTGCGTACCGAGAAGCAGCGAGCGGTGTGAGGACTGGCCTTGGCCCAGGCGTTCATCAGCGTCAGGCTTTTGAGTCCGGGGGCTTTTTGCAGTGCCAGTTCCAGACCAACCAAACCGCCCAGCGCATGCCCCACCAGATGGTAGTCGCCAATGTGATACTCGGCTAACAGGCGTTGCAGCTCATTGGCCATATCGCCAATTGCGTAACCTTCAGGCAATTCGGCCGGGCTATGCCCGGTGCCGAGTTGATCATAGAGGACAATGCGGAAGTCTTTGCCCAGGCTGCTCAGCTGCGGTGCCCAAAAATGGGCAGCGCCACCTAGCCCCGAGCTGAAAACCAGCGTCGGGGCATCGGCGTCTTGCCGGCCATGAATTTCAATATGCATGACATTGCTCATCGGTTAGCCAACATGCGCGATGCTGGCGATTTCGATCAGGGCATCCGGTTTTACCAGACCACACTGGATGCAGTAACGCGCCGGTTTTTCACCCGGAAAGTACGATGCGTAGACTTCGTTAACCGCCGGGTAGTCACTCCAGTCACGGATCATGATCATATTGAAGGTGACGTCATCCATGGTGCCCCCCGCTTCTTCCACCACACCCTTGATGGTTTCCAGCACGTGACGGGTTTGCGCAGTGGCATCCCCGACGTGTACCACGTTGTTGTCTTTATCAAACGGCAAGGTGCCGGATACGTACAACACGCCATCGGCCATGGAGCCAGGAACGTACGGTGCTAACGGTTTGCCGGTACCGGCAGGAAGGACTGTTTGCTTGCTCATGCGGTTGCTCCTTGGGTTGGGGTAGAGGCGGCCAGGGTGGTGCAGAAGTCATCGACAGTGCTGACCCAGCCAAAAAAGGTTTCAATGTTGTACAGGGCGGCTTGCTGGACGTAGTCCGGCCCGGCCTGATGGGTGGCATCGGCCAGTACAACGCCAAAGTATTCGAGGAAAAAGCCGTCGCGCAGGGTTGATTCCACGCAGACATTGGTGGCGATCCCGGTAAACACCAGATTACGGATGCCGCGGCTGCGCAACATGCTGTCGAGAGCGGTATTAAAGAAGCCGCTGTAACGTGGTTTGGGGATCACCAGATCGCCGGGCAGAGGCTTGAGTTCATCCACCAGATCGTAATCCCAGGTGCCCTTGGCCAGCAACGTGCCCATCAGTTCCGGGTTCTTGCGGATCGCTTTCAGAGCGTTGGACTTGTGCCAGTTAGGCGAGCCAGGGCCGCCGGCTTCGGTGTATTCCGCATCCCAGCCGTTCTGGAAGAACACCACTTGCACACCCGCCGCACGAGCGGCCTTGATGGCTTTGGTGATGGATTCAATCACCGGCCCGGTGGTCGACACATCAAAACCGGCCAGGTCGAGATAACCGCCCTTGGTGGAATAGGCGTTCTGCATATCGACCACAATCAGCGCCGTTTCTTTGACATTGAATGCCAACGATTCCGGGCTGGCGGGCAGCACCATGCTGACATCACCTTGCTGGTCGGGGGTATAACCCACAACCGGATTATCAATACTGCTCATGACGCATTCTCCAACATATCCACAACGTGTTTGCGGCTTTTCATTAATGGCTGAATCTTCTGGCCAAAATCTTCGATGCCCTGAACAAAATCATCAAACGTCAGCATCACACCACTGGTGGCGGGGATTTCAGCAATTTCATCGAGCATGCCGGCGACGGTTGCAAACGAACCCACCAGCGTGCCCATATTGATATTGACCGCAGACGTCGGGTCGGCCATCTGGCGAATATTGGTATCGCCTTTGGATTTGGTATCGGCGGCCCCTTGCTGACCAAGCCAGGCAACGGCTTCTTCGTCGACACCGTCTTTATAGGATTCCCAACGGGCGCGGGCTTCGTCGTCGGTATCCGCAGCAATCACCATAAACAGCGCTACGGAGGTCACATCCCGGCCACTGTCGGCGGTGGCTTTTTCCAGTCGCTCAACCGTTGGAGCAAAGGCTTTTGGCGTGTTGACCCCTTTACCAAAACAGAAGTTGTAGTCGGCGTATTTGGCGGTAAAGGCCATTCCCGCTTCACTCTGGCCAGCGCAGATAATTTTCATGTCGGCCTGGGGTTTGGGGCTGACGCGGCAGTCGTCCATCTGGAAGTACTCGCCTTTCATATCGCACGTGCCGGTTGTCCACAGGTCGCGCAATACCGTGGCGTATTCACTGAGGTAGTCGTAACGATTGGCGAAGAACTCATCACCAGGCCACAACCCCATTTGCGAGTACTCCGGCTTCTGCCAGCCAGTAACCAGGTTAACGCCAAAGCGGCCGTGGGAAATGGAATCAATCGTTGATGCCATACGTGCCACAATGGCTGGCGGAATGGTCAGGGTTGCGGCGGTAGCAAACAGCTGGATCTTGTCGGTGACGGCAGCCAGACCGGCCATCAGCGTGAACGATTCCATGTTGTGTTCCCAGAATTCGGTCTCGCCACCGAAGCCGCGCAACTTGATCATCGACAGAGCAAATTCAAAGCCATAATGCTCGGCGCGCTGGACGATGGTCTTATTCAGGTCAAACGTTGGCATGTACTGCGGAGCGTTCTTGGAGATCAGCCAACCGTTGTTGCCGATAGGTATGAAGATGCCTACATTCATTGCTCTGCCCTCAGGGTTTGGTAATAGATTTGCCTTGGCGCCTGTTATGTTGCTTTGCGGCTTGGCTGTAATAAGACCAAAGCATCAAGTGTGCCATTTTGATATTGTTGATATATATCAATTACTTAGTTATTTTTTGTGTTTTAGTTCAGACCAAATAGTCTGATTTAGAGCACTTGGTTTGTGCGCTCCGGTCCGAATTGGGGCACAAATCAAGCGCTTGAGCTGCAGGCAGCACAATGGGGTAGAATGCGGCAACCAAGGAACAAACGGTAAGCAGAGTGAACAAGCAGATACAGCGGACGGCAACGCCCGCAAAGAAGCCGAAAGCCCGTAGCCGGGTCCCGAGTGAAGCAACCTTGAGCAGGCGCAAACGCCTGATGGAAACCAAACGAGCCGCTATTATGGACGCTGCCCTGGATGTGTTTTCACGCTATGGCCTGCACGGTACCAGCCTCGATAAAGTGGCCAGCCAGGCCGATGTATCCAAAACCAACCTACTGTATTACTTCGCCTCCAAAGAAGACCTGTACCTGAATGTATTACGTCAGTTGATGGATATCTGGTTGCGGCCCTTGCAGGAGTTCCACATCGAACAGGACCCGGTAGAAGCCATTGGCGCCTATCTTCAGGTCAAGCTGGAGCTGTCACGGGATCATCCGGCAGAGTCCCGCCTGTTTTGTCTGGAAATGATTCAAGGTGCCCCTCTATTGCTGAATGAGCTGAGTTCTTCCCTGAGGGACACCGTCGAATCCCGGGTCGCGGTGATTAATGCCTGGATAGAAGCGGGCAAACTGGCCCCGATAGAACCGCATCATCTGATTTTTTCCCTGTGGGCAACCACACAGCATTACGCCGACTTCCGCGTACAGGTAGAAGCCGTGGCGGGTCACACCCTGGATGATCCCGACTTTTTTGCGGAAACCCTCGCCAATCTCAAAATGCTGGTGCTGCAAGGGATCTGTCCACGCCCCTGAGACCAGACAAGATCCCGCTGTCTCCTTTTATCCTTGCCCTGTCCAATCACGGTGCAGAGTCTGACCCAAAACCCGTATGGGTCAGACAGCATGCTGTCACTGCGCTCCTGCCTTGGCTGTTTTTCCTTGTTGCCTAATAGATAACTTTTTATAAATCAATGATATGGATCAAAGTGGCAACTGTGTCTTGCTGGTTATTTTCATGGCCGTTTGTGCTGCCAATTCCAAGGCATCCATGCCCATAATACCGGTGTCACAATGCCTTTCTATTATTCCCACTGGCTGTTTTTTACCCATTAACCTTTATTTTTAAAGGGTTATTTATCCCGATCTTCTGAACTCCTGCCAAAGTCACGATTATCTCGCCCTGTTTTCGGGCCTCCCGCACAAACCGAGTGCTCTAATTCAGACCATTTGATAAAAACTAAGTATCAAAAAAGACATAAATCATTGTTATCTAACATAAATTTCTTATTGGCATAGTTGCTGCTTTTGTTTCTTTGTTCGGAAACGGTGGGCGATTGGTATCGCCTGCGGATTCTTCAGATCAGGTAACTGATCAAATCAGTACCTGAATTTCAGTCGGAGGATGCAATCGTATGACGCTTCAATATGTTCCTATCATCGATCTTGGCCCTTATTTTGATGGCACGGCCGAAGGCAAGGCCAGCGTGGCCAAGGCCGTGAATCAGGCTTGCCGGGATATTGGTTTCCTGGTCATTACCCAACACCAGATCCCTGCAGAGCTGATCGAGCGGGTCAGCAAACTGACCAGCCGCTTCTTCGACCTGCCCATGGAAGAAAAACGCAAAGCCAACCGTCCCCGTCCCGACATGGTGCGCGGCTACAGCGCGGTAGCAGAAGAGAGCCTGTCGTACTCCATGGAAGAAGCCGCTCCGGGCGACCTGAAAGAATCCTTCTCCATCGGGCCATTGAATGTGCCGGATGAACCTTATTACTCCGAAGCCATGGCCGGGCCGCATTTTGCCCCCAATGTCTGGCCGACAACGCTGCCTGGATTTGAGGAAGCGTACGCGGAATATTTTGCTGCCATGGGCGACCTGGCCCGCAGCGTGATGCGTATTTTTGCCCTGTCGCTGGAAATGCCAGAGACCTTTTTCGACGACAAGATCGACAAGCACATCAGTATGTTCCGCAGCCTGCGTTATCCGCATCTGAAAGAAGGCATCGAAGAAGGTCAGTTACGGGCCGGTGCTCACTCCGATTATGGCAGCCTCACCATCGTCAAACCCGACAGCGCCCAGGGTGGTCTGCAAGTTTGCAACCGCGAAGGCGAATGGGTCGATGTGCCTTATGTGGAAGACGGTTTTGTCGTCAACATTGGCGACCTGATGATGCAGTGGACCAACGACCAATGGATCTCAACCCTGCACCGGGTGGTGAATCCTCCGGAAGACGTCGACGGCGACCAGCAACGCCAGTCACTGGTGTTCTTCCACCAGCCGAACTACGACGTCATGGTGGAATGCTTGCCCAGCTGTGTGCCAGAAGGCGAAGAACCTCGCTACGCCCCGGTTAGCTCCGGCGACCATCTGCAATCCAAATTCGTCCGCCAAACCACCTTTGGCGGCAACAAGGTAGCCTGATATGAGCACACTTTCTTACGTCAACGTATTCGCCAAAGACATCGTCGCCCTGAGTGGCTTTTATCAGCGCGTCTTCGACTTCCCGGAAGTGGAAGCCATCCGCTCGCCGATATTTCGCGGCATCGATGCCGGCAGCTGCTGCATCGGCTTCAATGCGCTGGATGCTTACGAACTGCTGCACCTGAGCGAGTACGCCGACACCTCCGGCTGCAAGTTTTTACTGAACATCGACGTCGACAGTCCCGAAGAGGTCGACCGTATGGTACCGATCGCCTGTGCTGCAGGCGCGACCATGATCAAGGCTCCCTATACCACGTACTACAACTGGTATCAGGCCGTTTTGCTTGACCCGGAAGGCAATGTCTTCCGTATCAACCACATGCTTTAAGCAGGGCTCTACCTACCGCACGACCTCCAACGACTCACCGCAAGAAGGATTGTGACAATGAAGAAACTGCTCACGGGCACATTATGTGCCCTGGCCGCATGCGCCATGACGACCTCCGTGTCAGCGGAAGATGCTGGTTTTACCCTGAAAGGCCCGGCGAAAATCGCCATGCTGTATATCAGCCCGCGTAACGATGGCGGCTGGACTCAGGCCTTCGACGAAGCACGCCAGCGTCTGGAAGACGATATCGACCAGAAAATCCAGTACGTGGAAAGCGTCCCGGAAACAGCCTCCGCGATCAAACCCACCGTTGAGCGTCTGATCCAGCGCGGCTCCAACATCATTATCGGTACCGCCTTTGGTTACTCCGATACCTTCAAGGAACTGGCCGACAAGTACCCGGATGTCGCATTCCTGAACGGTTCCGGTACCACCAATTCAGACAACCTTGAATCCTTCTACGGCCGTACCTACGAAAGCCAGTACCTGTGTGGCATGGCAGCCGGTGCCGCTTCACCGACCGGCAAGCTCGGATTTGTTGCCGCCAACCCGTTTGGCCAGGTTAACTGGACCGTTAACGCCTTCGCCATGGGTGCCCAGCAAATCAACCCGGACGCCACCGTCACCGTTATCTACACCGGAGCCTGGAACGACCCGGTCAAGGAACGCGCAGCGGCAACAGCGCTGATTGACCAGGGTGCCGATGTAATTGGCCAGCACGTGGACAGCCCGACCCCACAGATCGTCGCACAAGAACGTGGCGTCTATGGCACCGGTCACCACCGTGATATGAGCGAGTTTGCCCCGAAAGCGACCGTGTGTTCTTCGGTTTGGGTCTGGGATCGTTTCCTTGCCCCTGAACTGAAAAAAATCATGGCCGGTGGCTGGCAGCCAGCCGAACATGGCGCGCTGCTGTCGATGGAAGAAGGCGGTACCGACGTCTCCTGCTGTGGCAGCGACATTATCAGCAAAGAAGATGAAGCCAAAATCATGGCCGCTCGTGACGAACTGCTGAAAGGTGACAAGCTGATCTACGCCGGGCCAATCTCGGATCGTGATGGCAACATCAAGGCAGCCAAAGGCGAAAGTCTGTCTGATGGGGAACTGTGGTCCATGGACTGGTTCGTCAAGGGCGTGGTTACCCAGCAATGAGCAACAAGAACGCGATCCAACTCGATGCCGTCAGCAAATCCTTTGACGGCTTCAAGGCTCTTTCCGAGGCTTCCTTTACAGCTCGATGGGGCGAGGTCCATGCCTTGCTGGGCGAGAATGGCGCTGGCAAGTCATCACTGATGAACATTGCTGCCGGACTGTACGCACCAGAAACCGGATCGCTGTTCATTGATGACAACCTGGTGCGCCTCAAGGGGCCACTGGATGCATCCACCCAGGGTATCGGCATGGTGCATCAGCATTTCAAGCTGGTTAAACCCTTCAGCGTGGCGGAAAACATTCTGTTGGGCCTGCGTAATGACCAGGCCCTCAGTTTCCGCCAACGTCTGCAGCAAACCGCCGAGGAGATCAAGACCACGGCGGCCAGGCTGGGGTTTACCATTGACCCGTTTGCACGGGTCGATCAGCTGTCGGTCGCCGAGCAGCAGCGCGTTGAGATTCTCAAAGTGCTGCTGGCCGGTGCCCGCATCCTGATTCTGGATGAACCAACCGCCGTACTCACCGATGCGGAAGCAGAAAACCTGCTGACCACGGTACAGAATTTTGCTCACCAGGAAGGCGCTGCGGTCATTCTGGTGACGCACAAGATGAACGACGTTATGCGCTACGCCGACGAAGTGACGGTCATGCGTACCGGTCGCACCGTCGCCAGCCTCAAGCCGCAATCGGTAACGGTTGGCGAGTTGGTCAAGCTGACCGTTGGTGACGCCCCGACCCCACCCCAGGTTCCCGCCAGCCGGGCAGCCGGTGAGGTCAAGCTGGAAGTCAGCGAGCTGTGCTCAACCAATCCCAATGCGCCGATACTGCGCGGCGTTAACCTGAGCCTGCACGCCGGAGAAATCTACGGCATTGCCGGGGTGGGCGGTAACGGTCAAAGCGAACTGGCCGGAGCCTTGATGGGCCTGCCAGAACCGGTCAGCGGCTCGATGCAGCTGGTTGGTGAAGGCGATTTGCGCGACCTCAGCGCCAGCCGACGGCGCGAACTGGGTATTGCCTGTATTCCCGCTGACCGTTATTCCGCCGCCCTGGCTGCACCGCTGTCGATCAGTGACAACTTCGCCATGGGCGAGATTCACAGCGGCCGGTACGGGCCGTTCTGGTTTCTGCGCCGCCGCCGGATCGAAGCCGATACCGCCGCCGCCGTCAGCGAATTTGATGTCCAGGGGGTGCGCTCACTGCAACAGAAAGCCGCGCTGCTGTCGGGTGGCAACGCCCAGAAGCTGGTGATCGCTCGCGAGTTCAGCCGCCAGCCACAACTGGTGATTGTTCACAGCCCCAGCCGGGGGCTGGATGTGCGCGCCACTCTGGCCGTACACCAGCGCTTGCGCAGCGCCCGGGATGCCGGAGCAGCCGTGTTGCTGATCAGCGAAGACCTGGATGAAGTAATGGCGCTGGCAGATCGCATTGGCGTGATGTCAGCAGGACGTATTATCGGCGAGTTTGCCCAACCGGCAGACCGTCAGGCAATTGGGCAAGCCATGGTGAACCATGTTTGATGCAACGAATTTTCAACCCTTGCTGGCACGGCGTTATACGCTGGAAGTACGTCAGCAGATGGCCTGGTACTGGCAGGCGCTAGTGATTGCCCTGGCCTTGCTGGTCGGCCTGCTGATTTCAGCAGCGATTCTGGTGGTGGCCGGAGTGCCTGCGGGCGAACTGCTCAATGAGTTTGTTATTCTGACGCTGTTTGATGCACAAAGCCTGCGGGCCGTGCTGTTTCAGGCCGCGCCGCTGATTATGGTCGGCCTGGCTGGCTGCGTTGCGTTCCGGGCGCGGTTCTGGAACCTCGGCCTGGAAGGGCAGATGATCTGGGGAGCTATCGGCGCGACTGCGATTTCGCTGTTCGAGATCGGGCCACCGTCGATGCGCTTGCCCTTGATGCTGCTCAGTGCCGTGGTCTGTGGCCTGATCTGGGCGCTGGCGCCGGTATTACTGAAGCTGCACCTCAAGGTGAACGAAATCATTTCGACCCTGATGCTCAACTACATCGCGCTGAATTTCTTGCTGCATCTGGTATACGGCGACTGGAAAGACCCCCGTGACAATTTCCCCTACTCCCCTCAGTACCGGGTATTCGAACGCCTGCCCGATGTCTTTGATGGACTCAGCCTGGCGATTGTGCTGGCCACCCTGGTTGCCTTTCTGGTGCTCTGGTTTACCAACGTCTCCCGGGCTGGGCTGTACCTGCGTTTTGTCGACAACAGTCCTGGTGTGGCCCGTGCCGTGGGGGTGCCGGTTAATCGGGTAATCCTTGGTACCGTACTGTTGTCCGGAGCGCTGGCCGGGCTGGCCGGTTTTATGATTACTGCCGGACAGGAAGGCCGCCTGACCCATTCGTTCTACGTCGGCTATGGCTTCTCGGGAATCCTGATTGCCTTTCTGGCCCGTAACCAACCGATCGCCGCCACCGTAGTGGCGCTGTTGGTCGCGACACTGTTTGTCGCAGGTCGCAGTTTGCAGGTGTTCTACCAGATTCCTTTCTCCATGGTGCAGCTGATCCAGGCCATTCTGGTGATTTGTGTTGCCTCTTCCGAGTTCTTTATTCGTCACCGTATTCGCCGTATTCAAGGAGGGCAGAGCTGATGAGCCTGATCGCAAGCTGGATCGGTAATATCCCCGACTTTGCCGTGCCTTTTGCATTGGCAGCCTTGGGGCTGATCATTATTGAACGCTCCGGGGTTCTGGCCCTGGGGGCTGAAGGTTTGATGCTGGTCGGTGCCATGTCCGGTATCGGTGCTTCCCTGATGACTGACGGCTCCACCGTTGCCGCCTTGATCATGGCGATGATCTCCGCCGCCGTGGTATCGCAGCTATTCGCCCTGATGGTGCTGATCATGCGTATTAACCAGGTGATTGCCGGGCTGGCGCTGGTGTTCTTCTGCCAGGGTCTGACCGGGCTGTGTGGCACCTTGATGAACTGGACCAGCCGACCTGTGTCCGGCCTCTCAGATCTGTCGTTATGGCCGCTGTCGGAACTGCCTGTTATCGGCAAACTGTTTATTCAAGACCCGGTGGTCTATCTGACGCCTATTATCTTCCTGTTGGTGGTGCTGGTACTGAACCGCACCGTACTCGGTTTACGCTTGCGTGCCGTGGGTGAAAACCCCCAGGCCGCCGACGCCGCCGGGATTCCGGTATTGGCTTACCGCTGTGCTGCAATTGCCGCCGGATCAGCCCTGATTGGTCTGGCCGGTGCCTATATTTCGGTATTAAGCACCAAGATGTGGCTGGCGGATATGGTCGGTGGACGCGGCTGGATTGCCGTCGCACTGGTGATTTTTGCCCGTTGGTCTCCCTGGAAAGCCCTCGCCGGTGCGGTGCTGTTTGGCTGTATCGAAGCGCTGATTCCACAGATGGCCGCCTCCGGCATTCGCCTGCCACAGTATTTTGTCTTTATGACGCCCTATGCTGTCACCCTTGGCGTAATGATCTGGGTGGCCGTTGCCAGCCGTGATAACAGCAGCCAGCCCGGTGCGCTGGGCGAACCCTTTATTCGTGAAGAGCGCCGCTGAAGCGGCGTGCTCACCCTATTACAGACACACTACAGACAACAGGATATTTGCATGAAAGGTGTAGCTTTGATTACTGGAGCCACTTCCGGTTTCGGTGCCGCCAGTGCCCGCCATTTGGCCGCACAAGGTTGGCCACTGATTATTTGTGGTCGTCGTCAGGAACGCCTCGACGCCCTCGCCGACGAACTGTCTTCGACTACGCCCGTATTGGCTTTGAAAATGGACGTACGGGATGCCGACGCCGTCAAGCACGCTATTGATGAACTACCCGACGCTTTTGCCGGTATTCAATTACTGGTCAACAACGCCGGTCTGGCCTTGGCCCCCGGCCCGGCGCAGCAATCCGACCTGGCCGACTGGCACACCATGATCGACACCAATATCACCGGCCTGGTCAACGTCACCCACGCGGTACTGCCACGACTGATCGAATGGGGTGTTGGAGCCAGTGTTATCAATATCGGCTCCACCGCAGCGGGCAATCCTTATCCGGGCAGCCACGTCTACGGTGCCAGCAAGGCCTTTGTGCAACAGTTTTCTTTTAACCTGCGCTGCGACCTGCAAGGCACCGGAGTACGCGTTACCGACCTGTCACCCGGTATCGCCGAAACCGAATTCAGCCTGGTACGTAACGCCGGAGATGCCGATGCCGCCGATGCCGTATATCAAGACACCGTGCCATTAACCGCCAATGATGTTGCCGAACAGGTCGCCTATATCGCCGCCCTGCCGGTACATATGAACATCAACCGCATGGAAATCGTCCCCGTCCGCCAGGCCTGGGGGCCTTACGCCATTCACCGCGACCCCGCCGAATAGATATTTGCGAACAGGAACTTGCGGCCCCGGTGATCATCCCTGCGGTGATCGCCATACGGGGCGCAAACCGATAGATTCCGCAAATCACCTGCCTCCCTGAAGGGCACTGCACTAACTGCATTGCCCTTTTTTGGTGTGTCATCCGCGGCCAATAACACATGCAATATCGCTCAGAAAGCGATCCTGCCGTTATTATGGGCACCGTGGCAAAAAATAAAGCATTGGCCTGTTTCATGCTTGTAATATTGGCAAGGGTAATGCGATAACCCGTCGCCAGAACACCCGAACAAGTCCAGCAAGGCAATCAATCGCCCGAGCGCTGGCAACAAACAGGTTTTAGAGCTGGTTGAAACGGATTTCGGCCCCCTATTCAACACAACTGCGTCACGATGTCAGGCGATTGGCATGAACATCACGCGGTTGTGGCAAGCCACTGGAACTGCATTGGTTCCAGCTTCAGGTCATCGCGCCATACGCTCCGCGGACCGCGATCGGTCATCTGCCTTTCTCTCGCCACGAATATTCCCGCCCAGGCCACTTTGGCCATGGGCTGCACTCACTACCGACGCACAATATAAACAATAAAAACCAGGGTATTCGATATAAAACCGGATTGGGCAGCGCCATAACCGGGCCTGATATATCTGAGACTAAAGACTGGCAAAACCTGTCGAATATAAGGAAAAAAAACACCCACCACATCAGCCAAAAGAATGGTTACGCAATATTCTCCGGCTGCTTCACAGCCTTTCCATAAAGTCCAAAATCCGTCCGATTTTACGGGCAAGATGACTTATCCATTACTCTGAAAACACCCATTCATCACCCGACCCCAATGCTTATGGACTGTCATGATTCCGCTCTCACCCCGGCACTCATTACATCAACAGAGCCCTTCGCTGCGACTCGCCACGGCTTGAACACAGCCGCTGATATACACTTCCAGAATCTTGCAGTGCAAGATGCGTCGGAGCAGGCGCTGGTACAAGACTGGCTACCGATTTCAATTGATCAGGTCAGCAGCGGTCGCTATGCCGGGCGCTATCAGGAACTCAATCTGCCGGGCATCAAGATGGTGATCGAGCGCCAGAACTGCACCGTGCACAAACGTTTCACCATGGATAAGAAATATTGCACTCTTTCCTATGTCCGCGGCACCCTCGATACCGCCCGGGTCTCTGAATATCAGGCCAACCATAAGGCGCTGTTTCTGATCCCTGCCGGAACCGAGGCGGATGTGCATGTCGGTGGTGAAGCCGAAACGGTGTATTTTCGCTTCGATCAGGAGCATTTTCAGCAACAGATGATGATTATTGACCCTGAGCGCCGGGAAAGCCCCGACACCCCTGAGCTGACGTGCCTTGAAACCCCGGGACAGGCTCAGCTGGATCAGCATATCAACCAGTTGCTGCACCACATAAGCCTCGGTCAGCCGTGCCTGACCCCTGCGGGTATAGAACGCTACCTCACCGACAACCTGATGATGATGTTGCAGTCGTCACGGCCGCAGCCGGATATCATGCACTCCAGCATCAGTAGCCGCCGTCGGGCTGTCCGGCTGGTGCATCATGTTTGTACTTATCTGGAAGCGGTACCCAATGCCGACGCCAGCCCAGGTATTGTCGATCTGTGTCGCGAAACCAGTGTCAGTGAACGTACCCTGCAATACAGCTTCAAGACTCAGCTGGGAATGTCTCCCAATACCTACCTGCGCCTGTTTCGTCTTAACCGGGTACGCGCACTCTTGCTTCACCCTCCGTATCACACCATCACCGTCACGGAAGCAGCCATGCGCTGGCATTTTTTGCACCTTGGCCGCTTTGCCCGTGACTACACCGCCCTGTTTGGTGAATCACCTTCCAGCACCCTGCGCCGGGCCATTGCCTGACTCTGCTCTGGCTGTAACCACTCCGGCCACCGATGGCAGCAGACCCAATCCAGACCCAATCCAGACCGGACCCCAAACCCAAAAGCGAGATGCCTGCTGTCAAACGCAGACATGCCAGCAGATATCTCGCAGATAACGCCGAAAATATTCACAACCGGACAGAACCCTGACCAGCACAAATAAAAGACAAAATGGCTACCATATTCCTTAATACCGCTTCAAATATCTCAGACCAATAAAGCCAATATGACAAATCTGACCATTTGTTTGCATTTATGGCGATTTATAAAAAACAAACTGCACAGAAAATTCAACTTCAGAGCTATATTAAATCTTGATGTCAAATAGATATATTTATAATTATATTTGTAATAAATATGTCGTTTATTTGTAAGAACCCGTCACTACCATGCGTCGATTTCTCACACCCTAGGAATCAGAACATGTTCAAGAAAAGGATAATTTCATTAACTGTATTCGGTTTGCTGACTGCATGTGCCGGAGATGACGGCGACAATGGAAACGAAGGTTTCAACAGTCTGGTAAACCATGAGCTGGTTGCATTTGGCGATAATGAATGTGTATTTGGCGGTGTAAAAATCGAATCCGGTTTGGATGCCGATGCCGATGGCACCCTGTCAGAGAGCGAAGTGGCTCAGACAACGTATGATTGCGACGCAAATACCGTTGGTGTCAATGGCTCGACATTACCCTACACCGTATTACGTAGCGACATTGAAGACGGTGCAAAACCGGGCGCTCTGTTCGAGATTCGTAATGGCGGCTACGGCTCCGACATGGTTAAGCACCCAACCAATGCCAGCCAGTTTTATGCCCTGACCGACCGTGGACCAAACGCTGTTTACACTGGCGACCAGGGTACCGGTAAAATATTCCCGGTAGAAGATTACACTCCACGCATCGGCTTATTTGAAATTCAGGACAATGGCGATGTAAAACTGATCCAGGAAACTCTATTAAAACGTCCAGACGGCACCTTAATCACCGGCTTGCCCAATAACTCCGCGCTAGGCGGTACCGGTGAAACACCTTACGCCGTATTGGACGATGGCACTGTCGAAGTACTTCGTGAAGATATGAGCCAGCCTTACGATGAAACAACCAATCCTATCCTGCTGGATGATTATGGACTGGATGGCGAAGGCATGGTCGCGCTTTCTGATGGTACCTTCTGGGTAAGCGACGAATATGGCCCACACATGGTTCACTTCGACGCTGACGGTAATGAAATCGATCGTATTAATGCCTTTGCCGATGATGACCGCGTATCGATCAATCTGCCTGCAGAATTTTCCAATCGCCGAGCCAATCGCGGCATGGAAGGTTTAGCCGTAACACCAGATGAAAAAACACTGGTCGGCATCATGCAATCCACCATGTATAACCCAAGCAGCGCAGTAAAAGACCTGGATATCGTGCGTATTGTTACAGTCAATACAGAAACAGGCAGCGTGGCGCAGTACCTCTACCGCCAGGAGAAAACACAAAACTCCCAGTCGGGTATTGTTGCTCTCAGCGCCACTGAATTTGTTGTGATCGAACGTGATGGTGCTTTCTTCGCCTCCGATGCCAGCGCCATGAAATACCTGTATAAAATTGATATCAGTAACGCTACCGACCTGGAAAGCATTACCGATTCAGGATCATGGGTTCAGGATGCCGAGCTTGGGTTAACCAAAGACGGACAAACTCTGGAAGAAGTTGTACTGAATGAAGGCTGGACAGGTTTAAATACCATTACACCGGTTACCAAAACCTTCCTGGTTGATTTGGTGGCAGAAGTTCAATACCCACACGACAAGCTTGAAGGCATGTGGCTGATTAACGATTCAACCATTGCTGTTATCAATGATGATGACTTTGCAACCTGGTCAACCAGCGGCGTGCTGGAACAAAAATATCTGGACGCAGGGCAAACCGAGATTGATGCCAACACCGTCTATATTATTGAAGACTTGGATCTTTAATATAATCGGTTGAGTGTTTTAAAAAACCCATATTTGCGCTGCAGATATGGGTTTTTTATTCATACAGAAAGTTTTATATAGGAATTTTTCCGAAAATATAAATACAATCAGCAAATAGCTTATTGACAAGAATATTGGATTTAATATCGAATTCTATATTTGATAACATATACACCATTACTTGACACTGTGCTAACACCCAAATAATGAAGTCATCCTAATTCAAATGAAATCGGTAAATCCGGCCGTTTTCATTTACTTCCGCTACTTTCCTTAATGCTTCTGTAGCGGATAAACCAAATTTTCCCGTCAATACAACAAACAGATGATAAAATTCGGATTTCAAATCAGCAGCAAACACTCCAGGATCATCTGACCCTAGACAAATAGACATGGATATATCCCCGTCAATCGCCTCTCCAGGCAACCCCATCCATCGAAATATATGGTGCTCACTTACGTCACGGTATTGGCTTATTCTAGTATTACTGGTCGGTGGGCATTCAATGGCAATATTCTTTTGGGCAAGTTTTGCCATGACTGCCTGTTGCAATACAATTAAAGCATTATCAGGTAGAGCTGTCATATCAACATCAATATATTCTTGCCGCTGTTCACGAATTTCTGTAGACCTAAGCCATTCCTTATACAACCTTAATGGCCGTTTCATATAAGTTAAGCGCAAACATTCATGCACACGTTCATGTTCTTCTGTCCACAAGGACGCAGGCTGCAAAGGTCCATCAATCTCACCAAGTAACCCTTCAGCTTCAGGTAGTAAATCACGCAAATTAAAGAGCTGATCCAGTGTAGTGATTGATATTTCTTCTTCCAACCCAAAAACTTCCTGAGCCAGTTGCACTGCCTGCATTGCAGCATCATGAGCATAACGTAATAATTCAGGATGATTTTTCAATTCCCTCCAGATAAATACCAAATCCAGCAAGCGAGTTTCTTTCGTGATTGCCAACTTGGGTGGTAGCGACCGCTTCCAGATAGCGGGAGTGATGCCGATTGCCGTGCAATGCCCCAGCCGATCACCATTTCTAAGTGGCAAAAATCGAATGGCGTCATCAATTGAACGAACCCCACTGATAAGATGAGGAAAGTCTTCACCGACGTGATACGTAATATGACTGATTCCAGCTCGCGACAATACACGGAACAAAGGTGCAAAGACTTCTGGTGGTGCGTGCATTTCATTCGCGGCAGCATCAATACCTCGTACCCAGCGAGTCAAGCGAGGGTCATGTTGTAGCAGCTCCATCAAAATAGCTGCCTTGGTTTTTAAATCTTTAAATAGTATCGCGTATGGGTAAACCTCATTATTTTTCTGTTGTTGTTTGATAAAATGAGGGACTAAAGCCAACTGAGCAACTCGGTTATCAACACCTATATTTTCCAGATTATCCAAAACCTGATAGAGACTAAGAGGGTTAGTGTGAGGCCAGTCATTATTATTATACAAACACAAATACTCCCAATATCCACGGAGAATACTAAACAACAGTTTCTGCATTTTCACTGATGTATCTTTTGGTGCAAAACGCCCCTCCAGATAAAAGGTTTGAGAGTGTTCACCACTACCATGAGCATTTTTAAAACGCGACAAATATGTCTTTTCTGTTTCCTCCCGCAATTCAGTAGTCGTGTATTTCTGAAACTGGTCAAACCCAAAGAAGTCATCACGCTGTACTAATAACGTCAAATACTGATTTTGAATCAGTAAATAGATCCACAACAATCGTTCCAATTCTTTCGGAGCACCATATTTCCAGCGTTCGAACAATTTAACCAACAGGCAGTATTCAGATATCTGGCTATATTTATTATCAGATGGCCATGAAGTTGTAAAAAAGTATTCCTCCATTGTTCCATTTTCTTGTTTGTGCCATAAGCTGTTTTCTTTTAACTGGTCAGGGTGCTCCAAAGCCGATAACCAATCTGGTAGTATCATCCCTTGTGCAACTCGGCATAATATCTCCCGAATATTGTCTGCTATTTTCAAACGCATACTCAATGTCTTAGGAGTCAGCGAGAAATCTACCTGGCGACAAAGTTGACGCAACATCGAGAATTTATGAAATGCTTTTTCAAACTCCTTAACAGAGAGATCCGGAGACGCCAAAGTATCCAGCCAGCATTCCTCAGCACTAGTACTGCCATTCAGATGCTGATGAGATTCATGCAACTGCTCACAGCGGATATAATCTTCCACTCCTGGGTGATACGGATACAGAGGCCAATGGAAATTGTATTGCTGATTGGCAGCCCCAGGATTAAAAACCTGATGACAAGCCATGACTGGCAAGCAAGAAATCCGGCTCATCAATGTCTGCCAAGTTGAATACAAACCTAAATCTGCCTTAGGCCCATCTTTTTCGTTTTTCACGAATATTTTGGCGATATTGCGTAGCGCCGCTATAGGTCCTAGTGATAGATGTTGCCTTTTCAGGCTCTGCTGTAAGGACAACCACTCTGCCTTAGCAATATGATCAGGAAAATTTCTATCCAGTTCATACTGAGTCAGAAATATCGAAGTCTCTACCTGCTCATCAGTAATCTTTTCAGAAAAACAGGTTTTCAATAATTCGTGTAGCAAGTGGGTAGAACTGATTATATATCTTTCCATGCCTGCCCACTTATAAATACATTTAAAAAGCCACGACAAATAAATATTTTATTGAGCATCATCACTCGAACCCCCTGTACTTTTTGAATTGCCTCTTGGAGTGCTTGTATCATACTTGGCGCCAGCTATACTTGCACAGTTCAATGTTTTTATCGAAAACGATGATTCTAATTTATTGGTACTATTATTTAAATCATCAAATTTTAATCCATGAAAATCAGTCTCACCAAGAACTTTTAATACGATGTCATAAAACTTCTGCTCGCTAGAACGCATCGTATCGACACTCATTCCCCCTGCAGGAAATAAAAATGGGTGTAATAGTGGGCATCTTATCAGAAAATAAAAAATTGGATGAGAACCAACCCATGAATCTCCATCGCAAAAATTTTTATTGATTTCTTCAAGCTTTTCAGTAAATACATCCACAGAGGTCACAGGATTCAATCGAAGGCCACTTCCAAGATATTCTTTTTCACTTGCAGCATGATATAAATCTTCCTCAACCAAGACGGCATGAAGAAAAGCCAATACATTAAATCGCATGATTTTGGCAGCGTTAGACTGACTTGCCATGGCACCGCCATCAGCATCACGGTGGAGTCTTACTCTATGTTTGTCAGCAATATTATTAAGATTAAAATACAACCGTGTCCATATTTTACCAATAAGTATAGAAGATGGTTTTATATTTTTCTGATGTTCATGAACATATTTCACCCATTCTTCAAGAGACTCAATAGCTTCTTTGAACTCACCATCTACACTTAAAGAAATTTTGTATTCATCATCATCATAATCATCAAACATTTCTTCATCTATCGAATCATCTTTTCGGGCTCTATCATTAGTGCTGCTTTTGCTTTTCATTTTTGCTAACTCTGCTTCATTTTTCCAAGGCGGAACAATACAAGTAGGTTGAGATATTATTTTATTAAATGACTTCACAAATGAAGCGAACTTGGATTTCCTGCCTTCTCCTACATATGAAGAAGACAAATCAGAAATCGCACCAATCAAGTTAAAAACACTTGTATAGTCTGTCAAATTACTTCCAGATACAGAACTCAAAGATGCTGCCATGGAAGCCTTCGCCAAACCACTTTCCTGATTCAACTTAAATGCCGAATATGTATCTGCTTTCTTGCCACCTTTGCGATTTAACTGAACCATTCCTAAAAAGACACCAATACTACCATAACCAGATATAACAGCGCAGCATCGATTTGCCCAATGAGTAGCGCTCTCTCTACGTCCTACCGACATATATGAGACATAGCTATTAGCTATTTGATCATCAGTCTGACCTTGAATTTTAGAGACCCCCAAATTCATAACAAATTGATTAAATATGCTAATAGATCCACACCCAACCAAAAGCATTTGAAGAACTTTGGACAAATCCCTTTGACAAATAGCTCCAACCTGAGCAGAAAGATATATCGAACAATTCCTCAGGGCTTCAGAGTCTGATTGTGGCCTCAGATAAAATCCAGTATTAAGATCTTGATCCTGTCGAGTATATATAAATACATCCTTACAAATAGAATCCATTCCAAAACGATGTTGTTCATAATTTAAACCAGCCCTATAAATACTACTCAACATCGCGCCATATAAAGCATTGCGAAAAAGCAAAGGCTTATCCACACCAGTACTTATTTTCGTGTAATAGTCTTGCAAAACTTGCATTAACAGACGCACAGGTTGTTTAAGCATCTCATCAACATAAATATTCAAATCCGAATAAGATCTAATATTCAAACCATCACGAACAGAATCTTCCAACGCCTTACGGATACCTACAGAGTCACCCGAATCTGTTATTATTAGTATTTCCTCATGCTCACTTAATTCTTGTCCTTTTTCACCAACCAATTGGAGCATGTTTTTCAATTGAATTCGTTTTTGAACTGGAAATATCTTCAACAAATACTGTTGTTCAAGGTGCTCGACCATATATCCACGTTCTGCAGTTCTTTTTGTCTCACTTTCCTGCTCCAATAAAACCTGACTATAATTTTCATATTGTTTACCCCGAATCAGTTGTGAATAAAGCCGAAGATCTCCTGTTGCTATAACTATCAATCTATTACTATTAAAGAATTTTCGAATCGACTCCAACACAGTCCAGCCTGTATCAAACTGAGTGTCAATATCATCAAATGAAATAAGAATTGCTTTACATTCCAAAATATCACATGCCAACTCCACTAACGTCCCAAAGATGGCCGATAGATCCTGCCCACCCATGGAGTATTCAAGTTGAGCATTCAACTGTAGAGCTTCACTAAAATATTCTGGTTTGTATTCTTTATCATTCAATAAACGTAATCCACGCTCCAGTTGCTGAAGTTGCTGTTGCCACTTTTCTTTGTTCGGTTTGTTTTTATCTGATGACCAACAGCCTTTGAATTTTTTTGAAACCACATAATTCAAACGAGCGGTTACTGTAACCAAAATCGGTTCTGATCTTGGCAACTTAGTTGGATCAATTGGAGGCAGACATTCAATGCTGTCTTCTCCCTGCTCTTTCTTCTGTAAGTGCTCAACCACCCTGTTGATAAATGTAGTTTTACCAGCACCACGCGTACCATCCACAAAATAAACATTGCGCCCGGACTCATCAACAAACCGCTCCAGTTCCGAAGGCTTGTCTTCGGCTGCAGCCTTCAAAGATTCTCGTATGCTGTTTACTAATTGGTCACGTAAGGTTCGCTGAATAAAATCTTTATCTTCCGTACTCCCCGGTACATTAGGTGCAAACAAGTCGATGATGATTTTTTCTTTGGAATCAATTCTGGTTTCGGTGGCGCACATATTCGTCTCAGTCCATTCGTAAGCGGCTGCAGCTGTTCTCGAACCACACCTTAAACAGGGCAGCTCCTTCTATTAGGTTCAGCTAAGGATACTCTGAAAGACTTCTCCAAATCATCGATATTCGGCGTCAGCCTGCTTTGGGTTGGCGGTAACGTGGCGCTGGTGAGTGCTTGGAGTTGCATTGGCTCGTACTCACCGAGATTCAATATCCTCACCTCAATGGCCACTATTGCTTAACGGCCACCCTGTCTGCAGTCGCTAAACGGCTTCGCCAGAGACAATCTGGAAAGAGACAACTTGGACACCCACCCTTCTGAATAGCCGCAGAAAGCCAACAAGCAAAATTCTGCTGGCTCACTGTTTATCCAAAAGCCCTGGGTTCACTGACTCCAAGAGTGGGGGGCACGTGACTCGGCCTGATTCGACGGCCTGCTACCAGCGTTCTGGCGCATAGCGGAACACCGGCAACGACCAATGCCAATAGATAGCCGCCAGACGCATAACCAGGCCACTGCTGAATGACACAAGCAGAGTCATATCCTCATTCACATCATAATGTTGCAACACCAGATACAGGACAGCGACCAACAGAGACACACTGGCATACAGCTCATGCTGCAGCACTTGCGGTGTCTGATCACAGAAGATATCTCGTAAAATGCCGCCAAATACACCAGTAATAATGCCAGCCATAATGACCACCGGCAGACCGTAATCCAATTGCTGGGCAACGTTACAACCAATGATCGTAAAGGCGATCAGGCCCATGGCATCCAGCACAAGGAACAGCTTCTGCAAGCGATGCATAAAGCGCGCAAGCACCATGGTAGAAAGACCAGCAGTAATGGTCAGATAGATATAAGAAGGGTGTTGGGTCCAGTTGACTGGAAAATTGCCAAGAAGAATATCGCGTACGGTGCCGCCCCCCAGAGCAGTAATAAACGCAATAAAAGCCACCCCGAACATGTCCATATTACGACGCCCGGCAACCAACGCGCCAGACATTGCTTCAGCTGTAATAGCAACAAGATAGATAATAGTGAGCACACAGAACTCCTGTGTTATCCGTGCCCCTCCCCCTGTCCTTTGTTCCTGAGAGTTTGACCAGACGGACCTGACCGCTGGCTTGCTCCTTCGGTGGGCTACAAAAGTAACCTCTCTCCAGATGGCAATCTGCTTGGCCCGCAGTACTTTGGCCTGAGCGTTTATGGGAGTTTGCGCCTTCGGCGGCCAGCATTTAACGGCTGACTCTCTCCTGCGGAGTGCGCATTGTAGACAATTACCACAGAGAATGAAACCGACCAAATAATGTCGCTATTAGGCAAGAAAAAATATTTAGTGACAGGAATAATTCAAGGAAGGAAGGCCTATTCTCGCCCTATGTGCCGCGTCCGGGATTAGTAGACCACTACAGTTGGCATTGCTGAAAGCGTATGTAGGCTTTGATCCAATAGAGGTAAGTTTTTTCTGTTCGAAGGCTGTATCCATTCAGCCGCATGAAACGAGAGATCTGGTTCAAAAACGGACTTTACCCATGGTTCTACTCCCTTCGAAATAGCTGTATGTATAAACAGTATAATAATGTCAAAGATAAAATCCATGCTCGTATCTCCAAGAGAAGTTGCGCATTTTTTCGGTTGCTGTTAGCGTAACCCTATGAAGTTCAATAGTTTTGCGCTTTTGGCGTAGAATTAATGCGTACGTTAAAACAGAAAAACGCACAGGCGCATAAATAAACTGTTAAGTTTCTCTGGGAGTTCTATGCCATATAAAGTGTATGTTTCATTAAAGTCAGATATGAATGAGGGATGGGTTTGGATTACGCATCCAGAGGTACCTAGTCGTTCAATCATCGAGATTACTAATAATAATAAACAAAAAGTGTTCTGTGAGGCTTTGCAAATAGATCACAACTACCGTAAAGAATACAAAACTGGCCGGACTTATCCACTTACTGAAAATGAAGCAGTTATTACTCTAAACTCTTGGTACCGTAATAAGCTAGGTATAACAGCTACAAATGAGTATTGTAATTTAACTATAAAACCAGCAAATCACTTATTTGGGAAATTCAGAGCTACAATTGGGCACCCGCAAATTATAATTAGATTAGCTACTTGGTTAGGTATAATTTCAGTGGCACTTGGTTTTATTAGCTTTATTTAAAATAAACTTAACAAGGCACTTAAACGGAACTAAAACAGTAGGTTTCGCTTCGCTACACATTTTAATCCACAATTTTAGTCCGCTTAGTGCGGCGTTATAAGTCAGAGGAAGCACAGTGACAATTCCAAAGCATGATGAAATTCGAGTTCCTGCCCTTTCTCTATTGTCCGAGCGAGGGCAGTTAAAGTTAAAGGAATTTGAAGGACCTTTAGCACAGCACTTCGAGCTAACTAACGAAGAACTACAAGAGGAATACGAGTCTGGAAACGGGAAAATTTTCTATGATCGTATCAGTTGGGCGCTCAGCTATATGAATATGGCTGGGCTTCTCAATAAACCCAAACGTGGTGTCTATGAAATTAGCGAATTAGGCAAAGAGAAACTGAAAACGCCGAAATTAATTAACAATTTCATTGCAGCAAAAATTGTAAAACAACAAAAAAACAAACCCACTAAAGAGTCTGACGTAGCAGTAAGCAATGAAAGCCTAACCCCACAGGAAGAGCTATATTCTTCGGCACAGAAAATCCGCGAATCAAAATACCAGGAAATTATTGACACCATTCTAAGTAAAACGCCGCGCGAATTTGAAAAATTGGTTGTAATGCTTCTACAAAAAATGGGCTATGGTGGTGAAATTAAGCAGTCTGGTTCCGTAACGTCATACACAAATGATGGAGGTATAGACGGCATTATAAAAGAAGATGTTCTCGGTCTAGGCCGAATTCACATTCAAGCTAAACGCTATGCTCAAAACAATAGTGTTGGCAGAGAAGAAATCCAAAAATTTGTTGGCGCATTAGCTGTTGCACAGTCCAACAAAGGTGTCTTTATAACAACATCTTCATTTTCTTCAGGTGCGGCAACATATGCCAGTAGCTTAAATGGGTCTACAACTCTAATCCTTATTGATGGTTCGCAATTGGCTGCGTACCTCTATGAATATGGTGTTGGCCTTCAAATCGAGCAAACCATCGAAATCAAAAAGCTCGATAGTGAGTTTTGGGATTCAATGGAAAATGAAAAAACTGACTTATAACAATGCCATAAACACGGACGCCAAAAAGCTACGCTGCGCTCCGGTTATGGTAGGCGTTAAAGTACGCACCTACGGATAACGTCGGCATCAGAGATGCCTTCTTCTCGGGAAACTTCCAGCACCGAGCGATGATGAGGTGATGTAATCCCCTCATTTTTAATCGCTCGTTTGAGTAGAGGGTTAAGCTGCCTTTCGTAGCCTGGCTGGAGGTGTACGCATTCTGAGTGGGCTTGCCCGGCTGAATGTAGATCAGAGTAATCCGGTTTCTGTTGGCCCAGTCTATCAGCGACTGTGAGATATATTCTGGGGGGATTACATACCAACCCATTGGCAGGAGAAAAGCACTTTGTGCTGCACAGCATGGGAACCGGCCTGCGCTACCCGTTATTTCCCAACCTCAACGCCCAGATCAGTTATGGCTGGCAACTGCGCGACAGCGGCAGTAACGACTGCAGGCGAGTTATTAGAATAACCCAACGGAACGGATGCAGCAGACAGAGGAAGCTTCCGCTTTCTGCTGGGTTTCGAGAAAAAGAACGTCATGTTTGCCGTATCGTTCACAGGGAACGGCGCTGTCCGTATCCCTGCGTTACGAACCGCCACAGAGGGCATCCCTACTACACTTCTATACTTCGGTTGCCTTGCGGTAATTCCCCTGATAATCAAAGATCTGCACCTGCCAGCAGTGTTTTTGTTTGCGGGCTATAACAAGGGCCGGTGCCGATCAACCTTGTGGCAATGGGATAGCTGGCCAAGGCCAGCCCTACGAATAATCGCTATCAGGTATTCGGTAGAATATGGCATAAAGCGCCGGTACAAATACCAGCGTGGCCAAGGTGCCCAGTGAAACGCCACCAATAAGAACGTAAGCCAGCGGGCCCCAGAAGCTATCGATGGTCAGTGGTACAAACGCCAGCACCGCAGCCAGAGCGGTCAGAATAACGGGCCGGGATCTCTGCACACCCGCTTCAATGACGGCACTTCGAATCAGCATGCCCTCTTTCATATTATCTGAAATTTGCTGGGTCAGGATTAGGGTGTTACGCATCAGAATACCGGCGAGACCAATAATCCCCAACGTTGCCACAAAGCCAAATGGCTGGTTAAAGATCAGCAGCGCGGCCACAGCACCAATCAAACCCAGTGGGGCCGTCAATATCACCACCAGCGTACCTTTGAAGGAGCGCATCTGCAGCATCACAAAAACAAGCATCAACACGATCATAAGGGGTTGTAGCACTTGAATGGAGTGCTCGCCTTTCGAGGATTGCTCAACTGAACCACCGATTTGCAAAGAATAGCCAACTGGCATTTGTGCGCGCAACTCCGCTAGCGCTGCCCATACGTCGGCCGTAACATCTTTGGCCTGTGCTCCTCGAACATCAGCATTAACCGCCACAAACGGTTCCCGGTTATAACGCCGGATGACAGGTTCTTCGTAGACGACCTCCGCTTTGCCAACCTGGTTAAATGAAATGCGTCGCCCCTCTTCACTGACAATTTCAAGATTCTGAATCTGTGTAATATCTTCTGCCTTGGCCCGACCAACCACCGGGGTCAATCGAATACCATCCCTTAACGTTGTAATGGCCAACCCGGATAGTTGAAATTGCAGCTGATAAGCAACTTCTTCTGGCGTCAAGCCAAACAACCGGAGCCGGTCTTTGTCGAAGCGAATATCGATACCAGGTGTGCGTTCATCCCATTCCAGATGACTGTTTTCAGTGTTGGCATGGCTCGCGATAATATCTCTCACCTTTTTACCAATAGTACGCAGCTGATTGGCCTCTGGCCCCATCACTCGAATACTGACTGGCCAGTCAACCGGTGGGCCGTAAAGGAGTGTTTCAGCTCTGACTCGTGACTCCGGAAAATCACCGGCCGCTACCCGGTTACGAATCAATCGGATCAAGCCGTCTCGGGCTGCGATGTCTTCTGCCACGATAACCAGCTTGGCGAAAGCACTGTTCGGCTGCTCCGGGCTGGCAGAGATAAAAAACCGGGGAGCCCCTGCTCCAATATAAGCCGACATGGACTTGATGCCGCTGGTGCCCTCCATCAGTCGTTCTATTTTTTGGACGGTAGCGTCGGTGGCTTCAATCGAAGTGCCTTGTGGATGATAAATACTGACCAGCACCTCAAGACGATCAGAGACGGGGAAAAACTGCTTCTGGACTGGACCAATCATGCCCACTATAGATATAAACAATAATGCAAACGTACTCAGAACAACGATTTTTCGATGCGCCAGGGTGCCGATAATAAGCTTCCTGAGCATACGGTAGGGACGTGAGGAATAGGCTTCCTTGTTGCTATGAGAGCTGTGATACAGGTTATCTGGCAAGATTTTCACCCCCAGATAAGGAGTAAACACAACGGCAACCACCCAGGAAAGTAACAACGCAATGGCCAATACCCAGAAAATGTTGCCTGCGTACTCACCGACACTGGAGCGGGCAAATCCTATAGGTACAAAACCGGCAACCGTTACCAGAGTCCCGTAGAGCATTGGAGCGGCGGTCACATTCCAGGCATGAGACGCCGCCAGTAGCTTGTCCCATCCTTCTTCCAGCTTCACAATCATCATCTCGATGGCAATGATGGCATCATCAACCAACAGCCCCAATGCAATAATGAGCGCCCCGAGTGTAATACGATCAAGGTTAATGCCCATTGCGAGCATCACAATAAATGAGAGTCCAAGAGTGACTGGAATAGCAATTCCCACCACGATCCCGGCCCGCAGGCCAACCGCCAGCATTGTAACGGCCATCACCACGAGCACGGCAACCAGAAACTTAACCTGGAAAAGGTTGACCGCACCGATAATGGCTTCTTCCTGATTTGTCAGCAGGTCAAGCTCCATTCCCAGAGGAAGCATTACCCTTTCATTTTCCCAGAATGCTCTCAACCGTTTACCAAACGCCAGGCCATTCTCTCCACGCCGCATGACCACACCTATCAGTAGAGCGTCCTCTCCGGATGAGCGAATGAGATAGCTGGGAGGATCTTCGTACCCTCTGGATATAGTGGCAATATCACCCAGTCTGATCAGATGTTCATCAATTCGGACAGGTACCTCTTGCAAAGCCTCCAGGTTCGATAAATCGTCGTCCAGGCGGAGGTAGACTTTAGGGCCTGCCGTGGAAATATGGCCCGCAGGCAAGAGTCGGTTATTGGCTTGAATAGCCTCGATAATATCGGTAAGAGACACTCCTAACCCTTGTAACTTCGTCATGTCGAAATCAACAAATACCTGTTCTGATCGCTCACCTAAAATCTCGGCTTTTTCAACTCCCTGAACGCGCTGTACCCTGTCCCGAATCGCCTCGGCATCCTGGATCAATTCTCGCTGCGCGACACCTGATGCCGTCAGCGCAACCAGGGTGAAATACACATCACCGAAGTCCTCATTTACGATAGGCCCGATAACCCCGTCCGGTAACTGGGATGCTTCATCCTGCATGCGACGCCGGACCTGATAAAAGCGATCGGGGACATGCTTGGCGTCGGTGTAATCCTGGAACTCAACCTGCAAGTCGGCCCGCCCCGCCCGCACCGTTGTCTCAATTTTGTACAAATCCTCCACTTCCTGAATGCGTTTTTCCAACCGATCAACCACACTATCTTGTAATTCATCAGCGGCAGCACCCGGCCACAGAACAGTCACCATCATGACTCTTACCGTGAAATCAGGATCTTCGGCCCGACCCAAAGACGTAAAAGCGTAAAGGCCTGCAACCAAGGAAAGCGTAATAAAAAAGAGCGTAACCGAGCTTTCTCGCACAGCGATTCTGGAGAGATTGGGAAAAGCCATCACGCCCCCCTGGCATCAAGTGATTGCACTGCCATGCCGGGCTTGAGCAGGTGTGTACCGCTAGAAATAACAATCAGTCCCTCTTCCAGAGTTGAACCAGTGACCCAGGCATGATCTTTGTCGATACGCTGGATATCAACGTTGAGCGGCACTGCTTCGCCATCCACTATTGTCCAGATAAAGGGGGTCTCACCACGTTCATCCAGAGCAGAAATGGCCATTTTATAAAGTGGTATTGAATCGTTGCTGACCAGGAACCGTGTTCTGACAAGCTGGCCATACCTTAGGTCTGACAGTGGTTGATCTATCGTGTAGCGTGTTTTCCAGGTACGACTTTCCGGGTCGGCCGCCCCGGCCATCTCTCTCCGCGTCAGTGCGATGGCCTCTCCGTCATGCAGTAACCCTCCTTGCTCTGGAGGATATGCGCCAGAAGGGTAATCCACCTCAACTTCCCGCTCTCCCGATTTAGCCAGTTTTGCAACTGGCCGCCCCACACTGACCACCTCTCCCGGTTCGATAAACACATCCAGTATAATGCCGTCGCTCTCTGCTCTGAGTACCCCATATTCCAACATATTCAAGGCCTGGGACAGCTGGGCCTCAGCAACATCACGACGCGCTTGCGTCTCTTCCTGGGTCAGTAACGCCCTCTCGTATTCCTGCCGACTGGTATAGCCCTGATCTACCAATTGATAGTCACGCTCCAGATCTTTTTCAGCAAGTTTCAGCGTTGCTTCTGCTGCCCTCAGGTTGGCACGTGCAGTCACAACAGACTCGCGCAGGTCTCGCAGATCGAGAGTGAACAGCACCTCCCCTTTTTTAACAGACTGCCCAGCATCGACCAGCCGCTGATCAACCTTGCCTCCAACCTGAAAAGCCAACTCGACCTCGTGGCGCGCTTTGACTGTCCCGGTCAACTCATGGCCGGGTTTTGTAGCCTCGACCAGGTTTTCTATTTTTACCCAGCGAGCAGCATCAGAGGCTGCCTCGACCGTGCTCTCGGTAGACTGTGAGCACCCAGACAAAACATAAGTGGTTATCAGAATAGTAAAAAAACGATTCATTAATATTTCCTCAGCAAGCAGTTTGGGCAGGCGTCACAGCAACCAGGGCTGTCCAGCCTGAATTACAACTCACTCGAATTCCCTTTTGCAGAGTAAGTTAATCTACAGCAGAAAGATGACAGCATGCTGTCATTGTGACTATTATTAGTCTCAAGAACAACGTCAAATTGTATGCCTCCCCAAAAAATCGAGGCTTAAGGCAGAAGTTTTTTATCATGCTAGACCAAGGGATCTCCCACGAAACCATCGCAATTCACCAACCGATCAGTATCAGTGCCCATCCTCAAGTAGAATAAGAGCGGTGTACTGGTACAGAGAACTTGGCGTCAGTACTATCCGCGGCGCTCCGAATACAGTGGCATTACAAAATCGTAAAGGAAATCAACCAATGACCCAGCGCGTGAAGCGTAGTGAAGTACTTACCGATCTTATTCTTGAAATCTTCCGATTTAATGGCACATTGCGCGAAACAGGTGACAACCTGGTGCGCGGTTTGGGATTAACAAGCGCTCGGTGGCAAGTGCTTGGCGCAATCACAATGGAAGAACACAACCCCACTGTTGCCAGCATTGCTCGCCGAATGGGTCTGGCAAGACAGTCCGTACAACGGGTCGTGAACGATCTGGTCAAAGAGGGTCTTTTAATATGCAAAGACAACCCGGATCACAAAAGAGCAAAACTGATTGTCATGACAGAGGCAGGTAGCGAAAAATACCGACTGGCGGATGTACGGCAACACCACTGGGTTGAGGTCTTATCCGACAACCTGACGGCACAAGAGCTGCAACAAGCGCTTGATTTGATTCGACAGTTAGATCAACGCTGCCGCAAAGACCTGAGCAAATAACCAACCACCATCTTCAATCTGCAGGAGCGTCTTGAGTTATATAGCCAGACACCGGCATCCTTGCGCTTTTATCTGTTCCAGGATATTGCCACGGCGCTGTCCGTATCCCTGCGTTACAAACCGCCACAGAGGGCGTCCCTACACTTCGTTTGCCTTGCGGTAATTCCCCTGATAATCAAAGATCCGCTCCTGCACCTGCCAGTAGTGTTTTTGTTTGCGGGCTATAACAAAGTCCGGTGCCGGTAGCTGGGCCTGCACCTCAAGCACTTCTTCGATCCGACTGAACTCTTTCGGGGTCTGACTATTGCCGCAACGCCGACCAAACAATCGGTTAAAGACGTGGCGTTGTGCTGACTTGCTGAAATCGAAGGACTCGCCCAACTCCTCCCCGTCTTCACCGTGGTAGGTGATCTTCAGCTTGCTATCGGGTTTGTCTCTGTGGCTGCTCAGGGTGATCCCGGCACAGCGGATCACCATGGCATTTTTCAGTTTCAGGGCGTCCCTGAGCTGATCATCCGGGTCGATAATGGCTTGTTGGCACTGATGGCAGTTACGGGCGGCGATGTCATTCTCGCTACCGCAGTGGGGGCACTCCTTGAAGCGGAAGCGGTAATCACACTGCTGCGGACGCTCGTACTGCGCTCCCGGCCCATCCTCTTCCTCAGGTTCCAGCAACCCCTGACAACGACGCCCGTAGTGTTCAATCACATGGCCGTGACCATCGGTTTTGCCCCAGAAAATATTGGCAAACCCACAGGCCGGGCAGAACACCTGCACCGGCTCACTATCCGGATTGGGTTTCTTCTCCCCCACTTCCGGGTGGTACAGATTGACCCGGTTGCCAGCGTAATCAATCACCAGGCAATCCTGCTTGCCTTCATCCAGCCGCAGACCCCGGCCCACAATCTGCTGATACAGGCTCACCGACTGGGTTGGGCGCAGAATGGCAATAACGTCCACATGAGGTGCGTCAAAGCCAGTGGTGAGTACGGATACATTCACCAGATACTTCAGCTGCCGCTGCTTGAAGCGCAGGATCAAGGAGTCCCGCTCATTCTGCTCGGTAGCGCCGGTAATCAAGGCAGTTTGCTGTTCCGGCAGATAGCCGGTGATCTCTTTGGCGTGCTCCACCGTGGCGGCAAAGATCATCACCGCCTGGCGCTCAGCAGCCAGTTCCATCACCTGTTCGATAATGGCCCGGGTCACCCGTTGGTGCTTGCCTAACAGCTGGTTTACGTCTTTTTCGGCGTATTCACCAAAGCGGTTTTGCGTCAAGGCGGAGAAATCGTATTGCGCCACAGCGGCGTCCACCAGTTCCGGGCGGGTGAGGTAGCCGTTGTTAATCATGTACCTTAACGGCAGTTCATAAATACAGCGCACAAAGGGCTTGTCCTGTTCACTGCGAACAAAACCCCGGTAGTGATAACGGTAGATCCAGCCCATGCCTAAACGGTAGGGCGTGGCGGTCAGCCCAAGTACCTTGAGAGCGCGGTTCCGTTGCCGTAGCTGATCGATGATTTTTTGATACTGACTGGTTTCCTCACCACTGACCCGGTGACATTCGTCGATGATCAGCAGGGAATATTCATCCCCGAACTGATCAAGGTTGGCGGAGACGGACTGCACGCTGGCGAAAGTGACCTGGTGCCGATTCTCCTTGCGTTTTAACCCGGCGGAGAAAATGCCAGCCGTCACCCCGTAGCTCTGGTATTTGGCGTGGTTCTGCTCAACCAGCTCTTTGACGTGGGCCAGCACCAGAATCTTGCGCCGAGCCAGACGGGCCAGCTCGGCAATGACCAGACTCTTCCCGGCACCAGTGGGCAACACAATAACCGCCGAATCGTCGAATTGGCGGAAGTGCCTCAGCGTGGCATCAACGGCTTCCTGCTGGTAGGGGCGGAGCTGAAAAGGGGTTTTCATATATAGAGCTTGATCGCTGTCAGTGGATGTCTCTCAAACTTCGGTTTGATAAACAGCTTAATGGATAGCCGGTAGTTGGAAAACAGCACAATCAGTGGGCTGGGCACTTGGATTGGGGAATATGCCCTGAACAGGGGGGAAGTCGTATTGCCAGCCCGGTCGTCTCTGACATCACACGCGCACGGATGAAGTGCCTTTCACCCTTCCGCACACCAGATCACATCAGCGCTGATATACCAACAACCCTCTCTATATTCTCCGAGGGCGGCACCGATACCTCGCTGTTGGTGAAAGTAAACATGGAGTCGCGACTATTTTTGGCATCAATTCGACAGGCTAGTCTTTGCCGGGTCACGTTAACCCAATCAATTTATACAGGATGCCCCCATGATTACTGATATCGACAAGACTCATCTTGAGCGCACTGTCGTACTGGCAGAAACGGCCTTGAGCAAAGGCAATGAGCCTTTCGGCTCTGTATTAGTATCGGAAACAGGTGAAGTGCTGTTTGAAGATCACAACCACATCGGCACCGGTGACGATACTCTGCACCCTGAGTTTGCAGTTGCCCGCTGGGCGGCCAGCAACATGACAGAAAGCGAGCGTGCAACAGCAACCGTGTATACCTCTGGCGAACATTGCCCGATGTGTGCTGCCGCTCATGGCCTGGTTGGTCTGGGACGGATTGTCTACGCCAGCTCTGCAGAGCAATACGGCAAATGGCTGATCGAAATGGGGGTTCCTACTCCTACGGTAAATCCAATGCCAATCAACGCTATCTCTCCATTCATTCCGGTCGAAGGCCCAGTGCCCGAGCTGGCTGAGCGGGTTCGGGGTTTGCTGCAAACGTTGTATACATCACGCGGCCTGTAATGTCCTTGATCGTCTGACCAGAGATCGGAAGCCAGAAGCTCCGAGGTATCTCCCTTGGCGGGTTGCGCGATGACCCGCCAGGGAAGCTGGCACAAACGGAATGACCATCTACACTCATGCCCACTAAGACAGTATTTTTCTTATAGTCACTTTCATTTCCCAGTCTTTTCCAGGCTTGTGGTCGCGATATTGCTTCGTCCTCTTGCGATTCTGTTTACCGAGAGCTGAGCATGAACCTTTCTGATATTGACCTTCGACTACTACGAGTATTTCAAGCCGTTGTAGAAACCAAAGGATTTCACAGCGCTCAGGAAGAGCTGAACATCAGTACATCCACCATTAGCAACCATATGAACCAATTGGAAGCACGGGTTGGATTCCGCCTCTGCCAGCGTGGCCGTAGTGGCTTTCGCTTGACGCAAAAAGGTGAAGTTTTTCATCAGACCATGGTGGAGTTTTTCGCCGCCGTAAAAAGTTTTCAAGCCAAAACGCAGCAGCTGCGCAACAGCCAGAAGGATGCCATTCATCTTGGCATTATCGATAACCTGGCAACGGATGACACCTGCCCATTACACCGGGCATTATCCTGGTTTTACAGTACCTACCAGCCAGACAAGCCCACCAATTTGACAATCGAAGTGCTTTCGCCCGAAGCCATCGAAAAAGGCTTGATCAACAATAGTCTGGATATTGGCATTGGTATCTTTGATCAACACCACAGTGATCTCACTTATGAACCGCTGTATTTCGAGCGGGATGTGCTGGTATGTCGGCCAGATCACCGACTGGCAGGAGTGAAAGATCGTCGGGAACTTGCCAACACGATTGTTAATGAGAAAAAAGTGGTGCGCCATTTTATGCAGAAGCGCGAATTCGCCTTTATTGCCCAAGATCATGAGAGTGTGATTGCGACGGTCTGCAATGTGGAAGAATCCGCGATGATGATCCTGCACGGGCCGTTTATTGGCTTCCTTCCCGAGCACTATGCCCGCCCCTGGCTGGAGGAAGGACGACTGGTTGCGCTGATGCCAGAGCATTTTGTGCATTATTCTCAGGTGTTCATGGCCTACCGAAAAGATAACCTCGAACAAAAATCGGCGGCTAGAATGCTGGCCGACCGCACTAATAAAGAGCGCTTGATTACAGACTCGCTCTCGATTGAGGCGTAAGTATTTAAATCCCGCCTATACCCTCCAGTTCGTGAAAGTAAACATGGATTCACGACTATTTTTAGACCCTATCCGGTGGACTAGTCTTAATTGGTAACTTCAACCCGATTCATACTTAGTAAACCGGAGAAATATTATGGTTATTCGAAGCACTATTACCGCGCTGGCCACTGCCATTGCATTAAGCACCGCGTTACCAGCCAACGCAGAGTCGGACCTGACTCCCGTAACGGTCGGACATTTGGTGGCTCTGGATATGGCTCCGTTGTTTGTCGGTGTTGAGAGCGGTTGTTTTGAGCAGCAAGGTCTGGCGGTCGATACCCGTTTTTTTGCCAACCCTGGCGATAACAATGCCGCGCTGGCTGGTGGCTCTCTGGATTTCAATATCAACCCTTTCACGTTGCCATTCTTTGCCGCCAGCAGTGGTGTACCGATCCGAGTGGTGGCTGCCGCTGGCGGTTGGGGTGTGATGGAAGTCATCGCCCAGAGCGGGCTTGATCTGAACTCAATGGAAGATCTGAAAAAACATGTGGATTCCGGCGGCAAGAAACTGAAAATTGCCGTGCTGCAGGGCGATACCCTGGAGCTGATCATGATTACCGAGCTACAACGTGTCGGCTTGTCGGCCGACGATGTCGAGTTCATTTACTTCGATGACCTGCTAGCCATGGTGCAAGCCTTCCGCAGCGGCGTCGATATTCTCAGTCACATCAAACCATACACCTCCGAGATGATCGAAAAGGGCACTGCGACCCGCCTGACTGACAACGCCACCGCCTGGGCTGAGAGAGCTCCGAATACTGTAGTCAGCGTGCTGCAATCGACCCTGGATGAAAAACCTGAAGTCGTGGAAGCCTTGCTCAAAGGAATGATCTGCGCAGCCGATATCATCAACACCGACGTCGACAAAGCCATGTCTCTACTGCAGGGCGGCAATTACTATCGCGTGCCAGATGCAGTACTGAAAACAGCCTTTAACAGCGCGCCGTCACCTATTTCGTTCTCGCCGGATGTTGAGTCCATACAGTACGTTGTCGATGAAATGTCCAAGCTGGGTTATATCGACGGCAAGATTGCCGCAACCGATATTTTCCGCACAGGCATGATTGAATCTCTGGAGCAGTGAGCATGAAGTCCATTGCCTGGGAACGAGTGGCCCCTTGGGGGGTTGGCACTCTGTTTTTCTGCCTGATCATTGTGCTCTGGGAAGTGGCTGGCCATAACGAACTCACGTTCACCACCGTTATGCCGCCCCCCAGCGAGTTTCTCTCAATGGTTGTGGAAAGTGGTTTCCGGATTGGCCTGGGTTCCCAGGCTGCCTCTCTGGATGAAGCGATTCTGGCTACCTTCGGGCGTGTGTTTGCGGGTATGGCGCTGGCGTTTGTCGCGGCACTGATTACCGGCATGCTGATTGGCCTGTCTCGCTTCGTTACCTGGTGCATCTCACCGCTGCTGTATGTGCTGGCACCGATTGCACCGATCGCCTGGATCCCTTTGGCTATTGTCGTCTTTGGGATCAACAACGGCACCGCGGTATTCATCGTCTTTATGGGGGTCTATTTCATCCTCACCATTGGCACGCTGGCAGAGATTCGCCGGGTGCCGGAAGAATACATCACCGTGTCTGGCAACCTTGGAGCCAGCAAGTGGCAGCGCTGGGTCTGGGTTGTTTTTCCCGCCATTCTACCGGGGGTATTTACCTTACTGCGCACCAACTTTATTGCCGCCTGGATGGCAGTCCTGGTTGCCGAGATGGTTGGCATGCGAGATGGCCTCGGGGCAATCATCATGATGGGACGTAACCTGTTCAACAACGAACTGATCATGTTCGGCATGTTGATTATCGGCGTATCCGGATTTCTGGTTGACCGCATTCTAGCCTTTATTGGCAAGCGTATCTTGTGGTGGAGAGTGTAATGAACAGCTTCAATACTGAGCCTCGTCAGGTGTTTTCGCTGGACAATTTGACGGTGAATTTTCCAACCCGAAAGGGTTCTGTCCCCAGCCCCCTGCAAAACATGAACCTGGAGATCGATGCCGGGCGTATTACCACGATTCTGGGTCGTTCCGGTTGTGGCAAAAGTACATTACTGAGAACGCTGGGCGGGTTTATCCAACCCGAGGATACCGGCGGTGTGTTGTACAAGCAGCGCTTTATGAATGGCCCGACGCCAGAGATCGTCATGATCTTTCAGGAGAACAACCTGTTCCCCTGGCTGACGGTTGAAGGCAACGTCAAGTTTGGCCTGCGGTTTCGCAAGGATGACACCCGCGACCAGGTAACAGCCGTGAAGGAAATTCTAGCCAGCGTCGGACTGACTGACGCTGCAAAACAGTATCCACACGAGCTTTCTGGCGGCATGAAGCAACGCACAGCCATCGCTCGGGCGCTGATTACTCGGCCCAAAGTGCTGCTGCTTGATGAGCCCTTCAGTGCTCTGGATATCAGCCTCAAACGCCATATGCACACCCTGATCCGAGAACTGCAAGCAGACACTGGCACCTCTATGGTGATGGTGACTCACGATGTGGAAGAAGCCATTACCGTGGGAGACCGGGTACTGGTTCTGGGCGGCAATCCGGCCGATTTTCTGATTGATGCAAACACAACAGCGTCGGCCATGCTCGACCGTTATTCATACGACTACCTCGAACTGCAAAAAAAGGTCGAGCGCGTCATTTACTAACAGGAGCACTTGATGAACGGCATTCATGATATGGGCGGTTTACATGGCTTTGGTCTGGTGAACGTTGACCCTAACGAACCGGTATTCACCACCGAATGGGGCAGTCGTATTTTCTGCATGGTACAGGTGATTGACGGGCTAGGCGTCTGGAATCTGGATGAGCATCGGCACGAAATCGAGCTGATGCAACCGGAAGACTACATCAGCCACACCTACTATGGGCGCTGGATGTTTGCCATGGAGCGGATTCTCTATCGGCGTAATATTCTGAGTTTGAACGAAGTGGAACAGCGAGTCGCCGAAATCGCTGCCGACAAGCGCGAGTTTGCACCACTCCATTCCGAAGGCCGCAACTGGCCGCTGGCGGAAGCCGACAAAATCCCCTGGGGCGCCTGGCGCAAAGAAGTCACCGTTGAACCGATTTTTGCGGAAGGGCAATGGGTACGGGTGCGCAATATCCATCCACCCGGCCATACCCGGGTGACGGGGTACACCCGAGGCAAGTCAGGGCAGGTGTTCCGAGTAAATGATCAGGCCTGGGTGTTACCAGATACCCGCGCGCATCATCAGGGTGAGAACCTGCAGGCGGTCTATACGGTGCGGTTTGAAGCACAAGTGCTCTGGGGAGAAGCCCATGCCGAACCCAATTCATACGTTTATATCGACCTCAGTGAAGACCATCTGGAACCAGAGCAGGAGAAGCAACAATGAGCCATAACCACGAACATCCGAAAAAAGCCTGGCAGGCCATTCGGACTGAAGCGATCGAGAGCCTGTTGAATGAAATCAACGTGCTGTCGTCAGACGACGTGGACCAGGTGGTCAAGCACTACGAAGAAAATGTTGGCCCCAAAACCGGGGCCAGCGTCATTGCTCGCGCCTGGGTCGATCCCGCCTTCAAACAGCGACTGCTGGCCAATGGTCTGGATGCCTGTAATGAACTGGGCATCGGTGGCCCGGAGACCGAGATGCTGCATGTGGTGGAAAACACACCCACAGTACATAACGTGGTGGTATGTACGCTCTGCTCCTGCTACCCCTGGCCGATTCTGGGATTACCGCCGGTGTGGTACAAATCAAGCGCTTACCGTTCCCGCTTGGTGCGCGAGCCACGCAAGGTGCTGACCGAAATGGGGGTCACGCTGACCGACGATATCGAAGTCCGGGTTTGGGATAGCGTGTCTGAAATTCGTTATCTGGTCATGCCCGAACGCCCGGCCGAGACAGAACACCTGAGTGAAGAGGAACTGATCGAGCTGATCAGCCGTGATCATATGATCGGGGTTTCCCGCACCATCGCCATTTCACCCAACAGCCAGGACAATTAAGATGCAATCAGACTCTCTGGTAACGGCCCTGCGCCAGTCTGGTTTTGAAAACCTGACCTTTAACACCCCTTGGTCCGCACGTCTGTTTGGCATGACGCTGGCGGCCAGCAAAAAACAACTGTTCACCCTTCCACAATTCCAGCAGTCATTAATCGAACGTATCCAACGGCAAGAGAAAGGCGGTTGCATAACCACCGATGACGACTACTACAGCTGCTGGCTGGAAGCTCTGCAAAGCCTGCTGGAAGCGCGCAATTTATGGCAGCCAGAGCAGCTCAGTGCGCGAGAAGTTGAAGTCTTCGAAGCCGGTGAACATCGACAGGAACTGCAACGTCAGGCCCACTCCCATACCCACTCCCACACATCCGTTCGGCCGGAGGTGGTGCAATGATGATTCCAGGTGATCCATACGATTTCCCGATTGAAGGGCCGTTACTGCCAGGCAAAACCGCCTTGATAATTATCGATATGCAGCGGGATTTCTGCGCCCCTTCCGGCTACATGGATACTCGCGGCGGCGACCTGCGACCTGCTCGGGCGGTTATTCCTCACATCCAGGCAGTCCGTAAAGCTTGCCAACAGATCGGCATCGAAGTGGTTTACACCCGCGAAGGGCACCGCCCCAACCTGTCTGACTTACCCCGTTGCAAGCGAATGAAAACCGCCCTGGCGGGTGCCGAAATAGGCAGTGACGGCCCGCTGGGACGGCTATTGGTACGCGGCGAGCACGGTTGGGATTTTATCGACGAACTGCAACCCGGTGCCGACGAAGTCATCATAGACAAAGCAGGAACCGGCGCATTTCATGGCACCGACCTGCACGACATTCTTCGCCACAAAAAAATTGAGAACCTGGTCATCACCGGCGTAACCACGGGCGTTTGCGTTAGCTCCACCGTACGAGAAGCTGCCGATCGGGGCTATAACGTACTGGTACTGGAAGATTGTTGCGCCGAGCCGGACAAGCACACTCATGACATTGCCATTGAGCTGCTGAAGATCGAGGGTGGTTATCTGTCGACGATCTCTGATGCTGCGCAATTTCTGACAACTATCACGTCAATAGCTACCCAAGTGAACACTCAGAACACTCTACTTTCGGAGATGCCAAAATGAAATATCTACCGTTCAAACTGATGTTGCTGGTATTGCCATTATCTGCGCAAGCTCACCACCCCATGGGAGGACAGACCCCGGAAACGGCCGTACAGGGGCTGTTATCCGGGATCGGGCACCCAATCATCGAGCTGGATCATTTCCTGTTTGTGGTCGGCTTTGCCGCGCTGCTGGCGTTTTGTAGCCGCCATGTATTTTCTCAGGTGAGTCTGTTCCTGGGGTTGGCGATTATCGGCACCCTGAGCCGGATGGCAGTGCCTGAAATCCACTTTTTTGAAATTGGCATTGTTGCCACCAGTGCACTGGTCGGACTGTTTATGATCGTGCAGAAACTGGACCGCACCCAATTGCTATGGGCTTTGGCGACCGTTGCCGGGCTGTTGCATGGCTACGCCTACGGTGAAGCGATTGTCGGTGCCGAAGCCACGCCGGTGCTCTCTTATTTGGTGGGTTACTGCCTGATTCAGGCAGCTCTGATACTGGGTATTGTCTTCGGCCTGAAGCATCTGGCAGGCGATCGCCTTGCCACCATCGCCGCAAACTATCGCACCGCCGCTGGCTCTCTTTTAATCGGACTAGCACTGATCGTCTAGGTCGTACTTGGCCTGGATCAACGATCCAACAAAGGCGCTGAATCAGCGCCACAACCATCTGCGCGACGCGACTGGGCCCATGAAGATTGGCATGCACAGCGGTTGCTCGCGCCAGCAATCTGACAATATTGAGTGGCCGTGTCTCAACACGTGCCCTGTTTTTTACGCCCGTCGTAATGATAGTGCCACGGGCGATATGACTCGGAGAAAAACATGAGTGGACTTGGTGGCTTGAACAAATCACCGTCAGGAGTGGTTATTGGTTTGGTGCAACTGCAGTTGCCAGACGTATCGACGCCAGCGCAACTGGCAAAACAGACCCAGCGAGTGTGTGAACTGGTCGGCAAGGCTCGGCGCCAGTCGGCCGTAATGGACCTGGTCGTGTTCCCGGAATACTGTCTGCACGGACTGTCGATGGATACCAACCCCGAGATCATGTGCAATCGGGACGGGCCAGAAATGGCCGCCTTCCGGACAGCCTGCCGGGAGCATGATATCTGGGGCTGCTTCTCCATTATGGAATTCAACCCCGAAGGTAATCCGTACAATACCGGCGTGATTATTGACAACGAAGGTGAAATCAAACTCTTCTATCGCAAGCTGCATCCCTGGGTGCCGGTCGAACCTTGGGAACCGGGCAATCTGGGTATCCCTGTGTGTGCAGGACCCAACGGCAGTACACTGTCACTGGCGATCTGCCACGACGGCATGTTCCCTGAGGTGGCCCGAGAATGTGCCTACAAAGGTGCCAACATCATGCTACGGACAGCAGGCTATACGGCACCGATTCGCCATTCCTGGAAAATCACCAACCAGGCCAACGCCTTCTGTAACCTGATGGTAACGGCAAGTGTTTGTCTGGCTGGCAGTGAAGGCACCTTCAACTCCATGGGCGAAGGTATGTTCGTGAATTTTGATGGAGTTCCCATAGTGGAAGGCAACGGCCTGACGGACGAGATTATCAGCGCAGAAGTACGTCCTGATCTGATCGACGAAGCCCGCATTCACTGGGGTGTCGAAAATAACATCTACCAGTTTGGCCACCGGGGTTACGTCGCGGTCAAGGGGGGCGCACAGGATTGCCCTTATACCTTTATGCAAGACATGGTTAACCACCGTTACCAACTGCCTTGGGAAAACGATGTACGGGTGACTGACGGCCGGGATTTCGGCTTCCCGATCCCAGAATGAACGTACCAGCCATAAGCCTTGGCAAATCGTGACGCGAGTGTTGTCAGTACAGGTCTCACATGACTGAACGCTCGTCAGGCGGCTCGTACCGAATCCAGGCTAGCCGCCGATCCTCTATAAAGCCCATTCCGTTTGGTTTTTCAACGCCTCGTACCCGCTGCCGCTGCGGATAGACGCCTTGATCCTGATCCATTACAAATGATCATCAGGATCATGGTCAGCCTTTCTGTTCCTGTTGAGAAGCCAAATACTGCTCGCTGATTTTGAAAGGGCCAAAGAGTCCCTGATCGCCGACGGAAAAACACGCCATTTTTTCGCTCCCGAACAGCAGAGACTTTATCCACGGAATAAATAGAGTAACGGTCAATATCACGCCAAAGATAATCTCCCTGCAACGGTGTTATTTGAAGCCGACCCCACCACACCAGCCAGGCACGATGAATTTTCGCCTCTCATTATAGTCAGATGCCTCGTCGCCTCCGCCTGTATCCATCATCTGTCGTACACATATCGTCGTACATTCATCGTAGCGTTTTATTCGTAGACAAGGCGACCACCTCTGGTACAAGGCCTGCGGTCCTATTCTGAGACATCGGGATCATTGCCCACATGAACAACAACAGACTATGGTACGTCCGTTAGGCTCCACCTTTTCCCGACCCGTTTTTCACCTTTTTACCTTTTCACAGGAGCGGACATGAACACAAACAACACCCAGCCCCCCAGCAACAGCTTGCAGCATATCGTCATCGTTGGCGGGGGTGCCGGAGGGCTGGAACTGGCCACGCAACTGGGCCACACCCTCGGGCGCAAGGGCAAGGCCCGTATTACCTTGCTCGACCGCAATCGCATCCATATCTGGAAACCGCTGTTACACGAGGTGGCCACAGGCACGCTGGATACCGGCACCGAGAGCGTGTCGTACCACGCCCATGGCGCGCGTCACGGCTATCAGTTTGAACTGGGCGAGTTGACCAATGTGAATCTGGCCAGCAAAACGCTGACGCTGGCGCCTCGTCGTAACGCGGAGGGAGAAACCCTGATGCCACCGCGCAGCCTTGAGTACGATACGCTGGTGTTGGCGGTTGGCAGTATCAGCAACGATTTCGGTACACCGGGCATTCAGACCCACTGTTATATGCTCGATTCCCACAAGCAGGCGGGACGCTTTCATACCGCGCTGATCGATCAGTTCACCGATATTCACCAGAACCGTCCGGGAGACAGTTTGCGCATTGCCATCGTCGGTGCCGGAGCAACGGGTGTTGAGTTGTCTGCCGAGTTGCATCGGGTAACTGAGTTATTGCGCTCTTACGGAATGGCGGGCATGTCGCGGCATCAGCTGGAGGTAACGCTGGTCGAGGCCGGGCCACGGGTACTGCCTGCTCTGCCGGAGCGTATATCCACCGCCGTCACCCGGGAGTTACGCGAGCTGGGGGTGTCTATCCAGACTGCGGTGATGGTCAGTGCCGCCGATGAACAAGGGCTGCAAACCAAGGACGGCAGCCGTATCGATGCCGACCTGATGGTCTGGGCCGCGGGCGTGAAGGCACCGGATTTTATCCGTCAGATTGAAGGACTTGGGCTGAACCGCGCCAATCAGATTATTGTGAACGATTTTTTGCAGGCCAATAATCCGGATGGCGAACCACTCAAGGATGTTTGGGTGATCGGCGACTGCTGTGCGTTCACCATGGAAGACGGCAGTCAGGTGCCACCCCGCGCCCAGTCTGCCCATCAGATGGCCAGCTGCGTCTATAAAAATATTCTTAACGAACGCGAGAACAAGCCGCTGAAGGGGTTCAAATACCACGACCATGGTTCCTTGGTGAGCCTCAGCCGTTACAGCGCCGTCGGTAATTTGATGGGCAACCTCAGCAGCAAGTCCATGTTTGTTGAGGGTAACCTCGCCCGCCTGTTTTATGTGTCGTTATATCGCATGCACCAGCTGGCGATTCACGGCAAATTCCGGGGAGCCATTATTGTGGTTCTGGACTGGCTGACCCGGGTGATCAAGCCGAAGATGAAATTGCATTAGCCGCCATGGATACCGGGTTTTATTGCGGATAATTGCGTAGGGCCCGGTTCCGGCCGTATGGTGGGTGTCCGCGTTAGCTCCTACAAATCCCCGCCTACAAATCTCCAAACAGGTTTTTCAGCCCGGCCAGGGTTTCTTGGCCGCGCTGTTTTTGCTGTTCCGGGGTGGTTTCGGTTTTGCCTTCCCATTCAATATCGTCCGGCGGCAGTTCGTCGAGGAAACGGGAGTGGGTGGTATCGGAGACATCGCCATACTGGCGGCGCTTACCGGCGTAGGTGAGGGTTAACGAACGTTTGGCGCGGGTGATGCCTACGTACATCAGGCGGCGTTCTTCTTCGATGGTGTCGGCTTCGATGGCGTTGCGGTGCGGCATCAGTTCTTCTTCCATGCCGACGATGTAAACGTGGGGGTACTCCAGACCTTTGGAAGCGTGCAGGGTCATCAGCTGCACCTGGTCGGAGTCGTCGTCGTTTTCCTGCTGTTCCAGCATGTCACGCAAGATCAGTTTGCCAACGGCGTCTTCGATGGTGACTTCGTCACCGACTTCTTCGGCTTTGTCGATCATTTTCTGGATGGAGTCCACCAGAAACCAGACGTTTTTCATCCGCCGTTCTGCCTGGTTTGGCGTTGCGGAGCTTTGCGCCAGATGGCCTTCGTAATCGATGTCTTCGATCATTTCCTTGATGGCAGCAATGGCGTCGTCACTGTAGGCATTACGGGTGATGCCTGCCAGCCAATGACCAAAACGGCGCAACCGATCCACGGCTTTGGGAGTCAGCAGTTGCTCAAGGCCCATTTCAGTGGTGGCCGACAGCATGCTGGTGCCACGCTTCATGGCGTATTCGCTGAGCTTTTCGATAGTGGTCGGGCCGATTTCCCGACGCGGGGTGTTGATGATGCGCAGGAAGGCGGCGTCATCGCTGGGGTTAATCAGCAGCCGCAGGTAGCCCATGATGTCTTTGATTTCGTTGCGACCAAAAAACGACTGGCCACCACTGATCTTGTACGGCACCTGAAACCCTTGCAGTTTCATTTCCATCATCCGGCTTTGGTGGTTGCCGCGATAGAGAATGGCGAAGTCTTTGTAGCCTGCGCCGTACCGCAGCCGCCGTTCGACAATTTCGGAAGCAATACGCTCGGCTTCGATTTCGTCGTTGCGGCATTTGAGAATACGGATCGGGTCGCCGTAGCCCATATCGGACCAGAGCCGCTTCTGGAACTCGTGGGGGTTATTGTCGATCACGCGGTTGGCGGCGTTCAGAATCAGGCCGGTGGAGCGGTAGTTTTGCTCCAGCTTGACGACCTTCAGGGTCGGAAAATCCTGTTTCAGCAACGACAGGTTTTCCGGCCGTGCACCACGCCAGGCATAAATCGATTGGTCGTCGTCGCCAACCACGGTCAGCCCGGTGCGATGCCCCACCAGCGACTTGACCATTTCGTACTGGGAGGTGTTGGTGTCCTGGTATTCGTCCACCAGCAGGTAGCGGATTTTTTTCTGCCAGCGCGTTAGTACATCAGGAAAATCGCGGAACAGCAGCGTTGGCACCATGATCAGGTCGTCAAAATCCACCGCGTTGTAGGCTTTCAGCATGCGCTGGTAAATCGAGTAGGTCTGGGCAATCAGCATTTCTTGCTGGCTTTGTGCCTGCTGGATGGCGTCGGCCGGAGCGATCAGGTCGTTCTTGAGGTTGGAAATGGTGCTTTGCACCAGCTCGACCATATCGCCGTCATCACCGTGTTCGCGTTGCATCACGTCACGGATAATACCCTTGCAGTCGTCCTGATCGAGGATGGAAAAGCCAGCCTTGTAGCCCGAAGCGGCCAGCTCCTGGCGGATAATATTGAGGCCCAGGTTGTGGAAGGTCGAGACCGTTAATCCGCGCGCGCCACCTTTGCCGGTCAGGGCGGTGACCCGCTCTTTCATTTCGCGGGCGGCCTTGTTGGTAAAGGTCACGGCGGCAATATGGTGAGACTTGATGCCACAGGCATCGATCAGGTAGGCGATCTTGCGGGTGATCACACTGGTTTTGCCGGAACCGGCGCCTGCGAGTACCAGTAGCGGGCCGTCGATGTATTTGGCGGCTTCGCGTTGGCGGGGATTGAGTTGGGTTAAATCGACCACGACATGTCCTCTGAATCAGGCCTGCATTCTAGCTCAGAGACACGACAAAATCAGGCTTCGCTGTCGGCTTTGCGTACCGGTCGCAGGAGGCGGGGTTGCGCCCACCGCTACCGGCGATGACCGCCGGGCAAACTTTTTTATGCCTGGGCAGGCACCGCCTGCTGTTCTGGCTCCAGCCAGTGCGTCAGCAATAACAGCGCGATGCCCATCGCCATAACGGCGGTGGTCGTCAGCAACGCGGACTGATATTGGCCGGTAAGCATCATCACGTAACCGGTCATGGCCGGGGCCACCATTTGCGAGACGCTGTAGCTCAAGGTCAGCCCAGCCATAGCACCGGACGGGTTGTGCGGAAAACGGCGACCAATCAAGGTCAGTGTCAGGTTAACGATCCCGACAAAGGTGCCTCCCCAGAGGGCGGCGCTGATCAGATTAACCACCAGGTTGTCGCTGATGGCTGGCAGCAACATCGACAGCATTTGTAAACCATACGCCAGTAACAGCGCGGGAATTTGCCCGATCCGGTGGGCGACGTTGTCCCACAAAAACGTTGAAGGCGTCGCCGCCAATCCCACAATCACCCAGACCCAGGCACCGTTACCCGACAGCAAGGGCAAGGCTTCCAGAATATCGACAATAAAGGTCGCGCCGACCACATAACCACAACCGGCACAAAAATAAGCCGCCGCCATCAATACCAGCCAACGCCGGGAGCTGGCAGCTACAGGGGCATGACTGGCGGTCTGGCCAATCGGCAATACTTCCGGACGTGGCATCCAGCACCAGGCCGGTATAAAAAACAGCAGCCCCAACAGCCCCAGACCGATCCATTGTTGCTCCCAGCTTAACCAGTTGCCCATCAGACTGACGCTGATCCCGGAGACGATAATACCCAGCCCGGCACCGGTAAAATGCAACCCCAGTCGTGGCCGGTGACGATGCCGAATCAGCCAGTTCAGCACCAGCCCGGAGGCCAGCAACATCCCGGCAATACCCGACAGCCCGCCAATAAACCGCAACAGCATCCAGACGATGGCGTTGGTGACAAACCCCATGGCCAGAGTACTGGCCAGCGCCAGTATCAGGCACAGCCGGTAGAGGCGATAGCGGCGCAACGGGTCTTTGATCAGCATCGCCATCAGCGTGCCCGTGGTGTAGCCGATATAAATAAAGGTCGCCAGCCAGCCGCCGATCAAGGGCGACATACCCGCTTCTTGCTGCATCACAGGCAACATCGGGGTATAGGCGAAACGCGCCAGGCCGACACTGAGAATCAATGCACACACCCCCGCAAAAACAACCCGGTATCGTTCTGCGTCGGTGGTAAGTGGTGTTTCATGATCCGATGATTGCACGGAGCCTCCGCCCTGATGACCAGCAAGATAACGGCATCACCCCGATGGTGGAAACCGCCCGCAGCGACAGCCAGCGCAACGGACTGGCCAGTATGGCGATGGAAGCCGTCATGGGCGAGAGGGTAAAAGTTGCATTATGAGCCATTCACCCGTCCGTGGCCGTTTGATAGCGCTTGGTGGGTGTCCCGACGAATCAGGTGTCCCGACGAATTATCCCGACGAATCCGAGGCCCGGATAAACCGATCCAGACTGCGATAACCGACCGCTTCCAGCAAATGCCGCCGCCCTATCAATTCGGCCCCATCCAGGTCGGCAATGGTGCGCGCCAGCTTGAGCATTCGGTGATAACCACGGGCGCTGAGATTGAGTTTTTCCACCGCCGCCAGAAACCAGGCGCTGTCGGTCTCCGTCAGTTGGCAAACCCGGTCACGCTCGTTGCCACTCAATTCTCCATTGCAGCAACCCTGCCGTTGTAACTGTCGTTGCCGGGCTGCCAGTACCCGTTGTTGTACCTCGGCGCTGCTTTCCCCCGGTGCCGACTGGTGCAGCAGCGCTGCCGGAATCGCGGGCACCTCGACATGCAGATCAATACGGTCGAGCAAGGGGCCGGATGCCTGGCCCTGATAACGCCGTACCTGTTCTTCGTTGCAGCGGCAGCGGCCAGACGGATCACCAAAATAGCCACACGGACAGGGATTCATTGCCGCCACCAGCTGAAACCGGGCCGGAAAGGTAACGCTGCGCTGGGCACGGCTGATCACAATTCGGCCACTTTCCAGCGGCTCGCGTAATACATCCAGCACCTTGCGGCTGTATTCAGGCAACTCGTCGAGGAACAAAACGCCGCCGTGGGCCAGTGAGATTTCACCCGGTCGCGGGTTGCCGCCACCGCCGACCAGCGCCACCCCGGACGCCGTATGGTGCGGTGCCCGGAACGGCCGTTGACGCCAGCGTTCCAG
>NZ_JAUYVX010000017.1:0-92705 GCF_030688925.1 Oceanobacter sp. 3_MG-2023
TGCTGGTCATCAGACACCTCGTTTATGGTGGCGATATTACCACCTACGTTGGTGTCCGGAATCATTGAACCACTACAGCCAGGTTCGCGAGATCCTCCCAATGAGGGCGAAGATTTTCAAAGTTGATCGATTCCAGAAATTCTTTGCTCATTTTTACTGCTTTCCCTGGTTATTCGACATCCAGAACCTTGTCGGTTACCTCAACGATACGCTTGAAAAAAGCCACGCATTTGCTCATATCATTGCGGCTGACAAGGTGACCGGATTGCTTGTCCATAACAGACCGGTGAACAGCATCACCGCGTTTTTTAATCCACTCATCAAGTTTTACCGTAGAGGTCTTGGTTTCAAAACCGGCCCAGTTCCAGCCGGCAGTCACATCCACATTCAGAAATCGTTCAAATAGCTGCTTCGTTTTTCTGGTGTTTGGCGTATGAAAATACTTCAGTTCTTTCTCAAGGGTTCCATTTACAAAACGCGCAACCTGAGACCCCTCCAGAGGTCGCATCTGGCTTTGTAATTCTTCAGTGATTCGGTCTTCAACATAGGTTTCCCAAGCCGTCAAAGACATAATCAAGGCAGCACGTTTAAGTTCTTCCGGGTCCCGGTTATCAATCCGATCTCTATTAAGTTTGTCGTAGGCTTCCAGGATACGCTCGGCATCCTGAATGGCGATTTCAAAATTGTCTTTGGCTTTTGACATGGCGATGTCCTTATCAAAGTGATTGAGAGCGCTGGTTCAGTTGCAAGTCGATCCAACGGTCGAAGCGATGCAGTGGATCACAAATGCGGCTCATAGCACGATCCGCATTGCCAATCAGTGTGCCATGAATCGAAAGCATTCGTTGTTCCTTGGCCGCTGTGATTTTTTTGACCAAATCACTGGAAACCGGAAACTCGCCATCACTCACGATCATAATGTCAGATTTCTGCCATTGCTCTTGCTCGGACTTTTCCAATGCCAGGCGCAACGGGCCTTCGGCATCCGTACCGCCACCTAAAGACATCGATAGAAATTGAATCATTCGCTCCAGACCCTGTTCGGTTGGTGTCAATTCCAGCTCCTCAACTTCGCCATGACTGCCAAATAAATAGACATAACATTCACGCTTTTCTTTTTTAGCAACTGACAAGCACTCCAATACCAGCGCTTTGGCGATATTTTCCGGTGTACCGCTCATCGAGCCAGAGGTATCCAGACACACGATCATCGGGCCACGGTTTTTATTCGCTTGCTTCCCTGCTCTTTCTTCACGAACATCCTGTTCCTGCTCACTTATCAGCTGGACAATCTCTGTACCTTCGACGGCATAGCTGAGAAGAGCATGTTCAGCTCGGCGGGCGTGCCAGAGTTTTTTCAATACCGGATGCCCCAGAAAGGCCGCTTCTTGCGGTAACATGCGACTGATGGAGTCAGAACGGGTAATGCCTTTGGTTTCCATCGGCACCAGAGGTGTGGTGACCTCCTGTTGATGACGTGCAACCACACTCATGCGCGACACAATTTCTTCAATGATGGGCTCACCATCAGTGTCTTTCATACGCCCCAACGTTTCGATCACTTCCCGCAGTTGTGGCAGTTGCTCGACCAGCTTGTGCAGGCGCACCAGGTTCATCCAGCCGTGACTTTGCAATACACCACACGATAAATCCCACCCCAGACCCGTGATCAAACCAAGGTCGTTAAAAACTGATTCCAGCTGCTGCCACACCAGCAGACGTTCGTCCCACTCCTGCGGAAAAAAAACATCAGATCCAACGAGTACCTCCAGCCAGGCTGATACCTCTCCATGAGCCTGAATTTCGTTCAATTGCTCCTGTGTCAGCGCAGCAGTTTGCCGTTTTTGCTTTTTCTTGCTCAGAGCATCCAGCTCTTGCTGCAATACTGACAACTGTTGTTGCTTCAGATCTTCAGCATGCTGTAGTGCCAACGTTCGCTGCGTTTCCTGTTTGTGTTCCAGAGCATCAAGCAAGTCCAGAATCAGCGCATCAGTGACCTCTTCGTTATCTTTGCAATATCGGGCAATGCCCGACTGCTCAATTCGCTCCAGCACGCGCTGCTGAACAACCTCAGGCAACCAAGGGCACGGAGATATCAGCTCGGCACCAGCTAACAGGGACTGACGCAACTGCGCAAATGACTGGCAACGAGCTTCAAGCTCGCCACCGGAATGCGTAATAACGACAGGCAGCAGTGACTCTGGCAACAGATCGAGATAGCTGAATTGGTTGTTAAGCTGATTAAGCAAACCGCCAGAAGCCTTCCGGCCAGGTTGAGCGGCTGGCATGGGCAACGAATCAGTCACAAAGTTCCCCCCTCAATAACATCATCTTCTTGGGGCAGACCTTCAAAACCATTTACCAACACCTCAGAACGATCAAGAAGACCTTTTGTGTGCTTTTTGGCATTACGAATATTGGTAGTGATGTCAGGTTTCAGAGCTGGATCAATCCAGAAGTGTTCCTCGAAAACCAGATCCACCATCTCCAATTGATTATTGAGATGTTCGATATGAGCTGAAATTTGGTTCTTAACTGAAGTCACTTGCGTGACCCGTTCCTGAATATGGGAAGCGGAATAACACATCGACTCCATAAAGGGAGTATTAGGGCCATTAACCATAAAGGGTTTGTTCGTTTGGTTATACCCGCTATTCTTCTGAGTCGTTTCACCATCATATTCGCAATGATAAAGTTTCTCGCCATTATTATTTTTCTTTTGATATCGCCCACTTTTGCGGGTTGTTGATTTACCATCCGGGCCGCAGTAAAGCAGCTCGCCTCGATTATTTATTTTTTGACGTTTTGCATTTTGCTCTTCTTTCAGCTTCGACTCCCAGACAACCAGCATTTTAGCAACCCGATCCGCAGAAAAATCGCCAGTTAACGAGATCGCTTGTTTATAGACTTCTTGCAGCCCTTCGAGCTGCTCTGGCTTTTGCCAGAGGCAATGCGGCAGGATCCAGGCGTCGTAGCTGGATACTTCATCAAAACCGGAGGTAAAGGCAGAGACCTTCATCAGCTTAACCAGTTTGCGCCAGCGACGATCGGATACATAGATGTCTTCTTGCTTCAAGTAACGACGGAATTCTTTACATAGCTCAATCACGTCGCTAGTTAATTCGACCTTTTCAGCTAATTGTTGAACTTCAGCAAGATCGTCAATCTTCAGGCGTATGGATAAATCTGGGTCACAGGTTTCATTGCCAAGAGTCAGCAGGTTTTCAAAGCTGCCATCAGAAACTGGATTCACAAAACTGCGCAGCATAAATCGATCATACAGAGCATCCAGCTCCTCACCTTCCGGCAGTTCGTTGCTGGCTGCCACTACCGAGATCAGAGGTATGGGATAACGCCGATTGCCGTTGTCGAACTGGCGTTCATTCAACAGAGTCAGCAGGCTGTTGAGAATCGCACTATTCGCTTTGAATATTTCGTCAATAAAGGCGACTGAGGCTTCGGGCAAATAGCCACTTGTCAGGCGCTTGTATTTATCCTCTTCCAACGCCTGAATAGACAGTGGCCCAAAAACCTCCTCAGGAACAGAAAATCGGGTCAACAAGCGTTCAAAGTAATCAGCTTCAACAAATACATTTTTTAATCGTTTTGCCAGCTCACTTTTAGCGGTACCAGGAGGGCCAAGTAACAGTACATGCTCTCCAGCCAGAGCTGCCAACAAAATCAGCTTTACCTGTTCAGTACGTTCCAACAAGCCGTTATTCATGGCTCCAATCAGTTGGACAATTTTCTTTTTACGATCCGGCAGTACGGCTACAGACATGTTTTCCAATGTTCTATTCCTTGAGTAAATAATATTCCCTGAGCTATCGGGGCTATGGTGCTTGATAGCGATTGGTGTGCCAGAAATTCAACTTTCGGCTGAAATGCCCAGCTTTTTCATTTTATTGCTCAGCGTCTGGTGGTTGTTATACCCCAACAGCTCGGCAGCTTTGGTCTTTTGCCCAGCGCTGTGCTGTAGCGCTTGTTTAACGTAATGGCTTTCGACTTCATCCAGAAGTGCTTGAATATCAAGCCCCTGAGCTACATCACGAGCCATAATTGAGTCTTGCTTGCTGGCGGTTTTGAACAAGGCCTGCTGCATGTCATCTCCGGTAATTTCGTTACCACTGGCCCACAGCGCCGCACGTAGCAAAGTAGATTTCAGCTCACGAATATTGCCCGGCCAGCGATGCTTCTGGATAACGCTTTTGCCAGAGGCGGAAATTTTTTTACCTTCGAGTAACAGATATTCCATTTTCATTGCATCAAGCAGGCTATCGGCCAGGAACAGCACATCGCCATTACGTTCGCGTAGCGGTGGCAGGTGTAATACACCGACGGCGATGCGGTAAAACAGGTCTTCACGGAAGTCACCTTTAGCGATGTCTTCAATCAGGTTTTTGTTGGTGGCGGCGATCAGGCGGAAGTCACTGGTCTGCTCTTTGGTGTCGCCAACGCGGGTGAAGGTTTTGTCTTGCAGAACCCGCAGCAGGCGCACCTGAACGGCGGGTTCCAGCTCGCCAAATTCATCCAGAAACAGGGTGCCGCCGTTGGCTTGTTCGAAGTAGCCGGGCTTGTCGGCAATGGCTCCGGTAAACGCGCCTTTTTTGTGACCAAACAGCATGGAGTCGATCAGTTCTGGCGGAAATGCACCGCAGTTCACAGGAATAAAGGACTTGTCTGCACGAGGGCTGGCATTGTGAATGGCGCGGGCGAACAGCTCCTTTCCGGTACCGGATTCGCCATCAATCAATACTGACACTTCGTGCTCAGCCAGAATCTGCGCACGCTGAATCAACGCCTGCATGGCATCGCTGCGGGTAACGATGTCTTTAAAGGCCGCATTATCCGGTGGGTTAGTATTGCTGAGCGTTTGTAGCTGGCCAGCACTGAGGGATTTGACGGGAGGGATGTATTCCGCAGCAATTTCAAAAGGGATTTCTACCGTGTGAGCCCCCTGCTCCCTCGAGGATTGATAAAACGTTGCAGGGAAACGGGTCTTGCCAAGCAATATCCACACAGCTTGCATAGCCGGTGTGCCAGGGCTAAGCAGGATGGCAAGTTGTTCCCGCTCTTGTTCATCCAGAGAGTTTAAATACCGACTGGCATATTCATAGATCTCACCAAAGTTCACTGGTGATGAAAGTTCAACAAACTTGGCATCAATCGCGATTTCTTCGACTTCTTCATCAAGCCATTTGAGATATCCCTCAACCTGATCCTGAGGATAGTTGTACAAAAGCCTTACATTATTGAATGCATGAGTCTTAAGTGTGGCAAGCACAGGCCCATCCTGCCCCTTAAATCTTGCATCCAAATCATGCTGGCCAACCCAACTAATAAGTATCTCACTCGCCACTAGCCATTTCCTTTCTGATCGGTTCTATGGTTCTTATTCGACCATACACTAATCCAGAATGGGTTGATTTGTAAGGGATGTATGAGTCGCCGTAATACGCAGAAGAAGATCTGTGCTTTCTCGTCGGCTATGCCCCAGTGATGGCTGTCCTAATAAAAAAATTCGTGGCTGTCTCAATAAAAAAGCGCTTCAGTATTCTACGGTATCTACGATGGATGTTTCGGACGCTTGCAATTGAGCCACCAGCGGCGTGTTTTTCGAGCAGGTCAGTTGCAACTCGCTTTGCGCCCGCGTCATCCCTACGTATAACCACCGAGCACTCTGGACCAGTTGTTCATCATCACAAGATAATTCACCGCTACCCATCACAACAACCGCGGGAAACTCCAACCCCTTACTGGAAGGAATCGCCATCACAGCGACCTTGTCTTGTTGTGGGTCATACCCAAATTTGAACGACTGAGAAGCTAACCAGACACAGGGGATACCACTGCGTTTCAAATAACTGGCCAACGTCGAACCTTGCTGCCCGGTAACATACAACACTGCCATCTCGTTCCAGCGCATACCTTGGGCTTTCCAACGCTGCAAGTGCGCCACGGCATGAGCCATTTCATCCAGCCAGTGCTGGCCCATCGTAACCACAGGCACAGGGCCAGAACGTCCGGCAGATTCCGGTGCCAATACCGGTATGTGGTCATCATCTGAGCTTTTTGCGCAGATATATCGCTCGGCAAACTGATATGCAAACGCCAGAATTTCACGGGTATTGCGATAATTCCGGCGCAAGATGGTTGTCCGCCCCTGCGCCTTGACACCAACGCTCGACAAACTGAACCCCAGACCGGATCGTTTTTGATAGATCGACTGGGCATCATCGTAAAGCAGCAATAGAGAATCCGATTCCGGATCGATCATTTGCACCAGCAGAGTCAGCCATTCCGCCTCAAAATCATGTCCTTCATCAATCAACAAGGCTCCATACTGGGCACGAGGAATATGCCCTTGTGCTACTCCCTGTATCACCGATTCCACCTGACGCTCCCAGACAGGCTCAGGCCCGGCAACCGTATTAACCTGATAAGTGTTCAATTGACGCTTGCACCAATCATGAAAATGCAATGCCTGTACCCGATGCTCCAACCCTTTGGCCAACATGAGCGCATTCAGCTTACGCGCCAGCGTAATGTTAAAACACAACACCAGAACCGGCTTACTACTGGTTGCCGCCAACAATTCACAGCGATAGCCAAGAATCAGCGTTTTGCCAGAACCTGCCACCCCATGTATCACTCGATGGCCTGCTCCCAAACTACGCGCCAACTTCTCCTGCTGAATGTCCATAATTCGAACAATATCTGGCAGTGCGGTATTCAACGGCGGCGATGAATCATCGTCTTCAGTGCATATCAATTCATCGGAATCTGCATTGTCTGCCATGGCAAACATATCCTGCTGCAACGATATCCGCACTTCTGGAAACAAATGCCAACGAATGCGATCAATTTGCGGCACCGTTAATTTATTGGGAAAACGATGGTTAAACATGCCCCACAAACGCTGTTGGAATACCTCGGCGTTCGTCGACTCCAGCATTTCATCCTTATAAATAACCAGGTTATCCGGAAGCACCGCCTCCCGTTGGGCATCGGTTGTATTGTTGGTAATTTGCTGGCGATTAATATTGGTCAGTACTGTTCCCCAAGCATATGGAAAACATAATTTCCCTTGATAGCGACTGTCTTCACTTTGCAGCAACTGAGGGTCCCGACTCAAGAGATTGACCACTTGCAACATATACTGCCGCGCTTGCTCCAATGGATTCGCTACCTCGATTGGCTTGTCATTCACCAGCAAGGAAGCCGTTTGTTTATTCAGCCGTTTAAGTGTCGATGCCTTCCAGTCTTTCACTTCCAGAAACAGTAACCCTCGAGCGGGATGCAATATAATAAAATCAGGATAGCGACGTTCCCTGCCCACTGGAATATCGAACCAGCACAGATAATCATCCTCAAGAAGGTTTTTCAGGCGCAGGGCAAAGCGCTTCTCACCTGCCGTCATTCTAGCCAATACAGCGCTGCTTAAAGCAGGAATAATTTCAGCCATCAGAGCAAATCCATGACAACAAAAAAGTACCCAATACAATCTCAGCCACTCGAACATCCTGTAAGTTTTGACGAATTAATCGATATCTAGTGGTTCAATGATTCCAGACATCAACGCAGTTGGTAATATCGCCACCATAAACGAGGTGTCTGATGACCAGCAAGCGACGTTCTTTTTCTCCTGAGTTCAAACAGGAAGCAGCCAGCCTGGTGCTGGATCAAGGTTACACGATTCCCCAGGCGAGCGCGTCCTTGGGAATTGGTGAAAGCGCTATCCGGCGCTGGGTTAACCAACTAACCGAGGAGCGTGACGGTATCACCCCGAAGGGCAAGGCCTTAACCCCGGAGCAGCGTCGTATTCAGGAGCTGCAAGCGCCTTGAACAGGAAAAAGACATACTAAAAATCTTGATGTCGGACGAGATGAATCGTACGCGCTGATAGACCAGTTGAGTGAGCGAATGTCTGTTGAAATGGTCTGCAATGCGTTTGATATCAGCCGTTCCAGCTATTACGAGTACCGACATCGGGAACCACGTTGATGTGGAGCGCATGGCCCTGAAGGCTCAGGTAAATTAGAGGATGCCGAAAACCTTAGATTTGTGGTAAAAATTCTTGGCTTCATTCAAGCTGATGCAGAAGCTATCAAGGATCTATTGGTTGAGCTGAGGAAGAAACCCAACGTGTCCAAGTCCATTTGACAGACAGCTACATACTCACTACCTGATCAGATGATTAGTGACGAAAATAGAACAGGAAAAGAGCTGCAAGAAACCACTGTATATTGCCAACGAATTGCCAACACGTCGAAACCAGCCTGACAGACACAAAAAAGCCGCTCGTAAGCGGCTGATTTGTAAAAGAATTCTTGGTAGGACTACCCAGATTCGAACTGGGGACCTCTACCATGTCAAGGTAGCGCTCTAACCAACTGAGCTATAGTCCTAAAGAGAGCGCGCATATTACTTCTGGTTTTGTAGTCGTGCAACCCTTTTCCTGAATTTTTTCGAAAAAGGGGGAAATCGGTCGGCTGCCACTTTTTATATTAGCTGTTGGCGATGATTCTGGCTTTCATGTCGTGGAGCTGGTCGCGGAGTTTGGCGGCGGTTTCAAAATCGAGGTCGCGGGCGGCTTTGAACATGCGGTCTTCAACTTCGGCGACTTTTTTCACCAGCTCGGGGGCGGTGAGTCGGCTCCAGTCGGCTGATCCATAATCCGGCTTGTCTTCCGCCACTTTGCGGTTACGGTTGCCATTGCGTCCTTTTTTACCGGGTGCAGGAGCCGCTTCCAGGATGTCTTCAACCGATTTGAAGACGCCTTGGGGAGTGATGTTGTGCTCTTCGTTGAAGGCGACCTGTTTTTCCCGGCGGCGGTCGGTTTCTTCCATCGCCTTGCGCATGGAGTCGGTTACCCGGTCGGCGTAAAGTATTGCCCGGCCATTCAGGTTACGGGCGGCGCGGCCAATGGTCTGGATCAGTGAGCGTTCGGAGCGCAAAAAGCCTTCCTTGTCGGCATCAAAAATAGCCACCAGCGAAACTTCCGGGATATCCAGCCCCTCTCGCAATAAGTTAATACCCACGAGCACATCAAACTCGCCCAGCCTCAGGTCGCGGATGATTTCTACCCGCTCGACGGTGTCAATGTCGGAGTGCAGGTAACGAACGCGCACGCCCTGCTCAAACAGGAAGTCGGTCAGGTCTTCGGCCATACGTTTGGTGAGTACGGTAATCAGTATCCGTTCGCCCTTGTCGACCCGTAAGCGCAGTTCATGCAGCACATCGTCGACCTGACCGGTGGCCGGGCGGATTTCGATAATCGGGTCGACCAGGCCGGTGGGCCGCACCACCTGTTCGACCACTGCGTCCTGGTGCTCTTTTTCATAATTGCCGGGGGTGGCGGAGACAAAGATGCATTGCGGTACGATGGCTTCCCACTCTTCAAATTGCATCGGCCGGTTGTCGAGTGCCGATGGCAGCCGAAAGCCAAATTGCACCAGGGTTTCCTTGCGGGAACGGTCGCCCCGATACATGCCGCCAATCTGGGGGATGGTAACGTGACTTTCATCCACAAATACCAGCGCGTCTTTGGGGATGTAGTCAAACAGGGTTGGCGGCGCGGCCCCCTGCTCTCGGCCTGAGAGGTAGCGCGAGTAGTTTTCGATGCCGGAGCAGTACCCCAGCTCTTGCATCATCTCAATATCGTAGCGGGTGCGCTGTTCCAGCCGCTGGGCTTCGACCAGCAAATTCTCGTTGCGGTAGTATTCCAGCCGTTCGTCCAGCTCGACCTTGATGCCGTCAATGGCATCGAGAATACGCTGGCGCGGGGTGGCGTAGTGGGTTTTGGGATAGATCGTGACGCGGCCAAGGCGGTTGTGTATGGCGCCGGTCAGTGGATCAAAACTGCTGAGCTGCTCGACTTCGTCGTCAAACAGTTCGATACGTACGGCTTCGTCGTCACTTTCTGCCGGGTAGACGTCGATCACTTCTCCCCGTACTCGATAGGTGCCGCGGTGAAAATCCATGTCGTTACGAGTATATTGCAGCTCAGCCAAACGGCGTAGAATAGTACGCTGATCAACCTGGTCTCCGCGCACCAGGTGCAGCATCATCTTGAGGTAGGAATCCGGATCACCAAGGCCATAGATGGCCGATACGGTGGCGATAATAATGGCATCGCGGCGTTCCAGCAGTGCCTTGGTGGCCGACAGCCGCATCTGCTCGATGTGTTCGTTGACGGAAGCATCCTTGTCGATAAACGTATCCGATGAGGGCACATAGGCTTCTGGCTGGTAGTAGTCGTAGTAGGAAACAAAATATTCCACAGCGTTGTCGGGGAAAAATTCCTTGAACTCGCCGTACAGCTGCGCCGCCAATGTTTTATTGTGCGCCATGATAATCGCCGGCCGCTGACACTGGGCGATAACGTTGGCCATGGTGTAGGTTTTACCGGAACCCGTAACGCCGAGCAGGGTTTGTTTGAGAAGTCCGGCGTTAATACCGGCCACTAACTGCCGAATGGCTTCAGGCTGATCTCCGGCAGGGGAATATTTGGACGTGAGCGCAAACGTCTTGCTCATAGGGATTCCAGTATGTCAGTAGATTTAGTAAGATTCCGCAGTTTGGCATTCATTCCGGACAATTCATCATTTTGCAACATTGCTCCGGTTGTCAATTTTCTATCACGCCTGTTTTGAGGATACACATTTTGGACCTGCAACTGTCTGATCGCGTTCAACAGATCAAGCCTTCCCCTACGCTGGCAGTCACCAATCGTGCTGCGGTTTTGCGGTCAGAAGGTAAGGACATTATCGGCCTTGGCGCCGGCGAACCGGATTTCGACACCCCTGAGCACATAAAAAAAGCGGCTATTGCGGCTATTGATGCAGGCTTCACCAAGTATACCTCTGTGGATGGAACGCCGGGACTCAAACAAGCCATTATCAGCAAGTTCAAAAACGACAACAACCTGGAATATGAAGCAAATCAGATTCTGGTGTCGTGTGGTGGCAAGCAAAGCTTTTTCAACTTGAGCCTGGCCTTGTTAAACCCTGGCGATGAAGTCGTTATCCCGGCGCCGTACTGGGTGTCTTACCCGGATATGGTCAAGATTGCGGAAGCCACGCCGGTGATTGTTGAAACATCAATGGACAACCAGTTCAAGATGACGGCTGAGCAACTGGATGCGGCCATTACTCCCAAAACGCGTCTGGTGGTCTTGAACAGCCCATCCAACCCGTCTGGCAAAGCCTACAGCTTGGATGAACTGAAAGCGCTCGGCGCGGTGCTGCAACAGTATCCGGATGTGCTGATCGCCACCGATGATATGTATGAGCTGATTTTGTGGGCTGAGTGTGGCTTCCACAATATTCTCAACGCCTGCCCTGAGCTGTACGAGCGCACCATCGTTCTGAACGGTGTATCCAAGGCGTTCAGCATGACTGGCTGGCGGATTGGTTATGCTGCCGGGCCAGCCAAGCTGATTGGGGCGATGAAAAAGATCCAGTCACAAAGCACATCAAACCCGGCCTCGATCTCCCAGGTGGCGGCGGAAGCCGCTTTAAGAGGCGGTAACGACTGCGTCAAACCCATGGTGGCTGCGTTCAAGGAACGTCACGACTATCTGGTAGCGGCATTAAATGCGTTACCCGGCGTTGAGTGTCTTGAAGGGGATGGCGCGTTCTACGCGTTCCCGAGCTTTCAGGGCGCGATGGATACGATGGGCATTGCCAATGATATCGACTTTGCAGAGAAGATGCTGATCGAAGCCGGTGTGGCGATGGTGCCTGGGTCGGCGTTTGGTTCGCCAGGCTTTATGCGACTGTCGTTCGCAACCAGTCTGGCGACGTTGAAAGATGCCATTGCGCGCCTGCAAAAAGCGCTGGGTAACTGATCCGGCGACGTATTTTGGCTTCAGTCTTCCTTGTTCCCATGCCTGGCGTGGGGACAAGGCAGCCAGACATCAATAGCTGAATCTTCAGAATTAGCTGTAACGTTTTATCAAGACCGTCTTGTTTATCCTGCCCAACAACACCTGCAGCACACCTATACCAGCACCATAAACACACCTACTCCAACAGCACCAACAGCATCGACATGGCCTTGCCAAGGTTGGTTGTGTTACCAGTCCATCTCTTCCTTGACAAACGGAATGGTCAATTTGCGCTGATGGGTCAACGAAGCATGGTCCAGACGATCCAGAATATCAGCCAGGCCTTCCATATGTTCCGGCCCTCGCGAGACGATAAAACGCGCCACGTCTTCTGCCAGTAAAATACCCCGCTGCCGCGCCCGCAAGACCAGCGCCAGAGCCCGCTCTTCTGGCTGCAGCAATGCCAAATGGTACACCACGCCCCAGCATAATCGGGACCCCAGATCCGGCAGCGCCACAGCCAGCTGTTGAGGTGGACAACGTGCCGAGATCAACAAATGGCCATCGTTTTCCCGTACCCGGTTAAACAGATGAAACAGGGCCAGCTCCCAGTCGTCATGGCCCAGTACTGCCTCGATATCATCCAGTACCACCAAGGGTAATTGTTCCAGTGAATCCAGCACCTCGGGGCTGTAGTTCACCAGCTCTTTTAATGGCAGATAGACACTGTGATGACCGAGACCATCGGCATAATGACACGCCGCTTGCAACAAATGACTCAGGCCGCAACCGGAATCCCCCCAGAGGAACAGGAAAGGGTCTCCTGATAACGTCCATTGGCGCTGCACAGCCTGGATGACTTCTTCGTTGGGTCCGGCATAAAAATTGGCAATGCGCGCATCATCCCGCACATAGACGGACAAGGTCAGCTGAGGGTGCGGCGTCACCATTAATGCCCCATCCAGAGCAGTGTATCCGGCAAGTTGCTATCACTGACTCGACGGTCAAAACGGATATTAGTCAGCACCTGCGACCAACTGGCATTCAGCGTCAGCCCCAGATCGAGACTGTCGCCACGAACGCCCAGAACCGACACCTGCTCTACCCCGGATACTGAAGCCAGTAATGCCAACACAGCCCGATAATCGTCGTAGCGGCTAACCTGCTGTATGGTCAGCGTCTGTTGCTCTATTGCCAAATCGGCTGCTGAAGTCACCACGCCGTAGCGACTGGAAAAATAGCCACTCACTGCCTCGGCCAGTGCAGCAATAACTGCCGACTCCGATTTGCCGCGAATATCCAGCGGAAAGTGGTCATGGTGATATTCAAGATAACCATCCGCACGCCAGCCATCCCCAGACGGAGTGATCCGGGCGGCAACAATGGCATCCGTGTGATAGCGTTCAGAAGCTGCCCGGATATCATCCCGGAACAAGCCGAACAGGCGTTCGGCTGGTAGCGCCATCTGGTCGTCCAGGTCCTGAATCGGCCAGACGGCTGGAATCCCGTGCAGTGCAAATACATTGCGCCAGCCCCGATATTGATCGGCACTGATAACCGATCGGCTACCATTATAAGACAATCCCAGCCAGAACATGACATCCGGTCGATTACTGCCCCACACCGGCAATCCATGACGGGCCAGCAAGTCATTGACCGGGCCTGTAGCAAACATGGCTTGCAGTACCAGAGCCCCGCCATCCGTCTGCGAGGTGTAACGATAACTGGCCAGATAACGGCTCGATGACTTACCGGTCAGAGATTTCAGCTCTGCCGCAGGTTTGCCCGACACCTTGGTCAATACCTGCAGCAATGCTGCGGGCATCGCCGCTTCTCGCGTCGCGGGCGTTCTATCTGCCACTTCAATAGAGGCCAGATACAGATCCGTTACTACCCCGGCAGAGGCCACGGGAGAGAGTAACAACAGACAATACATCAATCGCAGAAAGACTGAGCGCACGCGTGAAAATTCCTTTGTCATTCCGGTTTACGGCGTACAACCACCGCGAACATGGGTTCTTGCTCTGACGCCAAAGGGGTTGCTGCGACTATCGGTACTGCGACTGTTTATAAGCCTTATATTGCAAGCCTTATAAGCTCCGTTATTGATAGCCCCACATTGACTGCGGCCATCATAACCATCACAACAACAATACCGGGAGCAGGAACAACACCAAGACATCGGACAGTGGCTATTGTGCCACGCACAAGCCACGCACCCAAGAGAACTCCGCCAGTGACTTGATGATCTGGGGATGCTGATCGTAACAAAAGCCGGTTTCCATGCGCTTCTGCGCCAATTAACTGGCCTGTCGTACTATTTCTTTGTCGCAGCAGGTGAAGTGGCGGACACAAATCGCTAGAATACCCCGCTTCTTTGCAGCCACCCTGTGAATCCGAATGACCGAATCAAAATCCCTAAGCTATAAAGACGCTGGCGTTGACATCAATGCCGGAAACGCACTGGTAGAACGCATCAAGGACGTAGCCAAACGCACTCGCCGCCCGGAAGTCATGGCCGGCCTTGGCGGTTTTGGCGCTCTGTTCGAACTGCCACAAGGCTACCATCAACCCGTTCTGGTATCGGGTACCGATGGCGTGGGCACCAAGCTGCGTCTGGCTATGGATCTGGGCAAGCACGACACCATTGGTATCGACCTGGTCGCCATGTGTGTCAATGACCTCGTGGTCTCTGGTGCCGAGCCGCTGTTTTTTCTTGACTATTATGCCACCGGCCACCTGAACGTTGACGTTGCCGCAGCTGTTGTCAGTGGTATTGGTGCCGGCTGTGAACAGGCCGGTGCCGCACTGGTTGGCGGTGAAACCGCTGAGATGCCCGGTATGTACGAAGGCGAAGACTACGATCTCGCCGGTTTTTGTGTTGGTATTGTTGAAAAAGCCGACATCATTGATGGCACCAAGGTTCAGGCCGGTGATTCCCTGGTCGCGCTGGCCTCCAGTGGCCCGCATTCCAATGGCTACTCGCTGGTACGCAAGATCCTTGAAGTTGCTGATGCCGATCTGCAACAGGACCTCGACGGTGTGCCGCTGGCCGACGCTCTGATGGCACCGACTCGCATCTACGTCAAATCAACCTTGCAACTGATCAATGCCACCGAAGTGCACGCGCTGTCGCATATCACCGGCGGCGGTTTCCAGGAAAATATCCCCCGCGTTTTGCCAGACAACTGCAAAGCCGTGATCAATACCAACAGCTGGCGCTGGCCTGCGGTGTTCGAATGGCTGCAACAAGCCGGTAATGTCGCCACCGCAGAAATGTTCCGCACCTTTAACTGTGGTGTTGGCATGATCATCGCCTTGCCGGAACACAAAGCAGACCAGGCGATCGCCCTGCTGAACGCTGAAGGTGAACAAGCCTGGATTATTGGCAATATCGTTGAAAAAACCGATGAAGAAGCCAGCGTGGAATTCATCGGTCACCGCACCGTATGATGACCGACTCGGCACTTGATCAACCTCGTATCGTGATACTGATTTCCGGTACGGGGAGTAATATGCTGGCCATTGCCGACGCTGTCCAGACGGGCGATATTGACGCCATGGTTGCCGGTGTTGTTTGTAATCGCCCAGAGGCAGCGGGTATGCAATATGCCCGCGACCGCGATATTCCGGTGGTACTGGTGGACCATCAGCAGTTCAACAGCCGCGAGGAATTTGATGCCCATCTGATGCGGGCCATCGATGACCTTGCCCCGGATCTGGTAGTGCTGGCGGGATTCATGCGCATCCTGACCGCCGACTTTGTTCGTCGTTACCGCGGCCGCCTGATCAATATTCACCCATCCCTACTGCCCTTGTATCAAGGGTTGGACACCCATCAACGCGCCATTGATGCCGGTGACAAAGAACATGGAGCCTCCGTACACTTTGTCACCGAAGAGCTGGATGGTGGCCCAGTGATCGCTCAAGCCAGTGTGCCCATTGAGGAAGACGACACCGCCGCCAGCCTGCAACGCAAGGTACAGGCCCAGGAGCATGTGTTGTATCCAATCATCGTCAAATGGTGTACACAAGGCAGACTGGAGATGACTGATAAAGGTGTCACTCTTGATAGTAAACTTCTGCCGCCATCCGGACTCAGACTGACAGCCCAGTAATCAATCACCATCGCAGTGAGGATGATCTGTGAGACGAATCAAATACCTGGCCTGTACTCTGCTACTGTCACCCTTATTGGCTTTGGCCAGTAACGGTGACACTCAGCCCCCTACTCTGGACAGCACGGATAGCACCTACCCGTCATCGACGGACGATGTCGGACTGCAACCAGAGCACAACGCGATACCAGACGAGCTGCCAGCAGTACAACACGCCACACTGCAACCCTTCAGGGCACAATATACCAGTCGCTACGAATGGGGGTTTTTCAGTTTCAACATTGATGCTGAGCGCCGTCTGGTACAGCGCCAGGATGAGCTCTGGCAGATGACCTTTGAGGCTGACGCCTCCGCCGCATCGGTGCAGGAGCAGGCGGTTTTTTCACTGCAGGATGGCATTATCCAGCCGCAAAGCTACCATTACCGGGGCTCAGGACTGATCCAGGAAGATGATCAGGAATATCAGTTTGACGCTGCCCGGCAGCGGATTTATTCACCGTTGCAGTCGCGTGAATTTAACGATGTCTGGCAAGACAAGCTGCAAGACAAGCTGACCTATATGCTGCAAGTCAGCCTGGATCTTGCCAGTGGTCAGGATCAACTCAGCTATCAGGTGTTCGAGAAAAACCGGGTACGCAATTATGAATTTGTTATCGTTGCGGAAGAGCCGTTAAAAACCAGAATTGGCGTGCTGGATACCATCAAGATCAAACAAGTCCGTGATGATCAACGAGACATTTATGCCTGGCTGGCGAAAGACAAGGGTTACCTGCTGGTAAAACTGGTGGATCGCAAAAAAGGCAAAATCCAATATCAGATCGACCTGGTCAGTAGCGACCTGTAAATCGACCCAATAATCAGAGAACCGCCATGCGATTAAGTGATGCCGACATTGAACAGCGCCTGAGTGAGGGCAGCATTACTATCGAGCCAGCTCCAGGCCCCGATGCGATTGCTGGCATCAGTGTTGACCTGCGCCTCGACCACCGTTTTCGAGTCTTCAGCAATAACTCTGCCACTCACCTGGATCTTTCCGGTGAACGCGCACAGCTGGAGCGCGATATCGACCATATCATGAGCAAGGAAATCGAAATTGCACATGATCAGTCGCTTTATATCCATCCGGGGGAGCTGGTACTCGGCGCAACCATGGAATCTGTCACCATCCCGGACGACTTGGTTGGATGGCTTGATGGTCGCAGCTCACTGGCACGCCTTGGTCTGGTGGTTCACCTGACCGCCGGACGAATCGACCCGGGCTGGGATGGCCAGATCGTTCTGGAGTTTTATAACAATGGTAAATTGCCGCTGGCATTACGACCAGCCATGGTGATTTGTGCCTTGTCGTTCGAAACGCTCAGCAGCCCTGCCAAACGTCCGTATAACAAACGGGTAAACGCCAAATACAAAAACCAGAAAGGTGTGGTTTTCAGCCGTATCGCCAAAGATTAAAGATGGCTTCTGCTGATGCGTCGAATACTTTCTACCGACGCTCCGGCAGAACGCCTAACGCCTTGAATTTTCTCTTGTTTATTTAATTCTGGGCTATTGACACAAACCGCTGGCTCCGTATAATGCGCACCACTTGCTGATGTTCCCCGATAGCTCAGTTGGTAGAGCAGTAGACTGTTAATCTATTGGTCGCTGGTTCAAGTCCAGCTCGGGGAGCCAGGCAAGTAATATGAAGTTCTGCTAATCGCTCTCGCCGATTCCTTCTTCAATTGATCCTATCCGTGTTTTCTTTCTTGTTATATCCAAACAGATCCCGACGATTTGCCGTTGTTGCTTTATGGTGTCATTGATTATGGCGTCGTTGATCATGGCGCCATTGATTGTTACGTCATTGATTGTTACGCCAACTCAGCCCCATTCCGCCGCTGGTCTGGTTAAATCTACTGCTGCGCTTTTGCTATCACAGTACCGACATCGTATTGAATAAGTGCTCATCCATAAGCACTCCCAGCAGCAGACACATCAGCGATCAGGCCAGGCTATCGAGAATTTTCTGACACGCTGCAGCCGGATTCTCCGCCTGGGTAATCGGTCGGCCAATGACCAGATAATCAACCCCTGCAGCCATTGCCTGTTCGGGTGTCATAACGCGTTTTTGATCCTGATTCGTGCTCCAGGATGGACGGATACCCGGCGTTACTGTTTTGAACTCGGCCCCACAATGCTGGCGAATAACCGCGAGCTCATTGGCAGAACACACAACACCGTCCAGCCCCGATGACTGCGCCAGGCTTGCCAGTCGTGCTACCTGCTGCTCCGGTGTCACCGTCAGGCCCAACTCCGCCAGATCAGAGCCATCCATGGAGGTCAGCACCGTTACACCAATCAACAACGGAGGGTTGGAACGCTTGTCCAGTTCATTACGAGCGGCTTCCATCATGCGACGACCACCACTGGCATGTACATTCACCATCCAGACACCCAGGTCGGCCGCAGCCGCGACAGCCTTGGCGCAGGTATTGGGAATATCGTGAAATTTCAAATCGAGAAACACATCAAATCCAAGCCCATGTAATTGCTCGATGACACTCGGCCCAGCGGCGGTAAACAGCTCTTTACCCACCTTCACCCGACAACTGGCAGGGTCCAGCAATCTGGCGGTTGCCAGTGCGCCCTCCGATGAGGGGTAGTCCAGCGCCACCACGATAGGAGAAGTTACAGCAGCGGAAACAGGTGGAGCAGAACGGAAAGAATCAATAGTCATAGGTCTTCAATAACAACGGAGGAGTGACTGGAAGAGGTGATAGCCTTGAAGCTGGCCCAGTTTTTACAACTTGGGCAGCGCCAATGGAATTCCCGCGCCTTGAAACCACATTGACTGCAGACAAAGCTCGGGTCATCGGTATCGATGCGGTGGAGAATATCATACACCCCATGGGCCTGCGACTCGGTCAAACGCTGCTTGTGGCGCAGCAACAAGCCCAACATCGCCACATACCCGGTATAGGATGGATAACGTTCAAGATCCTCGATAAATCCAGCGATGGCGCTGTCCGCCCCTTCGAGATCGGCCAGGGTTTCGGCACGGGCCACCAGAGCAGGCACGTAATTCAGCTCTTCACCATGACGCTGCAAGTGGGCCAGCAAACCACGGGGATCGCCCAGCTGACGGAACGACTTCACCATCGGTTCCAGCATGGCAATAATGGAGCCAGGATCATGATCCAGCGCTTTCAGATAGCAGCGTACCGCTTCATGGGGTTCGCTTTGCTCAAACGCCATATTCCCCAGCACCACAAAAGCACGGGCACAGCGACTGTCTGATTTGAGTGCGGCGCGGCACAGCTGACGGGTTTCAACATAATTGCCACTACTTGCCACCCGTTCAGCCAATTCACACGCCGCATGTGCCACACGGCGTTGTAACAAAGGGGAAGTGGGTAATTTTTTGGCCTGATTCAGGTCGAGAATTTGTTGCCACTCGCCCTCGCCTTCCAGCAATTCCAGTAAAACCATGGCTGCTTTTTCCTGGATACGGCCACGACTCTCCAGTAATTCCAGCAACAGGCGTTCCGCCCGGTCGTGCAGACCCGCCATGGAAAAATCCATCGCCAGTTCCAGCTCCAGTTCTTGCAGCAGTACGCCCTTCAGGTCAGTCCGGGCAAACAGGGTCTGGTGCAAGTGAATAGCACGTTCGACTTCGCCTTTTTCCCGCAAACTACAGCCGAGACGGAGAAACAATTCAACCGAATCATCATCCAGTGTCTGGGCATTAACAATACGTTTAAGAGTGAGGTCGGTGTTTTGTGCAAGAATAAAATCGATACTGGGAATCCAGTCAACCGGTGTACTTTTGGGGCGAGCCTTACCGGAACGATAGCCCAGTGTCCAGCCGATGCCAGTACCTACCAGCACCAGTATAAACACAATTACGGATTCTATCATGATGCCAGCCTAGGGCAGCCTGCCAGATCGCTTCTCTAATTCATCCAGCGCTTTTTGCAAGCGGCGGATTTTGCGTTTCTTTGATAAGACGGACATCACACCCGCCAGCAGGCCAATAGCACAACCAAGTGCCAACATCAGACCAAACCACAGCGCAACCGGCAGACTGACAGGAGCCCCTACCAGAAAAAACACATCCAGCGACTCGCTGTTACGAGTCGCGAATGTCAGACAATAGAGAAAGATAAGCAGGAATGAGATCAGACTTATGCCGATCCTGATTTTTTGCAGCATGATATTACCTGGCCGACAAGGCCCTAGTGTTCGCCGTCGATACTGTCATTAACCTGGTCGCGCAAGTCTTTACCCGGCTTGAAATGCGGCACAAACTTGCCTTGCAACTCGACCGTTTCGCCAGTTTTGGGATTACGCCCGATCCTCGGTGCACGATAGTGCAACGAGAAGCTGCCAAATCCGCGAATCTCAATCCGCTCACCCGACGACAGGCTCAACGACATATAATCGAGCATCGTTTTAACGGCTAACTCGACATCTTTGGCAGATAACTGCGGCTGACGACTGACGATACGTTCTATCAGTTCAGACTTAGTCACAGTGTTTTCCTCCATGAGGTGACTGCATGACAATAACTGTTGTCAAATCATGCAGTTAGCAGACAACAAATGCAACCGTTCGATGTTTGTTTATGTACTCAAAGATGGGAAAGCCATTTCATCCACGATGTTACCTGAAATATCCAGACAATCCCTATAGCTAATCGACATAAAAGCGCACTGCCAATCAAGGAAAACCTTTCCTGACTGTCTGGAACCATACCGCTTCAAACAATACCGTCTCAAACAATACCGTCTCAAGCAATACCGTCTCAAGCAATACCGAAATAATGCCCTGCTATCAAAACTGGATAACAAGGCATAAAAAAACCCGCCGAAGCGGGTTTTTATTCAGAGCAGCTTGACCTTAGTCTTTCTGGTTCAGCTGTTCTTTGATCAGATCACCAATGGTGGTCGGTCCAGATACTTCAGCATCCGCTTTGGTACGCTGTTCTTTCAGAGCCTGACGATCTTCTGCATTGTCTTTGGCTTTCATAGAGATGCTCAACGCACGGTTTTTACGATCAACCATGGTGATAACACCTTGTACGTCTTCGCCTTCTTTCAGCACAGTACGGGCATCGTCTACTTTGTCACGGCTGATTTCAGAAGCTTTCAGGGAAGCTTCTACGCCTGGAGACAATTCAACAACCGCTGATTTGACATCAACAGAAATGACCTTACCAACAACAACAGCACCTTTATCGTGAACTGCAACAAACTCGGAGAACGGATCGCTTTCCAGCTGTTTCACGCCCAGAGAGATACGCTCACGCTCTGGATCGATAGACAGGATAACGGTTTCCAGTTCATCGCCTTTCTTGTAGTTACGAACGGCTTCTTCGCCCGTGTCGTTCCAGGAGATGTCAGACAGGTGAACCAGACCATCGATACCACCGTCCAGACCGATAAAGATACCGAAGTCAGTGATTGACTTGATCTTGCCGGAGATTTTATCGCCCTTGTTACACTTGGTACCGAATTCTTCCCATGGGTTCATGGTGCACTGCTTGATACCCAGAGAGATACGACGACGTTCTTCGTCGATATCCAGAACCATCACGTCGATCTCATCACCAACCTGAACAACCTTGGATGGGTGAATGTTCTTGTTGGTCCAATCCATTTCGGAAACGTGAACCAAACCTTCAACGCCTTCTTCCAGCTCTGCGAAACAACCGTAGTCAGTCAGGTTGGTGACGCGGGCTTTAACGCGGGCATTTTCAGGGTAACGGTCATTGATGTTGACCCATGGATCATCACCCAGTTGTTTCAGACCCAGGGAAACGCGGTTGCGTTCACGGTCGAATTTCAGGACTTTAACGTCAATTTCGTCACCAACAGCAACGATTTCGCTTGGATGCTTGATGCGCTTCCAGGCCATATCGGTGATGTGCAGCAGGCCGTCAACACCACCCAGATCGACGAATGCGCCGTAATCGGTCAGGTTCTTGACGATACCTTTGACAGACTGACCTTCTTGCAGGTTAGCCAGCAATTCTTCACGTTCCTGGCTGTTGGCAGCTTCCAGAACGGCACGACGAGAAACCACAACGTTGTTACGCTTGGCGTCCAGCTTGATAACCTTGAATTCCAGCTCTTTACCTTCCAGGTGGGCTGTGTCACGTACTGGACGGACATCAACCAGAGAACCTGGCAGGAAGGCACGGATGTTTTTCAGGTCAACAGTGAAACCACCTTTAACCTTACCGTTGATAATACCGGTAACCATTTCTTCAGCTTCAAAGGCTTTCTCAAGCTCTTTCCAGCTTTCAGCACGCTTGGCTTTTTCACGAGACAGCTTAGTTTCACCAAAACCGTCTTCAACCGCTTCCAGGGAAACCTGGGTTTCGTCGCCAATAGCAACTTCCAGTTCACCTTTTTCATTCAGGAACTGGCTGCGGGGAATAACAGCTTCAGATTTCAGACCTGAGTTCACAGTTACCCAGTCGCTGTCGATGTCGACTACGGTACCAGTGACGATAGAACCGGGCTGCATGTCCAGTTCTTTCAAGGATTCTTCAAATAACTCAGCAAAACTTTCGGTCATGAATTAATACCTATATAAAAGCGTATATTCCGATGAAATGGTTGACGGAATAGTGACGCGTTCCAAATGGCCAGACATTTGGGTCAAATCATACAAAAACCCTGGTACGCTTCTGATTCCTTAGAGCAGGGGGCTGGCAAACGTACCGGATTTCATCTCAGACCAGTCCTGCTTTGCGAACAAGATCTGCCACGTGTCCGCACACCTGGTCGATCGTCAGCTCAGTACTGTCAATGGTTATAGCGTCATCGGCAGGCTTCAGCGGAGCAACAGCCCGGTTGCTGTCGCGTTCATCGCGAGCTCGGATGTCTTCGATAAGGGCGGGTAAACTAGCATCAAATCCCTTGTCAAGCAACTGCTCATATCGCCTTCTGCCCCGCTCTTCGGCGCTGGCGGTCAGGAATACTTTAACTTCGGCCAGAGGGAACACCACGGTACCCATATCCCGGCCATCAGCAATCAGGCCCGGGGCCTGACAAAAGTCACGTTGCCGCTGCAACAGGGCATCGCGTACTGCAGGTAAAGCCGCAACCTGAGAGGCCAGGCTGCCAACGTCTTCAGTGCGAATGGTGTCGGTCACGTTTTCGTTTTCCAGAATCACCTGCACTCCAGTGCTGCGTGGTTCAAAACGCACATCCAGCACCGCAGCGACAGCGGCGACAGCGACTTCGTCATCCAGCGCAATCTGTTTGCGGCTGGCGGCCAGACCGGTAATCCGGTACAGCGCACCACTATCCAGCAAATGCCAGCCCAGCTGCTCAGCCAAAAGCGCACAAACGGTGCCTTTACCAGCACCGGAGGGGCCATCAATGGCGATAACCGCAGACGTCGTCGGGACTGCTGCCGGAATTGACGTTGCTCTCGAATCAGTCACCACCCACATCTCCTTGTATTTGCAGCTGTAACCCTGTGCTATTGGCCAGTTCAACATAACCCGGGAAAGAGGTCGCGACGTTGGCGCAGTCATGAATAACAATCGCTGCCTCTGCCCGCAATGAAGCCATTGAGAAACTCATGGCGATACGATGGTCGCCATGGCTTGCGATCACGCCAGCACCAAAGCTGCCTTCAGGGCCAAAACCGGGAATAATTGCACCATCGGCAGTGCCTTGCGCCGCAACGCCGAGGCTATTCAAGCCATCAACCATAGACTGGATACGGTCGCTCTCCTTGACGCGCAATTCCTCTGCTCCCGTCAGGATGGTTTCCCCTTCGGCACAGGCGGCGGCAATAAAGATCGCCGGAAATTCGTCAATCGCCAGCGGCACCTGGTCTTCCGGTATATGGATACCCTTGAGCTGGGCCGAGCGTACCCGGATATCAGCTACCGGTTCACCGCCAACTTCACGCTCATTCATAACCTCGATATTGCCACCCATGGCACGGAGGATATTGATCACGCCAATACGGGTCGGATTGATACCAACATGCTGCAAGGTAATATCGGAACCCGGTGCAATACTGGCTCCCACCATATAAAACGCAGTGGACGAGATATCTGCCGGGACATCAATACTGGTCGCCGTCAATTCACCGCCAGACTGGATCGTCACCGTGCTGCCATCCACCTGCACATCGTAGCCAAAGCCTTTCAGCATGCGTTCGGTATGATCCCGGGTCGGTGCCGGTTCCGTCACTGATGTACTGCCTTCGGCGTACAAACCCGCCAGCAGCACACAGCTCTTGACCTGAGCACTGGCCATGGGCAACACGTAGTGAATACCTTTCAGGGCCTGGTTACCCTTGATTTTTAACGGTGGACGACCGCCTTCTTCGGTTTCCACAATGGCGCCCATTTGTCGTAACGGATCAGCCACTCGCCCCATTGGACGCTTGCTCAAGGATTCATCACCACTCATTTCGACATCAAAAGACTGACCCGCCAACAGACCGGACAACAGCCGGATGGAGGTGCCAGAGTTGCCGACATACAGGGCATTGGCCGGTGCTTTCAAGCCATGCAGGCCAACACCATGAATGGTCACACGACCACGATGCGGGCCTTCAATCACCACACCCATATCCCGGAAGGCTTGCAAGGTTGCCAGGCTGTCTTCACCTTCGAGAAATCCGCTGACTTCTGTAACACCATTGGCCAGCGAACCCAGCATGATGGAGCGATGAGAAATGGATTTGTCGCCAGGTACGCGAAAGGTGCCGGACAAACACTTGGCCGGTTGCACCAGATAGGAAAGAGAACTGGTTTTCATAGGTTCCACAAAGGCCCTGCGGGCAAGTATGTTTGAAAAATGATCCCGTGCAGCCTTGGCACGAGTCAGCACCCCCATCAGGGTCGTGGTGTCATTCTGGACAATGGCCTCACGTAACTGCAGGAGGTCTTTGTTAAACAGGTCCAGGGTTGCCAGCAATTGCTCCCGGTTGGCGGTAAAAATATCCCGCCACATCTCCGGGCTACTGGCAGCGATCCGGGTAAAGTCACGGAAACCACCCGCCGCATAATTGAAGATTTCTTTGTTTTCATGATTGTTGGCCAGGGTATCCACCAACGAATAGGCCAGCAAATGCGGCAGATGGCTGGTCGCGGCCAATACTTCGTCGTGATGATCCACCGACATGATTTCGACGTCGGCTCCCACCGCTTGCCAGGCCTGCATGACCAGTTGCAGTGCGGTGTTGTCGGTATGGGCTTCGGTCGTGATGATCACCTTGTGCCGGCAGTAGAGATGTTCATCCGCCGCGGCCACCCCACTGCGTTCAGAACCGGCAATCGGGTGGCCGAGAATAAAGCGGCCAAACCCGGCCCCGAATACCGCCTTGACATCTGCAGCAACCGACCCCTTGACCGAGCCGACATCGGTAATCACCGCATGCTGCGGCAAGCTCGCACTCAATGCCTGCAGCACCGGACGTACCGATAAAATCGGCACCGATACAATCACCAGATCGGCGTCGGCAACCGCTGCCCCGGGGGAGGTTGCGTAGCGGTCAATAATGCCGGTCTCGCAAGCCAGTTCCATTGAATCGAGGTTGCGATCAAAGCCGACCACCTCGCCTACGCCCCCCTGGGCACGCAGTCCCTTGACCCAGGAGCAACCAATCAGCCCCAGGCCAATTACCGCGACCCGGTGAACAAAGAATCCATTCTCTGTGGTCAAGCCAGCACCTTCGTCAACGCATCAATAAATGTCTGGTTTTCTGCCGTCGTTCCGACCGATACCCGAATGTATCCGGGCATATCGTAGTTGGCGACCGGGCGAATAATCACCCCCATTTGCAGCAACTGTTGATTCACCGTCTGATCATCCTTGCCTGCAGGCAACTTGAAGGTCACAAAATTGGCTACTGACGGAATATAACTCAATCCCAGCGACTCAAACGCGGCAACCAACTGCGCCATACCCTGACGGTTAAGCGCAACACTGTTGGCCAGATAGTCGCTATCTTTCAGCGCTGCGGTGGCAGCAGCCAGTGCAAAGGAATCCACATTGAATGGCGGACGAACCCGGTTCATCAGGTCAGCCACAACCGGGCTGGAAACGCCATAACCGACCCGCAGCGATGCCAGACCATAGGCCTTGGAAAAAGTACGCACGACCAGCAGGTTGGGATACTGTGACAGGTAATCCAGACCGCTGGGGTAGTCTTCAACTTCGGCATATTCGAAATACGCTTCGTCCAGCAAGACCAGCACCCGCTCAGGTACCGCTGCCAGAAAAGCTTCCAGTTCTGCACGGGTACTGTAGGTACCAGTCGGGTTGTTCGGATTGGTGGCAAATACAACCCGTGTACGGTCATTGATCGCCGCCGCCATTGCCATCAGATCATGGCCAAAATTCAGGGCAGGCACTTCGATCACTTCGCCACCAATGGCGCGGGTCACCAGACCGTAAATGGAAAAAGCATGTTGCGACACAACGACGTTATCGCCCTTGTCGACAAAAACCCGCACGGCAAAATCGAGAATATCACTGGAGCCGTTCCCCAGTGTCAGTTGATCCGCGGTCACGCCCAGGCGTTCACACAAGGCAGCCTTGAGGTCAAAACCGGCACCATCCGGGTAACGGGTCAGTTCTGCCAGTTGACCCTGAATGGCGGCAATCACATTCGGGCTGGGGCCAAGCGGATTTTCATTGCTGGCCAGCTTGACAATATTGGCCTCATCCAGCCCATGTTCACGCGCCAGCTCATCAATCGGTTTGCCAGGCTGATAAGGTTTCAGACCGCGCACTCCGGCAACGGCCAACTGCTGAAAATCTACACTCATGATTTGCTCTCATAGCATGGGCCAGACAAGGGAGCCGCACGGCCAGATGTCTAACACTTGTTTAATCAACCCCGTCAATCGATGGACAGACAGGGCTCGGTAACCAGGTCGCTTACAGAACGGCTTTCGGATAAGAACCCAGCCATTTGTAATCCGCCGCAACCTGTTGCAGCTGTTCCAGCACAGTACTGATCACAGCGTCGTCACTGTGGCCTTCAAAATCAATAAAAAAGGCGTAATTCCAGGTGCCGGTACGTGCTGGTCGGGTTTCGATACGCGTCAGGCTGATTCCGGCCTGATGAAATGGCTCCAGCACCTGATACAGGGCACCCGGCTGATTGCGGCTGGACACCATGATCGAGGTTTTGTCTTCACCACTGGACAGGGTTGCCTGACGGCCAACAATCAAGAAGCGCGTGGTATTGTCCGGGCGATCTTCAATATTGGCGCTGCAGACAACCAGCTGATACAGATCAGCAGCAACTTCACCGGCAATCGCCGCACTGCCCGGTTCAAGGCTGGCACGGCGCGCCGCTTCAGCATTGGAACTGAGCGCAATCCGCTCCACGTCCGGATAATGCTGGTCAAGCCAGCGTCGGCATTGCCCCAGTGACTGGGCGTGGGAGTAGATCCGTTCGATCGGTTGGGCCGGGTCTTGCGACATCAGGTGATGATGAATCCGCAGCGATACTTCGCCACAAATCTGCAAGTTTGAATCAAAAAAGCTGTCGAGGGTATGGGTCACCACGCCTTCGGTCGAGTTTTCTACCGGCACCACCCCAAAATTGGCAGCACCGCTTTCCACTTCACGGAACACATCACCAATCGAGACCTGGCTGTGACAGCACACGGCATGGCCAAAATGTTTTACTGCCGCCTGTTGGGTGAAGGTCCCTTCCGGGCCAAGAAACGCCACATTCAATGGCTCTTCCAGAGCCAGACATTGCGACATGATTTCGCGAAACAGGCGCGCCATATTTTCATCCGGCAACGGGCCAGTATTACGCACCATTACATTACGCAGTACCTGTGCTTCCCGCTCAGGACGATAAAAAATCACCGACTCACCCGGCGCTGCGTATTTTTCCTTCACCTCTGCAACCTGCTGGGCACAGCGGGCACGCTGATTGATCAACTCCTGAATTTGCCGATCAATAGAGTCAATCGACTGGCGCAGTTGTTCGAGTTCCTGAGCTTCACTCATGAGTTGCCTTGCTTCGTTAATCTGGAATGGGATCACTGACCCGACAGGCGAGCCAGTGTACAAGCTTAACCGTGGCGACGAGCGAAGTCGGCCATAAAGTCGGTTAATGCAACAACAGCCGCTTCAGAAACGGCATTGTAAATACTGGCACGCATACCACCCACACTGCGATGACCGGCCAGATTCAACAGCCCGGCCGCTTCACTCTGTTGCAGGAACAAGGAGTCCAGATTCGCATCGGCCAGGGTAAAGGGCACATTCATGATCGAGCGATTGGGAAGTGCAACCGGGTTGGCATAAAAGTCATTGGTATCGATAAACTGATACAAATGTGCCGCTTTGCGATGGTTGGCCGCCGCAATGGCCGCAATACCGCCCTGTTCTTTCAGCCATTCAAACACCAGCCCGGCCAAATACCAGCTATACGTTGGTGGTGTGTTGTACATCGAGCCGTTATCGGCACACACGGTGTAGTTGAACATCGTTGGTGTGGTTGCCCGGGCCTTGCCCAGCAAGTCATCACGAATAATGACCACACACAGGCCCGCCGGGCCGATGTTTTTCTGGGCACCGGCGTAGATCATGCCAAAACGGCTGACATCCAGCGTATCAGACAAAATCGCCGATGACAGATCCGCCACCAGAGGAACGTCGCCAGTGTCAGGAATATAATCAAACGCCACACCACCAATCGTCTCATTCGGACAGTAATGGACATAGTCGGCGTCGGCGTTGAAGGCCAATTCTGATGGTGCCGGCGCCGAGGTAAACTTATTGTCTTCGGTCGAGGCAATCACCCGGACATCCGCAAAACGCTTGCCTTCTGCCAGCGCTTTTTTTGACCATTGGCCGGTCACGATCTGATCGACCTTGCCGCTGCCGTTGGCCAGGTTTAATGGCACCATCGCAAACTGGCTACTGGCGCCACCTTGCATAAACAACACTTTATAGTTGTCGGGAATGGCCATCAGGTCACGCAGGTCTTGTTCGGCTTTTTTGGCCACGGCAACAAAATCAGCGCTGCGGTGGCTCATTTCCATGATCGACAAGCCCTTGCCATGCCAGTCTGCCAGTTCCAGACCCGCCCGCTCCAGTACCGCACTCGGCAATGCCGCCGGGCCAGCACAAAAATTAAACACTCGGTTCATCAGATTGATTGCTCTGTATTGCAGGCGCCGGAGCGCCCCGTCCAGACGAACGCAGCTTGTTATTCTGCGTCGTCACCGTTGTCGTCGGTATTGCTGTCAGAATTGTCTTCAACACCGGCTTCTTGATCGCTTTGATCACTATGATCGGCCGTATCGCCGGCGTCATCAGCGTTCGCCAATACCGCCAACAGGGCTTCATCATCTTCCGGATCACAGATCCGTTCCAGCCCGACCAGCTTTTCTTTCTCACTGACACGAATCAGGGTCACACCCTGGGTGTTACGACCCAACAGTGATACTTCGTTGACATGGGTACGCACCAGCGTGCCCTGATCGCTGATCAGCATCACTTCATCACCGTCGAACACTTGCACGGCTCCCACCATACGGCCGTTACGATCGTTGGTGACCATGGCAATCACACCTTGTGTGCCGCGCCCCTTGGTCGGGAACTCCGTCACTTCCGTGCGTTTGCCAAAACCACGCTCTGAAGCGGTGAGAATCGCACCGTTTTCTTCCGGAATGATCAGTGCAATAACGCTCTGCTCCTGACCCAGTGTGATGCCTCGCACCCCACGGGCTGTACGTCCCATCGGCCGTACTCCGCCTTTGCCTTCGCTGTCCTGGCCTTCATAAAAACGCACCGCTTTACCGGCATCAGACAGCAGCATGATATCGCGCGAGCCATCGGTAATGGCCACACCAACCAGATGATCACCGTCATCCAGCTCACAGGCGATCAAACCGCTGGAGCGTGGACGGGAAAACTGGTCGAGCGAGGTTTTCTTCACCGTGCCGCGAGCGGTGGCCATAAAGACAAAGTTGTCTTCACGGTACTCGACCACGGGCAGAATGGCGGTAATACGTTCACCTTCATCCAGTGCCAGTACATTGACAATCGGACGGCCTTTGGCATTACGGCTGGCTTGCGGAATATTGTACACCGTCAGCCAGTACACCTTGCCCGCATCGGTAAAACACAACACGGTATCGTGACTGTTCACCACTAACAGGTGTTCGATGAAGTCCTCATCTTTTACTGACGTGGCAGAACGCCCTTTACCACCGCGCTTTTGGGCCTGATAGGCATCGATCGGCTGGGTCTTGGCGTAACCGCTGTGGGACAGCGTCAGCACCAGATCCTCTTCCGGAATCAGGTCAGCCATGCTCAGGTCGCGCTTCACCGCCATGATTTCGGTCTTGCGCTCATCGCCATACTCTGCCCGAATGGCTTCCAGCTCTTCCCGGATCACTGTCATCAAGCGATCGGCACTACCAAGAATCTCCAGATATTCGGCGATTTCTTCCAGTTTTTGCTGGTACTCTTCGATCAGTTTTTCATGTTCCAGGCCGGTCAGTTTTTGCAGTCGCAGATCCAGAATGGCTTGTGCCTGGGCCGGCGACAAATGGTACTTGCCATCCCGGAAGCCAAATTCTTCCGGCAGGTCATCCGGGCGACAGGCGTCTTCACCGGCTCGCTCCAGCATGTCCAGGACATCGCCCGGATGCCAGGCGGTAACGATCAGTTTTTCCTTCGCTTCGGCAGCGTTGGTGGATTCCTTGATCAACTGGATCACCGGATCAATATTCGCCAGTGCCAGTGCCAGACCTTCCAGCAAGTGGCCGCGCTCCCGGGCCTTGCGCAGATCAAAAATGGTGCGACGGGTAACGACTTCACGACGGTGCTTGACGAAAGCTTCCAGCAGCTGCTTCAGGTTCAGCGTGCGGGGCTGGCCTTCGACCAGTGCCACAACGTTGATGCCGAACACGCCTTGTAACTGGGTCTGGGCGAACAGGTTGTTGAGCACGACTTCGGGCATTTCACCACGACGCAGCTCTATCACAATCCGCATACCGTCCTTGTCGGACTCATCACGCAGTTCGGTAATGCCTTCCAGTTTTTTTTCCTTGACCAGCTCGGCAATTTTTTCAATCAAGCGGGCCTTGTTCACCTGATAAGGAATCTCGGTGAACACAATACTGACCTTGCTGTTCTTTTCGTCGGTTTCAAAATGGTGGCGAGCACGCAGATAAATGCGACCTCGACCGGTGCGATAGGCTTCAATAATGCCATCACGACCATTAATAAAGGCGCCCGTCGGGAAATCCGGCCCCGGGATGTATTCCATCAGGGCGTCGATATCGAGATCCGGGTTGTCGATCAGCGCCAGACAACCGGTCAATACTTCGGTCAGGTTATGCGGCGGAATATTGGTTGCCATACCCACGGCGATACCGGAGGAACCATTCACCAGCAAATTGGGCACACGGGTCGGCAATACTGCCGGAATCTGCTCGGTACCGTCGTAGTTGGGCACCCAGTCGACGGTTTCCTTTTCGATATCACCCAGCATGTCGTGGCTGATTTTATCCATGCGGATTTCGGTATAACGCATGGCTGCGGCCGAGTCGCCGTCGACCGAGCCAAAGTTACCCTGGCCATCCACCAGCGTGTAACGCATGGAAAAATCCTGCGCCATACGCACAATAGTGTCGTAAACAGCAGAGTCACCGTGCGGGTGATATTTACCAATGACATCACCAACCACCCGAGCGGATTTTTTGTATGGCTTGTTCCAGTCGTTGTTCAGTACGTTCATCGCATGCAAAACACGACGATGCACCGGTTTGAGACCATCCCGAACATCGGGCAATGCTCGCCCGACAATTACGCTCATGGCGTAATCAAGGTACGATTGTTGCAATTCATCTTCGATGTTAATCGGGAGAACTTCTTTGGCTAACTCACCCATAGACTATTAAGATCCGTGCTGTATCGCTTGGCCACATACCGTGGCGATGGCATTCACTTGACTGTATTGATTAACAGAACAACCGCCGGAGCAGGCAGCAATCACAACCGCTACCCATTCGTACCGCTGCCCTGGCTGCAGACAACAGACTGGTTCAGAACCAGCGTTATTTTGCAGCGCAAAACAAAGCGCGCATCATACCATAAAAGCCCCGATAACCTAATACACTCCCTGCCAGAAGCGTCTCAGAACAACCACAAGCCCAGCATTAACAAAATACCCGGCAACGAACATCTTTTCGGGCAAAAGCGCTCCATTGCCCTTGACGGCCGCCCAAACCGCACTTTTGGATTCCAATCTTGCAGACTCTGCAAGTCTGCGGTCGCGAACACTCCGGGCGGTGGATATAATCGTCTTCGTGCCCGCCACCGTTGACGGCGATCTACTCTCTTTTTACATGAGGATTATTCATGACTGCAGACCTCCGTCTCAACGCTCGCTGGCTGGTGCCAATGGATGGTAATCAACCGATCATCGAACACGCTTCGGTTTTTGTAACAAACGGCCGTATTGAAGCCATTGAGTCGTCAGAATCTGAGCGTGACGCCCGGCAAACCATCGAATTGCCCCACCATGCACTGCTGCCCGGCTATATCAATGCCCATGGTCATGCCGCGATGTCGCTGTTCCGGGGAATGGCGGATGATTTACCCTTGATGACCTGGCTGCAGCAGCATATCTGGCCTGCCGAGACCCAATGGGTGAATAGTGACTTTGTCCGTCAGGGTACCGAACTGGCGATGGCGGAAATGATTCGTTCCGGCACCACCACCTTTGCCGATATGTACTTTTATCCGCAGGATGCCATTGCGGCCTCGCTGACCGTCGGCATGCGCCACGTTAACCTGATGCCGGTTCTGGATTTTCCTACCAACTACGCCAGCAACGCCGATGACTATCTACAGAAAGCCCTGGCAGTCCATACCCAGTGCCAACAGCACGATCTGCTGACATTGGGACTCGGGCCTCATGCCCCCTACACCGTCTCCGATGCTCCTTTGCGCCAGGTACGCGCCATGGCTGATGAGCTGCAGCTACCGGTACAGATCCATTTGCATGAAACCGCCTTTGAGGTGCAAGACAGCCTGGAAAAATACGGCAAGCGCCCTATCGAACGCCTGTTCGATCTGGGCTTTCTGGCCCCTGGCGTCAGCTGTGTCCATATGACCCAGATCAACGACCAGGACCTCGAGCTTATGCGCCAGAGCGGTGCCAGCGTCGTCCACTGTCCGGAATCCAATCTGAAACTTGCCAGTGGCTTTTGCCCCACGGCTCGGCTGTTGCAGGCCGGTATTCCGCTCGGGCTGGGCACCGATGGTGCCGCCAGCAACAACGACCTGAACCTGCAGGCCGAAATGAAAACCGCTGCCATGCTGGCCAAGGCCGTCGCCGCCGATGCCGCCGCCGTACCGGCCTTGCAAGCCTTGCATATGGCCACGCTGGGCAGTGCCCAGGCACTGGGCATCGACCAGCACACCGGTTCGATTGAAGTTGGCAAATGGGCTGATTTACAAGCAGTTGACCTGTCGCAGCTATCACAGCAACCACTGTATGATCCAATATCCCAGCTGGTTTACACCGACAGCAGTCGTTATACCAGCCATGTCTGGGTGGCTGGCCAGGCGCTGTTGCATAACGCCGAGTTTACCCACATAGATATCGACCAGCTGACCGCCACTGCGCGCCAGTGGTCACAACGTATTCGTCCGAATTAACCCAAGACCTCGACGGGACAACAGGAAACAATGATGACCGAACACAGTACAGCAAACGTCGACCACGCCGAAGTCGCCAAATTTGAAGCCCTGGCCAGCCGCTGGTGGGACCCGGAAAGCGAATTCAAACCCCTGCACGATATCAACCCATTACGCTGCAACTACATCGACCAGGCTGCCGAACTGGCTGGCAAACAGGTTCTGGACGTTGGCTGTGGTGGTGGTTTGCTCAGCGAAGCCATGGCCCAGCGCGGTGCCACGGTTACCGGTATCGATATGGGTGAAGCGCCGCTGAATATCGCCCGTTTGCACGCCCTCGAATCCGGCGTCAAAATTGATTACCAGCATATTGCCGTTGAAGCACTGGCCGAACAGCAACCGGCCAGTTTCGACGTCGTCACCTGCCTCGAAATGCTTGAGCACGTACCCGACCCGGCTTCCATCATCCGTGCGTGTGCCACCCTGGTAAAACCCGGCGGCCATGTGTTTTTCTCTACCTTGAATCGCAACCCCAAAGCTTATGGCATGGCGATTATCGGAGCGGAATACCTGTTAAAAATGCTACCCGCCGGTACCCACGATTACACCAAATTCATCAAGCCCAGTGAGCTGACACGCTGGTGCCGCCAGGCTGATTTGCAAGCGACCCATATTACCGGCATGACCTATAACCCGCTGTTCAAAAGCTACAAACTGAACGACCAGGATGTCAGCGTCAATTACCTGATGACCACCATCCGGCCAGCACAGGACGACGTATGAGCCAGCCGCATCCACACGCCATCCTGTTCGACCTGGATGGCACCCTGCTCGACAGTGCCCCCGACTTTTTTGGTGTTGTCAATTCGCTGCGACAAGAACAGGGCAAGCCCCCACTGGACCATAAAACCATTCGCCAGCAAGTCAGTAATGGCGGTGCGGCACTGACCGAAATCACCTGGGAAATAAGCCGGGATCACCCGGAATTCAGTGACTACCGCGAGCAGTTGCTCAACCGTTATGGCGACTACCTTGCCACGGCCAGCGCCTTGTTTCCCGGCTTCCGGGCCGTACTCGATGAATTGCAACTGCTGGGGGTGCAATGGGGCATTGTCACCAACAAACCACGCCGTTTTGCTGTTCCCTTGCTGGAAAAGCTGGCCATTAGCGCACCGGTACTGGTCTGTGCCGACGATGTTCGTATCGCCAAACCAGACCCGGAAAGCCTGCTGCTGGCCGCAGCCCAGCTGGAACTGCAACCGGAGGCCTGCTGGTATGTGGGCGACCATCTGCGCGATATTCAAGCCGGCAAGGCTGCCGGTATGCGCACCATTGCCGCCCTGTTTGGTTATATAGAAGACCACGATGACCCGCAGCGCTGGCAAGCCGATAACAGTATTCATACCGCGGATGAACTGATCACCTTGCTCGGCCGCTAGCCGCCATCCTGTTGATCAGCACCACCAGGGCGGCGTATCGGTTGATCCAGGCCATCCCCCTGACCCGAACCACCAGACCAAGGATTTTCGCATGACCGCAACACAAGCCCTGCAAGGGCGCACTATTCTGATCACCGGCGCTGGCTACGGAATTGGCCGCGAAGCAGCCCTGACTTATGCCCGGGCCGGAGCCACCGTTTTATTGTTGGGACGTACCCAGGAAGCCCTGAACGATACCTACGACCTGATTGAAGCCGAGCAATTGCCACAAGCCGCCGTTATGCCGTTTGATCTGGAAACCAGCGACGAAGAACCTTACCGTCAGTTGGCCGAGATGATCGAAACCCACTTTGGGCATCTGGATGGCTTGCTGTTGAATGCCGGTGTGCTCGGCCAGCGTACCCCCATCGACAACTACCATGCCGACACCTGGATGAAGGTGATGCAAATTAACCTCAACAGCCAGTTTTTACTGATCAAGCAGCTGCTGCCATTGCTGCACAAGGCACCCGCCGATGCCGCCATTCTGTTTACCAGCAGTAGCGTTGGCCGTGTTGGTCGCGCTTATTGGGGAGCCTATTCGGTATCCAAATGTGCTACCGAAGGGCTGATGCAGGTACTCGCACAAGAGCTGGAAAACACCAGCAATATCCGCGTCAATGCCATCAACCCGGGAGCGACCCGCACCACCATGCGGGCAGCCGCTTATCCGGTTGAAAACCCCGCCGATGTAACTCCTCCCAGTGATATTATGCCGTTGTACCTGCATTTGATGAGCCCGGCATCCACCGGTATTCATGGCCAGAGCCTGGACGCCCAGGGCGAACACGCATTTCGCCCGGAATAGACCACTAGCGGACTCAGGCTGAATGAGATGTCTGGCCGGGGTGTTCTCCGGTCAGACACTCTTGCTCCGATTCCCTCGCCATTCTCTCCGCTCTCTATATCCACGCCACGTCAACAACTGACAATAAATTGACTTGCTGCGTCAAAAATATGTTCTTTTTAATGACACCAACCAAGAGTATTTTTCAGCAAAGCCGATGCTATAAAGACAAGTTATTGAGTTATATAGTATTTTATCAACACCAGAGTTCAGGCATTAACTTTGCTTATGAACTATAATCTGGTCATAAAACAACAAGAGGCAAGATGGGGTGAACCGATCACAACGCAGTAACCCGCCTGGGCCGAACGACGCCACCGTTATTGATGACCCCATTCGACCCGAAACCCTGCTTCATCTCGCCCTGCAACTCCAGAGCACGCTGGAACTGCGACTGCTGATTGAACTCTTCTTCCAGAATATCCAGAACACTATCCCTATTGATGGCATCAGCTATCGCTCGTATGACCTGCCTATGGCGGTCTGCCTCGGGCGGGTTGGCCCACACCGGGTCAATCACTCCCTGAATCTTCATGATGATGACCTGGGCGAACTGATTTTTTTTCGCGCCACCCCCCTGTATGACCACGAACAATCCTGCTTGCACGTACTGCTTGGGGTTTTACGCCATCCTCTGCGTAATGCCTTGCTGTATCAGAAAGTACGGGATGCCTCGTTTCGTGACCCCTTGACCGGAGCTGGTAACCGGATTGCCATGGAACAGACGCTGGAGCGGGAAATTGAACTGAGCCATCGCCATAACCAGCAACTGTCGCTCTTGATGCTCGATATGGATAACTTCAAGGCGATTAACGACCAGTATGGCCACAACAGTGGCGATGAAGTACTACAAAGCGCGGTACAAGCCATTACCGACTGTATGCGCCAGACGGACCTGTGCTTTCGTTTTGGAGGGGAAGAGTTTCTGGTATTGCTCAGCAATGCCCATCAGAGCGATGCCATGATTGTTGCCAACCGGATTCGCGAGACCATCAGCCAACGGCGTATTTCATCACATGGGGTCAATATCGCTGCCACCGCCAGTATTGGCTGTGCCAGCCTGAGGGTATCTGACAGTCGCCGCAGTCTGATTCATCGTGCCGACCAGGCGCTGTACAGCGCCAAGCATCAGGGCCGCAACCGGGTGGTGGGTGAGCAGGCATTGCCAGAATCCTGCGCCACGCCACCGGATTAATACCAGAACGGATCAGGCTTCGGGGTTACGCCGCTTGGGACGTGGGCCAACCTGCTGACGTATTTTTTGACGCTTTTGCTGGCGCTGGAATTGTTCTTTTTCTTTCCCGACCAACCGGCGCACGCGTTTACGCTCCAGGCTGACCGAGTCTGACAGGTCATTCAGCTCACGCTGGCCCAGCTCAACCCAGGTACCGACCGGAATATTGGATGGCAGAAAAATACAGCCATAGCGCACCCGTTTAAGACGACTGACTTCAATTCCCTGGCTTTCCCACAAGCGCCGCACTTCGCGGTTACGACCTTCCATCACCACCACGTGATACCACTTGTTCTGGCCTTCGCCATCGAAGTATTTCACATCGGCAAACTTGGCCATGCCGTCATCCAGCAAGACGCCTTCTTTCAGCCGGGTAATCATCGCCTCATCCACATCACCCCGAACCCGCACCGCGTACTCACGATCGACACCGGTCGATGGATGCATCAACCGGTTGGCCAGTTCACCATCGGTGGTGAACAGCAGCAAACCACTGGTATTGATATCCAGACGGCCAACATTGATCCATCGTTCGCCTTTGGTTTTGGGCAAGTGATCAAAAACCGTCGGGCGCTTCTCCGGGTCGGTACGGCTGCACACTTCGCCCACCGGCTTGTTATAAGCCAGCACGCGGCGATCCCGGCCAATATCATCCAGCTTGAGCGGGCGACCATCGAGGCGCACATCATCATACTTATCGGCGCGATCACCCAACACGGCGGTTTTGCCATTCAGGCCCACACGACCTTCAGCAATCCAGCGTTCGGCTTCACGACGGGAGCTGGCAATGGCACTGACGGCCAGGATTTTTTGTATACGTTCTTTCATGACGGTTTATCTTGTTTACGGGCATCCTCTGCATCATCTTCCGATGCCGCTGAGTCTGCAGGTGTCTGGGAAGCGTCCCGCTGTGCTGGTTGTTGCAGCCGGTCGATCAAATCGTCAAGCTGTTTCCGGGCGGGGACGCCCTCTGTATTGCTACCTTTGGTGATCTTGTTATTGCTGCCTGAGTCATGCTCATTACGGGCCAGCAAATTCTGTTCAACTCGGGCGACCAGTGCATCGGCCTCGGCCAAGTCATCGGCGGTGGCATCCAGAACATCGGCACCACGCCGAGCGACGTCTTCGTCGCGGGTAAATGTATAATCTTCATCGGGACGGCGCTTGGCGTCGGCATTCTCACCCAACGCCTGCTTGCGATTGTCCTCATCCAGCTCCCGGATAGCCATCAGAGAGGGTAGTTGATCAAGGCTACTGAGGCCAAAATAATCGAGAAATTCTGCCGTGGTGGCGAACAGCGCTGGCCGCCCCGGTACATCACGATGGCCGACCACCTTGATCCATTCACGCTCCAGCAAGGTCTTGATAATACCGGAACTGACCACCACGCCACGTACATCTTCAATATCACCTCGAGTCACTGGTTGTCGATAGGCGATCAGCACCAGGGTTTCCAGTAAAGCCCGGGTATAACGCGGTGGCCGCTCCTGCCATAACCGGCTGACCCAGGGCATGGTGTGCTGACGCACCTGCAATCGATAGCCACTGGCGACCTTGACCAGTTCAATACCTCGCCCCTGCAGCTGCTGATCCAGCAACTCAAGGGCAGCGCGCAGTTCTGAATTAAGCGGTTTCTGCGACTCGTCAAACAGGCTGGCCATACGCTCCAGCGACATCGGTGCGGCATGAACCAGCATCGCAGCTTCCAATACAGCAGCCAGCTGCTCTGCTGTCAGGCCATGGCGAACCAGTGACTGATTGCGGTGATGACGGTCAGGATTATTCATCGTCAGTGTACTCTCCGCTTGCGGGCTTCATCCGCACATGGATCGGACCAAATGGCTGCTGTTGCACCAGCTCGATCAGTTTTTCTTTTACCAGTTCCAGCACCGCCAGAAAGGTCACAACAACCCCCAGACGACCTTCCGTCGGATCAAACAGCTGCAGGAACGGGCTGAATTCATCGCCATCCAGTCGCTCCAGTACCTGGCTCATACGCTCCCGGGTTGATAGCTGCTCACGTTGTACTTCGTGATGTTCGGTACGGTCAGCCCGCCGCAGAATATCGGCATAGGCCAGCATCAGCTCCCGCATGTCGACATCCGGGTGCATACGGGTCACTGTCGGCTGCTCGATACGAAGGCTGGCCTGTTGCCAGTCCCGCTCCATACGCGGCAGGGCATCCAGGTCTTCAGCGGCCGTCTTGAAACGCTCATATTCCTGCAAGCGGCGGATCAGCTCGGCGCGAGGGTCTTCTTCTTCATCATCACTGCCGTCACTGTGACGAGGCAACAGCATGCGGCTTTTGATTTCTGCCAGCATGGCGGCCATGACCAGATACTCCCCCGCCAGCTCCAGCTGCATTTCTTGCATCACATCAATGTAGCGCAGGTACTGATCAACAATATCAGCCACGTTGACGTCGAGAATATCCAGGTTCTGTTTGCGAATCAGGTACAGCAGCAGATCCAGTGGCCCTTCAAATTGCTCCAGAATCACTTCCAGCGCATCGGGAGGTATGTACAAATCCAGCGGCAACTGGGTCAGGGGCTGACCTTGTACCAAAGCAAAGGATATCGCTGGCGGCGTCGATCCAAGAGATTCGGTCACTTCAGTGACATCCACAGCGGCAACGGAGGTATTGCCGGGTGCTGGGGCGGCGTTATTCTGCGCGTGTGTCACAGCCTCTCCTAGCGATAGCTTAATCCCATGGCCTCGCGCACTTCATCCAGTGTCGCTCGCGCTGCATCCCGCGCTTTGTCGGTACCATCCGCAATCAGACTGCGGAGCAAATCCGGCTCGTTTTCATATTGTGCCGCGCGGGCACGAATCGGTTCCTGCTCTGCCACGATCGCATCGATCACCGGTTGTTTGCATTCCAGACATCCCCACTCACCACCACGACAGGCGCCCTGGACACGCTGCTGCAGTGATTCATCGGAATAGACCTGATGAAAGGGCCATACCGGGCACACATCCGGGTTGCCGGGGTCTGTCAGCCGGACTCGTGCCGGATCGGTACGCATGGTGCGGATTTTCTGGCTGACCTCATCAGGCTCAGCGCGTAATGGAATAAAATTATTCCCGGAGCTGGACATTTTTTCGCCGTCCAGGCCGGGCATTTTTGCCGTAGCCGTCAGCATTTCATGGGGTTCCGGCAGAATGGTTCGCCCTACGCCTTCAAGATAACCGATCAGGCGTTCCCGATCGGATAGCGTCAGGCTGACCTGTTCCCGCACCAGCGCCTGGGCAGTCAGCAAGGCGTCGTTATTGCCATGCGAAAGAAAATCCCGCCGCAATTCCTTGTACAGCTTGCCGGTCTTTTTACCGATTTTTTTTAACGCCAGCCGGGCATGATCTTCAAACCCGGCTTCGCGGCCGTATAAATGATTAAAACGGCGGGCCAGATCTCGCGCCATTTCGATATGAGCCACCTGATCGGCACCGACCGGCACCAGACCGGCACGATAGGTCAGAATATCGGCGGCTTGCAGCAAGGGGTAACCCAGCAGGCCATACGTCGATGATTCCGATTCATGCAGGGACGATTTTTTGTCTTTGTAGCTCGGTACCCGCTCCAGCCAGCCTTGTGGCGTCAGCATCGACAGCAACAAATGCAGCTCGGCTTGCTCCGGTATTTTGCTTTGGATAAATAATGTCGCAGATCCCGGATTGATCCCCGCTGCCAGCCAGTCGATCAGCATGTCCCAGACATGGGTCGACAATGCCTGTGGCTGCTCGTACTCAGTGGTCATGGCGTGCCAGTCGGCAACAAAGAAAAAACATTCATATTCGTGCTGCAAACGCACCCAGCTTTTTAATACGCCGTGATAGTGCCCGAGATGCAACCGCCCTGTCGGGCGCATACCGGAAACCACGCGCCGCTGGGAATCCATGGAGCTCAAATAACATCCCTCTTGTATTGATCCTGATACGGACTACCTGCCAAACGCAGGTGCCAGTGACAACAAATACGGATAACCCGATTCACCGAACGGGTTTTCAAAACAAGCGGGCGATACCTACCGCCTGCCGCACCTCAGCCATCATGGGTTCACTGATGGCGCGAGCACGGGCAGCACCGGCCTGCAGCTGTTCTTCGATATCCTGGGGACGGCTCATCAAGTCGTTGTAACGCTCCCGTGATTCAGCCAGCTCAGCGTTGATCAGCTCGAACAGTTGTTTCTTCGCTTCACCCCAGGCAATACCATCAGCAAAGGCCTGGCGCATGGCGGCGGTTTGTTCGTCGGAAGCAAAGGCTTGCCAGATCTGGAAGACCGCAGAGGTATCCGGGTCTTTGGCTTCACCGGGTTCCAACAGGTTGGTCTTGATCTTGTTGATGTGTTTTTTCAGTTGTTTCTCAGGCAAAAAGAGCGGAATGGTATTACCGTAGCTTTTGCTCATTTTACGACCGTCCAGCCCTTGCAGCACGGCCACCTGATCACTCACAACGTAATCGGGCAGCGTCAGAATCGGGGCCTTGTTGGCATAGATATGGTTAAAACGCTGGGCGATATCGCGGGCCATTTCCACATGCTGGATCTGATCCTTGCCAACCGGTATATGTGTGGCACCAAACATCAGGATATCCGCTGCCATTAGTACCGGGTAGCTGAACAGGCCCATGCTGATGCCTTTGTCGGCATCCACACCGTCGGCTACGTTGACGTCCACGGATGCCTTGTAGGCATGTGCCCGGTTCATCAATCCCTTGGCGCAAATACAGCTGAGAACCCAGCACAGTTCCGTGATCTGGGGAATATTTGACTGCCGGTAAAAAACGGCTTTGCTGGTATCCAGCCCCAAGGCAAGCCAGGTCGCGGCAATTTCCTTGGTGGACTGTTGGACCGCGGCCGGGTCCTGACATTTGATCAGGGCATGATAATCTGCCAGAAAATAGAACGACTCGTTGGTGTCTTCCCGGCTGGCTTCAATGGCTGGCCGAATGGCCCCGACGTAGTTCCCCAAATGAGGTGTTCCGGAGGTGGTAATGCCGGTCAGAACCCGTTTGGGGCCGTTTGGCGCAGTGGCATTCGAAGCGTCTTGAGTCATTCTAATCATCCAGGCAAGCGAAACAACAAAACGCGCATCATACCGGTTTTATCCCCGACTGACAGCCCGGCCGATGACTAGTCGAGGATATCTGCCGCATCCCCGACCCCTTGTCGAATCAGCTCTGGTGCGTCGCCGGTCATATCAATCACGGTCGTGGCTTCAAAACCGCAATAACCGCCATCGATAATCAGATCGAGCTGGTTTTCCAGGGTTTGACGAATATCGTAAGGATCGGACAGCGGCATATCGTCTCCGGGCATAATCAATGAACTGGTCATCAGTGGTTCATCCATGGCCTCCAGCAAGGCCATGGCGATGGCGTTGTCTGGTACCCGAATACCGATGGTGCGTTTTTTCGGGTGCATCAGCAGTCTTGGTACTTCACGGGTGGCGGGCAAAATAAACGTGAATGCCCCCGGTGTATGGGCTTTGAGCAACCGGTACTGGCTGTTGTCTACCTTGGCAAACGTTGCCAATTCAGAGAAATCCCGACACAACAAAGTAAAATTGTGTTTCGGCCCCAGCTGGCGCAAACGCTGGATTGTTTCTGTGGCTTTTTTGTCTCCGATACGGCATGCCAGCGCATACGAGCATTCGGTGGGAATAATACCAACGCCGCCTTTGCGCAGCACTTCAACAGCCTGATTAATCAGTCGTGCCTGGGGATTGTCTGGATGAATCTGTAAAAATTGGCTCATGTTAACTCCTGTCTCTTTCAATCAATCTGCCATCTTGATCATACGCCGACAGTCACTCGCCTGCTTAAAAAACCATAACGCAGATCAACGGCAACCCTTGCTCAACATGGCGCGGAGGAAGAAGCTGGCCATTGCTGCCACACCGGGGTAATCAGCGACGGATAAGCCGGCATCATACCCAGCTCGAGGCCAAAACGGTTCGGGCCGTGGTAATCACTACCGCAGGAGCCAAGCATATTGAACTCCCGCGCCAGCGAGGCCATCTGCCCCGCCTGATTGCTGTCCATTTTACCGTAACTGACTTCCAGCGCCTGACCACCCGCAGCGATAAAATCCCGCACACAGCTGCGTAATTTGGTACGGGTCATATTGTAAAGGTGGGCATGGGCCAACACCGGTATGCCACCCGCTGCCACAATCCACTCCACTGCAGTAGCCATATCAGGCCAGCCGCTTTTGACGTCACCAATCTTCCCCGCACCCAATAATTTGCTAAACGCCTGCTGCACACTGGGCACCAGGCCTTTCTCGACCAGGTATTTGGCAAAATGTGGACGCCCCAACTGATCCGCTGTGGTGTTACCGAAGGCTATCACTTCTGCCAGCGGGATCTCACACCGCAGTTTTTTCGCCAGCCGCGCAGCGATAATTTCTGCCCGCGCTGCCCGCACAGTACTCTGATGCTGTTCCGCCTGTTGCATCACCGCCGCCTCCGGATCAAAGCCGAGCCCGACAATATGTACCGATACACCACTCCAGACAGTCGACAGCTCAATTCCGGGGATCAGCTGTATCCCCAGCTCCGCTGCGGTATGCTGGCCCCGACGGAACCCGTCAACCGTATCGTGGTCTGTGATCGCCAGAGTTTTGATACCGCGCTCGGCAGCAAGACGCACTAGCTCGTCTGCCGGAAAGTGGCCATCGGAGGCATTGCTGTGGCAGTGTAAATCGATCTCTGAGTTCACATGGACGCTCTTGGTAGGTTCAGCCATAATCGGCCTATTGTAATGGGACATAGAATGCGAAGCGAATGAAGTTACTCCTGGATTTTTTACCGATCGTTGTTTTTTTTCTGACCTACAAGTTCGCTCCCGAGCTGATTGAGTGGGTATCGCCTTGGTTGAATGTCGACCAGCAGGCCTCATTACATGCCATGGAACCGATCGTACTGGCCACCGCCGTACTGATTCCGGCCACCATTTTGCAAATCCTTTATACCCGCTTCACCACGGGTAAAATCGAGAACATGCATCTGGTGACTCTGGCTCTGGTGGTACTGATGGGCGGCGCCACGGTTATTCTGCAAGACAAAACCTTTATTCAATGGAAACCCACCGTTGTAAACTGGCTGTTTGCAGCGGCTTTTCTGGGTACCTACTGGATCACAGGAAAAACCCTGCTGCAGCGTATGATGGGTCAGAACCTGACGCTTCCTACACAAGTCTGGGTTCAGCTGAACTACGCCTGGGTGGCTTTTTTCCTGCTGAGTGGCATCACCAACCTGCTGGTTGCCTATAACTTTTCTGAAGATATCTGGGTTAACTTCAAACTGTTTGGCCTATTGGGGCTGACCATTGTATTTATCGTGGCGCAGTCGATATTTTTATACAAATACATGAATCACGAGGAGTCCTGAACCATGTGGTATGCCATTATCAGTCAAGACGTTGACAACAGTCTCGATCAGCGCCTGTCTGCCCGTCCGGCCCATTTGAAGCGTTTGCAAACCCTGTCGGACGAAGGCCGTTTACTGGTTGCCGGGCCTCATCCTGCCATCGATAGCGACGATCCCGGCAAGGCCGGATTTACCGGCAGCCTGGTGATTGCCGAATTCAACTCACTGCACGATGCCCAGCAGTGGGCTGACAGTGACCCTTATATCGATGCGGGCGTATACCAGCAGGTCATCGTAAAACCGTTCAAGAAAGTGTTGCCTTAAGGCAACCCGCAAGGAGTAAGACGTGAAACTGTTAACGCAACTGGGGTTATGCCTGATCATCGCCGCAGGCACAACAGCGACAAGCGGCGCTCAGGCAGAACAAACCGCGGCCGGTGACAGTTATGTTGCCGTCTCTGCCGGTTCAAAACGCTATGTCACCGACACGCTGTGGCTGCAACTGCGTTCCGGCCCTTCTGCCCAACACCGGATTATCCAGGCGCTGAAAAGCGGTGAGCACCTGACCCTGATTGGCGAAAATACCGATGCTGGCTATTCACTGGTACGAACCAGCAAGAACAACGAAGGCTGGGTTCTGACCCGCTACCTCGACAACCAGCCCACCGCACGGGAGCATCTGGTTGTTGTCAACCAGGAGCTGGAACGGACCAAAGCAGAACTCACCACTGCAACCGAACGCCTGCAAGCCCTGGAGACCGAGGTCAAAGGATTACGCTCCGAACGCAGCGACCTGGAGCAAAAAACCGTTCAGGTCACCCAGGAACTGAACAATATCCGTGAAGTATCTTCTGGTGCGCTGGCACTGGATGAAAAAGCCCGCAAATTATCGACCCGTAATCAGGAGCTGGAAATCCAGCTCGAAGCGATAAGTGTCGAAAACGCACAATTACGCGAAGACCGCGACCTCAACCGCCTGATTTATGGTGGAGGTCTGGTGTTTCTCGGCATTCTGGCCGGCTTGATCCTGCCTTCCCTTCGTGGTGGTCGCAAGCACACCAGCAGCTGGTCCTGATCGCGGCCCGGCACCGCCCGTCATTCCGGCCGGTGCCGGAATGACACCGGCCTGATACCTATTTATTTCTGGAGTAAATCGATGTTCCGTCGTTTGTTAGTTAAACAGCTACTGGCCCTGAGCGCCGTTTTGATGTTATCCCCCGCCTGGGCCGATGCCACCCCACAAGCACCGGTTGCCGTCCGCCTGACCACCAATATGGGTGTTATTGAGCTGGCCCTGGATCGTAACAAGGCCCCCATTTCGGTAGAGAACTTTCTGACCTATATGAACAGCGGCCATTACAATCAAACGCTGTTCCACCGCGTTATCGACGATTTCATGATTCAGGGCGGCGGCTTCACCACCGACATGCGCCAGCGTGCTACCTTGCCTCCCATTGCCAACGAAGCTGAAAACGGCTTAAAAAACGTACGGGGCAGCATCGCCATGGCTCGCCGGAACGATCCTGCCAGCGCCACCAGCCAGTTTTTTATCAACCTGAGCGATAACCACTTTCTCGATAACGGCAGCCGGGGTTTCGGTTACGCTGTATTCGGCAAGGTCACCAAGGGGATGGATGTAGTGGATGCCATCGGCAAGGTCAAAACCCTGCGAGGAGACAAACCCGCAGAACCGGTGATCCTTATCAGTGTGGAAAAAATCCAGTAACAACCGGCAGCAGCCAGTCACAGCCATACCGGTGCCTTGTTCACTTTTGCCGGTATGACTGAATCCGATACCCATTTCCTGTAACGCCATGGCCAACATGACCTCCCACTCCGCTTCGTCTTCTCCTCTCGCTCTGGGCAATGCCGATATTATCTGGCAAAACGATGATCTGCCGGTATCCCGACAGTTTCACGACCCTTACTTTTCCCTGCACGATGGTCTGGCCGAAAGCCGCTATGTTTTCCTGCAACACAATCAGCTGCCACTGCGCTGGGCCGACTGGCATGGGCCTTTCTGTATCGTCGAAACCGGGTTTGGCACCGGGCTGAATTTTCTCGCTACCTGGCAGGCCTTCCAGCAACACGCCGGCCCTGACTGCTGGTTACACATCACCAGCATTGAGAAATACCCACTCAGCCGCCAGCAGCTCGCCAGGGCACTGGCACACTGGCCGGAACTGGCAGAGCTGAGCGAGCAATTACTCACTCAGTACCCGGACGCCATTCGTGGCTTCCACAGCCTCTGTTGGCCCGCACAACGGGTACAACTAACGCTGGTACTGGACGATGTAGACAATGCCCTGAGCGAACTGTCCGGGCCGGTTCATGCATGGTATCTGGACGGCTTTGCTCCGGCGACCAATCCGCAGATGTGGCAACCCGAGCTGTTTAACCAGATTCGCCGCCTGAGTTGTCGTCATCCTCACCTGACAGGCACTACCACCCTGGCCACCTTTACCGCTGCCAGTGCTGTACGCCGCGGGTTACAAGGAGCCGGGTTTCAGGTCAACAGGCCCAAGGGCTTCAACGGCAAACGGGAAATGCTGGCGGCAACATACGCCGCCACCATTGGCCCAGAGCGTCCACCCGAAGCCAACACCCAACCATGGCTGACACCGGTGCGGCCATGGTTAGCAGAGAACACTACCGAGACCGGCACGCCCGATCTCGCCATGGTCGTTGTCGGCGCTGGGCTGGCCGGTGCCACCACCGCCAGAGCCCTAGCAGAACGGGGGATGCCGGTACGGGTAATCGACCAGACCGGTATTGCCAGCGGCGCTTCTGGCAACCCTCAAGGTGGGCTATACGTCAAACTGGCCGCCAATGACCAAGCCACCCATACTGAATTTTATTTGCAGGCTTATCTCACCAGCCTGCGCTGGATGAAGCGACAGCTGGCAGCCGGTCCCGATGGCGCCTGGAACCCTTGTGGCGTATTACAACTGGCCTGGTCTGCAGCCGAACAACAACGCCAGCAAAAATTTCTCGACCGCCTCCACTACCCTGAGAGCTTGATTCGACCGGTATCCGCGGCAGAAGCCAGTACCTTGTCAGGGAATCCGCTACAGCAAGGCGGGTTGTTTTTCCCGGATGCCGGTTGGGTCAGCCCGGCGGACTTGTGTCAGCAACTGCTTGATCACCCCTTGATTGATGTCCAAATCTCTACCGTCCGATCAATACAGCAAGATTCCGACACTCGCTGGCAGTTGCAGCTCGACAACGCCCCCACCCTGACCAGCCGACAACTGGTGATTGCGACAGCCGGTGCCAGCCCGTCATTACTGCCGGATACCTACCTGCCGATCAAATCCATTCGTGGTCAGCTCAGCTACCTCGATGCCCAGCAAAGCCCTCCATTACAAACCGTGCTGTGTGGCCGCAGCTATATGGCACCGGCACGGCAAGGTCAGCTGGTACTGGGGGCAACCTATCATCAGAACGACCCGGATCTGACGCTCCGCCCGCAAGACCACCAGACCAACCTTGATCACCTGAAAGATTTTGGCTCATCATGGCATGCGCTGGCGGACACCGCCGACAAGAGCGGCCTGGTTATTGGTGGTCGTACCGGATTCCGTTGCACCACCCCCGACTATCTGCCCATGGCCGGACCAGTGGCGGATACCGATGCCTTTATCCGCTGCTACGCTCCCATGATCAAAAACGCCAAGCAAATACCGGCGCGCAAGGCCCCGCTGCACACGGGCTTATGGCTCAATATCGGGCATGGTTCCCGGGGCCTGGCATCAACGCCATTGTGCGCAGAACTGCTCGCCGCCCAGATCACAGGAGCGGCCTTGCCCGTCAGTACCCAGGTCGCAGCCGCCTTGTGGCCAGGACGTTTTTTATTGCGGGATATGATTCGGCGCAAACTGCCAGCCCGAACCTGATTGCGGCCAGACCAAGGCGGTTATATATGCCTATGTGCGGAGGTGTAGACAGAAATTAAAAGGGTCTGGTTCGGGAGGACTTTATCCTCGGCCAGATTATTGACGTGCACAATGGTATCTTCATCCAGCCTAATCGTAACCAGCTTATTGATCTTCTTGATGTAAGGGTTATTTATTAATCGAACATGAACATTATAATGATCACGCAGGCAGATACTTTTTATAAACAAGTCTTTCGCTCTCACTTATCAGCCTTTGTGCAGAGCTGGTTCAGATAGCCTCACCGCTGTATCCATTTTGAAGGCCAGATCGACAAGGTCGAAAAACAGTGGCGAACACAGAGATTCGAACTCCCTCCTTTTACTTACGACTTACGCAATAACTTCAAGTCCTTTTTTTTCAGCTATAGATAACATTTTCAACGCAGCTCCTCTTGGCGAACTATCACCTTGCTCCCACTTTTTAACTAATTTATCACTAACATTTAAATATTGAGCAAAAACGGGCTGAGAAAGACGGTACTTCAACCTAAGATTACGAACTTGATCAGGAGTGAATTCGTGGACATTAGTTAAACATAATGCATCAAATTTACGCATTGTCGTTTTGTCAATTACTCCTGATTTTTTTAAGCCTTTAGCTGTTTTATGAACCGACTCTAAAATATCACTCATTTTGATTACCTACTATTATTAGTTCACCATCTTGAACAAGCTGGTCCAGCTCACCTGGAGTGAAGTTGAGAAACTCTTTAGCCAACTCTTTGAGGGCTAGTTTTTCCTTTGTATTTATATTCGACCTTGCATTTTTCGCAAAAGCATATAAGAAAAAATATCTGTCTCCCATAACCGCTCCCACGATGGTCCTATAACCACCACTCTTACCTTTATTACCTACTGATATGCGTTTCTTGTATACATTGCCACCTAAATCAGCATCGTAAAGCCCATTTGTCATCTCCCTGCAAGCAAGGACAAGATCGTCATCAGACAAGCTTTCTTTTTTGGTTAAAGACACAAAACCCTTTGTTTTATAGATCAAAGTATACTCCACAAGGGTATGTTTTCATATACTGAAAGTTTTCTGGATGCTCGCCAGAAAACTAACCGGTAGTCCCTTTCACAGCCAGCTTTCCCACCAACTGTTCGTTCTCTGTGTAGTCGCTCAATGATTCCGGACAGTTTGTAGCGGAACGAAAAATTGTTACGTGTGCTTGTGTTTGTTGAATCATTTACCTGCAGCTTCCGGTACAGAAGCGAATGGGAGACAAAGCAATGGATGTCAGCCCTGATCGCTCAGCTTCGCTACCATTACTGATTTAACGCCCGCATTGGGGCTGGTTGAAGTGCAACGGAAAACCATCACACCGCCCCCTAAACGACTCGTTTCAGCATATTTCGCCGCTTGGCGGCTTGCCTGGCACGTATCGAGTCTTCACGGATCTTGCGCATGGAAGCCGATAACTCAGCGCAACAATCACGAATCTCGGCCAGTTGGTCTTTCATGGTATCCATATCATCCACCGCATCCGCCACCCGACGGCGTAACCGTTGAACTCGAATATCCGTCATGGTGGCAGCCTCCGGAGGTGTGGTTTTGAGATAACGACAATCAGCTCAGTTACGAACCAGGTCAATGTGGCAGCTATTTTCTATCGGGTCAAATAACAACCGGGCCTTGCCGGATTCCAGTTGTTGCTTCACGTGTTGCTTTTTATCAGTCAGGCTGAATTCTTGTTCACCGTAGTCGGTGCCTTCTCGTAATACAAACTCCGCCAGCACAGCATCCAGGGCATCCGTACTCAGACGATTCCAGGGAATTTCAAGCACGCCATGATCCGGGGTATCGTCTTGTGGTGTCTCAGAACGCAAAGCCAACCTCTCTTTCCCACTCGCAGCTCATGCGTAATTCAGCATCCGAGGGGATATGACCACGATCAGCTTGCCAGTTAAACGTATGTTTACCTGATAATTCCGTTTCCAGGTGTACGGTCGCGGATACCCAGAACATCGACTTGAGCAAGGATTCAAACTGCCGTAACCAGGATTCCCATTCATACTCGACCGCCCGATAAGAAGCAGCAAAATGAATAATATGAGTTTGATAGGTACCATTCAGCAGATGCTGACCGGGCATTGAGAACATCTCCCGGCACAACAACGACCAATCATCATCCACCCCCAGAGGCAGGCTCTGCAAGGCCGCCCAATTTGTACGCCGCTCATTCTCGGCAATCACTTCCCGAGTACTGGGGCTATGGCGTATCACGCCATACACGATGGATTCCTGATCAAAGTGGTTCACGGGTCTGTCCTGAACTAGAGGCTCGATAACATAATCATAAACAAAACCACCATGGCGGCAAGCGCCTGAAGCCCATTGCGCATACTGATCGCCACAATTGCTATTTTGTGATGTTTACTCAGGCTGCCACTCCGTGCTCTCTGTCACACATTGTGCAGGCTTTTTCTTCAGGCCGGTTGGTTGACCCTGTCAATGCCCTGCTTTTGAAAACAGATTGATCATGGCAACACCGGTAATAATCAACCCCATACCAGCCAATGCCCAAAGATCAGGTTTTTGCCCGTGCAGGAAAAAGGCAATAACGGCCACCAGTACGACCCCCAACCCAGCCCAGACGGCGTAGGCAATACCCACCGGAATGGTTTTTAACGCGACAGATAAAAAGTAGAACGCAACCACATATCCCAATACAACAATAATCGACGGCCCCAGGCGGGTGAAACTGTCGCTTGATTTTAACGCTGATGTTGCAATCACTTCGCCAAGGATGGCAATTGCTAACAAGACCCAGTGGTTCATTCTTTCACTCCAGACAGGTAAGCGGCCAGTGTATCTGTCTGCCTTCCAATAAGCGCATAAAAACGCCGGATTGTCAGCGAGACAATCCGGCGCTCTGATCGGTCAGTGGTCGTATTCAGTTCAAGCCAATATGCGCTTGCCTGAACAAGACAGTCATTCCAGCCCTATTTTGCCACAACCCCGATCCGGCGTTGTACGTAAGAGCCCGGTGCGTCTTCAATGACGGGCAACTCATCGCTGCCTGGCTGACGAGCATCCACTTCTTCCATGCCTCCTTGTTTGAGAATCCATTCTTGCCAATCTATCCACCAGGAACCTGCATTGTGAGTTGTGCCCTTGTACCACTCATCGGCATCTTCCGGCAGCTCGTCGTTGGTCCAGTAGCCGTACTTTTTCTTGTGTGGCGGATTCACAATACCGGCAATATGACCAGATCCACCCAGTACAAAGCGGTTTTTTCCGCCCAGGATGGTGGCCCCTTTGTAGGTACTTTTCCATAAAGCAATATGGTCCTGGGCACAGGAGATAAAGTAGCTTGGTGTTGTGATCTTGCTGATATCAATCGGAACACCGTCCAGCATGATGCCATCAGGTTCGATCAACTTGTTGTACAGGTACATATTGCGCAGGTAAAAACTGTGCATTGCCGCTGGCAGGTTGGTGCTGTCGGTGTTCCAGTACAGCAAATCAAAGGCCGCCGGACGTTCACCCATCAGGTAGTTGTTAATAAAGAACGACCAGAACAAATCATTTTCACGCAAGGTGCTGAAACTGAATGCCATTTGTCGACCATCGTAATAACCCACGAGATCCATCTGGCGTTCCAGGGCAGAAATAGCGGTTTCGTTAATAAACACACCAATTTCACCGGGCTCAGAAAAGTCCATCAAGGTAGCCAGGTAGGTCGTTGACTTGATCGGCGACTTACGTTTTTTCTTGAGGTAAGCCATCGTTGATGCCAGCAAGGTACCACCAACACAGTAACCAATGGCGTTGACTTCTTTTTCTCCGGTCGCTTTCTGAATCGCATCAACAGCAGCGATCGGGCCTTCCAGCATATAGTCGTCAAAGCCCTTGTCGCGTAGTTCCGAGCCAGCATTCACCCAGGAGATACAGAATACTGTGTGGCCCTGATCCACCAGCCACTTCAGGAAGGAGTTATCTTCGCGCAGATCCAGAATATAGTACTTGTTGATAAAGGGCGGAATAACCAGCAACGGCCGTTTGAAGACCTTGTCGGTCGACGGGCTATACTGGATCAATTGCATGACGTCGTTCTGATACACCACCTTGCCTGGCGTCACCGCAATATTACGACCGACCTGAAAGGCACTGGTATCTGTCATGGCGACGTTCAGAGAGCCTTTGACACTACCTTCGATATCTTCCATCAGCTGCTCCATACCCTTTGTCAGGTTGGAGCCGCCGGTTTCAATCGTTTTGCGAATAACAGCAGGGTTCAGAGTAGGGAAATTGGTTGGTGCCAATGCATTGACGTACTGACGTATAAAATACTCTACTTTTTGGCGGGTATGATCACTCAGGCCATCGGTGTCACTGATCATTTTCATCAGCGAGTTACCCTGGATCAGATACAACTGCTTGATATAGTCAAAAACCGGGTTTTCTTCCCATTCTTCATTCTTGAAGCGACGATCGGATGGATCGGGAGTAACCACAGGGTCCGGAGCCTGCCCCAGAAAACGTAATACTGTATTTTGATACAACATCTGCTGCTGCTTCATCAAATCCATCTGATCAGCAATCAACTTGTTGGGGTTGTTCAGCATGGCTGATCCAACCTCCTGAAGTGCCGCAGAAAAGTCGGACAATACAGACGCAGAAGGATCTTCCCCTGATGTTGGCTGGGTAACCACTTTTTCCAGCAAATGCCCGTATTGTTCTGCCAGCCGACCTGACATCTCGTAAAAATCGCCGACTGCGACTTCAAAATTTTCCTTGGTCATATTTATCAAACCCATAATCCGAACAGAAGAAAGAAAAAAGGCCACCCAAAGGTGGCCTCAGAAACTTCGACCAGGATTAAGCGGCTTTAGTAGTCGCTTTGGTCGCTGGTTTTGCAGTCGTAGCAGTAGTAGCCGCTGTGGTGCGAGCTTCTTCCATGATAGTTTCGACCTGGGATTTGAACTCCATGGCCATATCAGAGAAAGTTTTCGCATCTTCCATGATTTTTTTGTTCAGCGAGCTGGCAGCTTCAGCCTGTGCAGCAGTGTAGGCACGCATACCTTCGGTATCTTTTACTTCAGATGCTTTTTTCATCTGATCCAAACCCATCTCAGCATAGCTTTTGATAGAGTTCAGTTGGAAATCGGTCATTTTTTCCATATTTTCAACAAACAGGCTGTTGAATTTGGACATTGGCGCGTACATGGTTTTCGCTTGTTCTGCGAACGCATTCAGGACGTTATCTTGCATGGTTTTGCTCCTTCAAAAGGTCGTGGTTAGCAAGTATTGCCACAGTCATACTAGCTGATGCCGTTTTACACTTAAATGACAAATAACATTATTTGACAAATTTTATTGCGCCAAATCACATATTATTTAATCTTGCGTTCAATTCGTCAGAAAATTGGCACAAACAAGGCCCGTTTTTGACCAAAATTCTAACTAGTGTTAGAAGAACACCCGTAAAGCCCTATAAATACAGGCTATCACCCGTTAGAATTTTCATCTGTTTTTCCAGCCATCATGCCAAACATCATATTTTGAAACTTGTTCATCGCTGTCATACTTTCACTGAACAGAGGTTTATATAACGACATGGCATCATAACCTTCCTCGCCTGACTTCATTTTTTCCATCATTTGATGAAACACTTCCTGCTGGAATTCCTGAACATCCGGTAAGCCCATAACACGACGGAATTCTTCAGGCGTTAAATCAAAACTTACATTAATTTTCATATTTTATTCCTTTTGATTCTTATAAATTCTTATAACTTATTAGCTATTCGATTTTTATATTCATTCCTTTCCAGGCAACAATCAATGCCAAAACGGCAACAACCGCTGCACCAACAAACACCCATTCCCCACCCAGATGCCAGAAATAGCCACTCAACCAGGCGCCCAACGCCCCACCCAGGCCAAACCCGGCACTGGAATACAGCGCCTGACCCCGGCCATGGCTTGCAGCAAACAGTACCGACACATAACGGATACAAACAGCATGTAACATGGCAAAAGTGAACGCATGGGAAGCCTGAGCCAATAACAACACCCACAACTGCTGTGGAAAAGCCGCAATCAACAACCAGCGCAAGGCGGTGATGAGCAGGCTGACCAGTAACCAGTGGCGCAAGTTCAGCCACTGCAACAACCAGCGAATACGCCAGAACAGTATCACTTCAGCAACCACCCCCAGAGCCCAGAGCAAGCCGATACTGCTGGAGGAGTAACCATTGTCATCCAGATAAATACTTAAAAAAGTGTATAACGGCCCGTGACTGACTTGCAGCAACAGATTAACCAATAAAAAGGCCATCACCGGCCAACGTGTCAATAACGCCCAGAGTGAGCTGTCTTCCCCATTATCACGGCCTGGCTGCTGGTCTGCGGCAGGCTTCAGTCGCCAGCTATTCACCACCACGCCCAGCATCAATACCAGCATCACCGCAGGCAACCAATCCACCGGGATGTACTCAAACAGCCAGCCCAGCAGGGCCACGGTAATCACAAAGCCAACCGATCCCCAAAGACGAATACGACTGTAATCCTCAACACGGTTGGCAATGGCATGCATGGTGATTACTTCGTACTGCGGCAACATCGCCGACCAGAAGAAGCCATACAGCAACATTACCCCCAGCACCGGCCAGAAGCCGTCCACCAGCCAAATCGCGCTGAAACAGACAGCAGTCATTAGTCCGGCGATGCGGGCCATATGTAAAGGAGTGTGGAAGTAGCGGCTCCAGTGAGCCCAGAGCATGGGGGCAACAATACGAACAAGGGAGAAGGAGGCAATGGCGCTGCCAATATCGCCATAATCAAAGCCAAGGGATTGCAGATATGGCCCCCAGTAAGGGGCATTACAGCCAACCAGCGCAAAAAACAGCGCATAAAAAACCGCCAGAGGCTGGCGCACCTGGCGATCGTTCGCAGACATATTGTGCTCCGTTACTGACCGGCTTGAGGAGCGGCCCCGGCAATCACCGGCGTCGTACAGTGCACGTCGCCATTCTGGCCACGCTGGCGTAACCAGTGGTCACAGATCACAATAGCCATCATCGCCTCGGCGATGGGAGTGGCACGAATACCGACACACGGGTCATGCCGGCCCTTGGTGACCACTTCGATAGGGTTTCCTTCGACATCGATGGACTGCCCTGGAATCACCAGACTGGACGTCGGCTTGAGAGCAATATGGGCTATCAGATCCTGGCCGGTCGAGATGCCGCCCAAAATGCCACCGGCGTGATTACTGAGGAATCCCTGGGGGGTCATTTCGTCACGGTGTTCGGTGCCTTTTTGTGTCACAACATCAAAGCCGTCACCAATTTCAACACCTTTCACCGCATTGATGCTCATCAGGGCATGCGCCAACTCGGCATCAAGACGATCAAATACCGGTTCCCCCAAACCTGGCATCATGCCAGTGGCGACCACCGAGATCTTGGCCCCGACCGAGTTGCCTTCTTTCCGCAACGCGGTCATATAGTCTTCCATCGCGCTGACCTTGCTGGCATCCGGACAGAAAAACGGGTTTTGCGCCACCTGTTGCCAGTCAAACTGGCTGTGATCAATGCAGATTGGCCCCAGCTGCGAGAGATACCCACGAATCTCGATCCCTTTGGCGGCCAGCACTTTTTTGGCAATTGCTCCGGCCGCCACACGCATGGCGGTTTCACGGGCGGAAGAACGACCACCACCACGATAATCGCGGAAGCCGTATTTCTGGTTGTAGCTGTAATCTGCGTGAGCCGGACGGAAGGTCGCGGCAATATTGGCGTAATCACGGGAGCGCTGGTCGGTGTTTTCAATCAGCAGGCCAATCGATGTACCAGTGGTTTTGCCTTCAAAAACCCCGGACAAAATCCGTACGGCATCGTCTTCACGACGCTGGGTGGTATAACGCGAGGTACCGGGTTTACGACGATCCAGATCCCGTTGTAAATCGGCTTCTGTCAGTTCAATCCCCGGCGGACATCCGTCAATAATGGCCCCCAGAGCCAGACCATGGCTTTCACCAAAGGTAGTGACGGTGAACAGTGTTCCTATGCTATTTCCAGACATAATCATTCCGAGGTAGCGGCCCGGCGGCCCGCGACACGGGCGGCAACAAGGGCAGTAAATTCAATCGGTATTCAGTAATCATCCGTCAATTGACGGGTCTAACGGGTGGCTCCACAAACGGATCCAGATCACGGGCTTGCAATACAAACACCCCATGACCACCACGTTCAAAATCAGGCCAGACAAACGGCAATTCAGGGAAAGCGTCCTCCAGTGCTGGCCAGCTATTACCCACTTCCACCACCAGTAACCCATCATCACTGAGATATTGCCGCGCCTGACGCAGCATGATACGCACCAGGTCGAGACCATCCTCCCCTGCTGCCAAGGCCAATTCCGGCTCGTGATGGAATTCTTCCGGCAGGCTGGCCATGTCTTCTGCATCGACATAAGGAGGATTGGAGACAATCAGATCGTATTGACCATGGGCAGCATCAAACAAGTCAGACTGTAACGCCTGTACCTGATGCGACAAGCCATGACGATGGATGTTTGCTTCCGCCAGCGACAACGCATCGAAGGAAATATCCAGCAGCTCAACCTCAGCCTCTGGAAACTGCACCGCACAGGCAATACCAATACAGCCAGAACCGGTACACAAATCGAGGATACGCTGGGGTTTCGCTGCCCCTTGCCACCAGGGTAGAAAATCCTGTTGGATCAATTCAGCAATCGGCGAACGCGGAATCAGCACCCGCTCATCCACCACAAAGGGCAAACCGCAGAACCAGGCTTCGCCAGTCAGATACGGTGCCGGCAAGCGGCTTTCAATCCGCTCGACGACCAGTCCGACGGCAGCTTCACGTTCCTGTCGGGTCAGACGAGCGCTATACCACTCCGGTGCCAGATCCCAGGATAACGCCAACCCATGCGTCACCAGCAACCGGGCTTCATCCCAGGCGTTGTCGGTGCCATGACCAAAATAGAGATCGGATTCGTTCATGCGGCTGACTGACCATCTCAAGATATCCTGGATAGTACTCAGCTCTGCAATTGCCGCAGCGGCACTCTGATGCAAATACATAATTGGCCTGACGATAAAATCCGGCTAGTTTACTGGCTGTGTACAAAAATGTCGCGAGTGACAATCAGACAAGCGCAAAATCGTCCTGGCAGCCATCCGGCTGCATCACTCGCACCCCCAATCACCCTGGTCTCAGGCCATCCGCTGACCATAAGGGCTGCAGCTACCCTGCTCAAAAGCATCCAGAGCTTTCTCGGCAATATGGCGGCCCAGTTCAATCATTTCCCGGGCGCGATAAAATTCGTAAATATCGCAAGAATCGATCGGCATATTGATCATCAGGTCCGGTGGATAAGCTGCCGTCTTGAAACGGGTCAGGGACAGCTGCATGGTTTCAAACATCTGGTTCATCATTTCCAGCTTGCCAATGTTCTCATCCACATGACTGGACATATCATCACGCCGCTTTGAATCGAGCCAGTTGGTGGCCTTGTCGACCACCGAGTTGAACCAGTCACGTTTTTGCTGGCGAGTATCGATCTGGCCAAAGACAAAGTCATCCGGTATCGCCGCGTCTGAATTCAGATCGACAGCAAACAGATAATCGGCATGAATCGAAATACAGGGAGCAATCGGTAACGGGTTCAGCACGCCACCGTCGACCAGGGTTCTGCCATTCACTTTCACCGGGTGCAGAATACTGGGGATCGCCGCCGATGCCCGAATCGCCAGATCCAGCGAGCCGTTCTGCATCCAGACTTCTTTTTTGGCTGCCATATCCGTCGCAACCGCAGTAAAAGGAATGTCCAGATCTTCGATCAGGCAATCCCCCAGCAGCTCGCTGATCATATTGAATACCTTGTCGCCACGAATCACTCCGCTCGACAACAAGGACACATCCACCAGTTTGAGCACTTCCAGATAGCCCAATTTGCAGACCCAATCACGATAGAGATGCAATTTGCCCGCGCAATAAAACCCTCCTACCAGCGCCCCCATGGAACAGCCGGAGATGCCCACCACCTGATAACCACGTTCTTCCAGTACATCCAGCACACCAATATGAGCGTACCCCCGTGCACCACCACTGCCTAACGCCAACGCCACGGTTTTCGACATTGCCAGTTATCTCCCAGGCCAGAATACAAAACGTAAAGCCGGTACCAGACTGTCACCCGCAGGCAACACCAGCGCCGCCTGCCCACTGACATTCAGTTCAGCACCATGATCAAAAGCCGCCACCCGCAGTTGTTCTGCCAGGCGGTCAGAACAGGTCTGGTTCACCGACATCTCATTGGACTGGTAACAATGCACCACCAGAAACAAACGCTGCTGTACTCCCTCAGACAAGGATGACAGAACCTCTAATAATGGCTCGCTGGCGACAGGGTCCAGCTGGTTATCGGCTAACTCAAAGCCAGGCAACCAACCACTGCTGAGGCTCAACATATTATTGATATCCTCACGACTGGCGACTCCAGGCAGCACCTCGTCTGTCGTTTCTATAACATCCAGGCCCACCACTGTCTGGCGTGGGCCACGCTGGGTGGCGTATACCAGCAACAGGGTTGAGGGCGCATCGGCACTGGCTGGCGGCAAATAGACCGCCATATAACGTTGCTGATTGTCTCTGCCCACCAGTCGGCCATTGCTGAATATTTCATTGGCCCAGAAATGGCTGCTGCCACAATCGAGATCCTGACACTGATACAACACCCGGGCCGACATGCCCCGGGCCAGTTCATTACGCAGCGGTTGCAGCAACTCATCCAGATCCCGTTTTTCACTGGATTCCCAGGCCATCCGCCGTAACGAACCAGACACCCTTAACTCACGATCAGCGACGGTCTTGGTCACCGTCCGTTTTTGCGCCGACAACACCAGCCGGAAGTGATCGATCGATGACGTCCGGTCTGTCAGAACCCGCGCCCCCACCGGTGCCAGCAACTGGCCAAAGCGGTTCTCCTCAGCAGCGTGTAGCGGGACGACACACAAGACCATCAGCATGGCCAGAACAAACCGGCACATACCATCACCGACCCAATTATTTTGCTGCAGATTTTCAGTCACAAAACTACCTCACACCAACATTCATGCCCATTATAGACCACAGCCTACCACGAGCCCTGCCCTTCACCGCGGCATTAACACCTGCCGATCACAGCGTGACTACAACGCAGCGTTACAGATTGCTACACTGCGGCCTCCGAATCCAGCGACACCGAGTCCCCATGTCACTCCTTTTTGCTCCATTGCTGCGCACCTTGCCTCTTACCCTATTATTACTGGGAGGATGCCAAGCCACTTTGCCAACCATTCCGGATACACTGGATGATGAGTCGGTCAGCTATTCTGATACGCAGCAAGCCGATGCCCGAAGCCAGTTAAATAATATCAGCGCCGACTATTTTCAACAGTTGGCTGACCGTTTCCCTGAACGCGCCCGTACTCTGGGGATCGAGCCGGAAGCTGCCTGGTCATCCCTGTCAGAGATCACCCGGAATAACCACTACCAGCAATTGCAGGCACAAAAACAACAGCTGCAACAATTGCCACTGGATGCCCTGACGGCACAAGAACAACTGATCGCCAGTACGCTGATTTACCGCATCAACCAACAACTGGACTGGCGCGAGTGCAGCAAGAGCACCATGCCACTGGGCAGTGAACACGACTGGCTGCATATCATAGAAAGCAGCCTGGCGAACGATACCCCGGTCGACAACATCCCCGGTTTTCATCGTTACCTGACCCGGCTGGAGTCCGCTGCCATCCTGCTGCAGCAATGGCAACGGCAAATCAGCGAACGCAGCCAGCACCATATCCCGATCCTGGACAGCAGCCGACAGCACACCCTCAGCCAACTCGACATCATGTTGACCGGCTACCCCTTTACCGACAGCCCGGAGCCATCGCCACTGTGGCAAGATATTCAAACCCGGCTGACACAGCTGGAGCTATACCCCGCCAGCCATGAAATACTCGAAGCCAAAGCCGCCAGCACGCTGACCAATCACCTGCTGCCGGCCTTGCGAGCACTGCGTCGTCAACTCAAAGATCTCACCACCCAGACCAGCCTGAGCTGGCAGCAATACCCCAATGGTGATGCCTGTTATCGCTTACAATTGACAGAAATGGGCAGTACCGAATCCCCGGAACTGCTGCAAGAAATAGCCAAAGCCCGTCTCTCAGACATACAGCAACAACTGATTCAGGCCTTGTCACTCGACCCGGCACAGCTGCTGGCACCTCAGCTGCGCGCCTGGCTGGCATCACAACGTTCCCGACCACTCCAGCAACAAGACTCCGCCCGCCAGCGCCTGCAACAGCTGAACCAGCAACTGCCACAACAGTTTGCCTACCTGCCCAGCACAGCACTGGTCATCCAGCCCAATCAACGTCGTGGCATCCAGGCTCCCTGGTACCAGGCGCCGCAACCGGCACTGGCACAACCAGGTATTTACTGGACTCTTGCCACCAACCCGGATCACCACTGGCGCTGGCCGCTGGACCTGTATCGCAACACCCTGCCCGGCAAACACTTGCAAGTAGCCATGGCCCAGGAAAATGATCAGCTGCCCGACTTTATGCAAACACCGCTCAATAACGACTTTGAGCCAGGCTGGTTATCCCTTGCCGCCGAGCTGGCAACCGACCTGGGTGGCTATCAAAGCAGCGCAGAACACGCCTGGGTGTTACTGGATGACATGGAGCAGGAACTGAACCTGATTCTGGATATTGGGATTCATCTGTATCAGTGGCCCCAGGACCAGGCCATCGACTATTGCCAGAGCAACAGCTTTTTATCGGCACAAGACTGCCAGCAACGCCTGCAACAGATTATGGAAGCGCCCGGACAACTGGCTCGACCGGCTATCTCCCGGGCCAATTTATTGGGCCTGATCCGCTCGGCAGAATCCGAACAAGGCAGCGCCTTCAGTCCTCAACAGTTTTACAGTGACTGGCTGGCCGCCGGATTGTTACCACCGGCGCTGTATGGCCAGTGGCTAAGATTATGGATCGAGCAATAACAGGGATTAATGATCAGACGGACACGGATGATGGTGACGAAAGACCAGCCGGTTATTAACATCCCGGCTGCTTTTAACCCGTTCGTTATGATCGATCGACTGCTGCTGTTTGGCCATGCGGTCATACAGCACAACATTTACTGTCGCCGCCAGGTTCATACAGCCAACGGTAGGGATATACACCACCTCATCAGCCATATCGATCAGGGACTGATCAATCGACCCGTCCTCCGGGCCAAAAACATACAGCGCCTGATCCGGGTGAATAAACTCCGGTAATGGCGTCGCGCCAACCACCAGCTCCACACACACCAGCTTCCGCTCCTGCCCGGCCAGCTCGGCAAACGACTCAATCGCGCTTAACTCAATATGTTGGCTGACGTTCTGGGTATCCTGATGATACTTGGCCGCTCGGGCAAAACGGTTACCGGTATAATAAATCGCACTGGCGCCATAACACCCCGCGGCGCGCATCACCACACCAACATTAGAAGGACTTTTGGGATTGCACAGGGCAATGGCTGACGATCTGGAGTTGTCCAAAACAAATTCCTGAATTTGAGGGTATTCAGGCCCATCATACTAAAAATTCTTATGTAAAAATCGCCCCGGCCACGAATCCGATACCCGCCTTCCATGGCATGGCGCCCCTGCTTTCACGGCTGGCTCACAAGCAGCGACTCAAACCGGTAGCCAATCCACTAATCCGTTCCGGATTTTCCATCCAGGCTCGCCATCTTCTCATTCAGATGATGACGCAAGCGGTGAATCGCAACAAACACCACCACCAGCACCACCGGCAAGGCCGACGCCTTCAACAGATACGGCTCAATAGGCACGCCCAGAGCCTTGAGGCCATCCGCACCAATCCCGATCAGTGCCAGCAAGTAGTAACAGATAACCACCACGGATAACCCTTCGACCGTTTGCTGCAAACGTAACTGCAGCTCACTGCGTTTATCCATCGACGTCAGCAAACGCTGGTTTTGCTCCTGGATCGACAAGTCCACCCGGGTACGTAACAGACTGGTGGTACGGTGAATACGGCGAGACAAGTCTTCGAGCTGATCCCGTACCGAATTACAGGTTTTGATCCCTGGAGTTAAGCGCCGTTCGAGGAATTCCCGCAAACTCTGCACGCCCTCCAGCGGCTCTTCTTTTAGCTGGTCGAGACGGTCTCGCACCAGATCGTGGTACGCCTTGGCGGCCGCAAACCGAAAATTGGTATCCGAGCGGTAGCGCTCAACATCGGCAGCCAACTGCGACAACGACGTCAGCAAATCCCGGTCTTCCAGCTGGTTCTCCAACTCGGAAATATTCTGGATCAGTTGCGCCAGGCTGGTTTCCACCAAGGTCAGTTGATTACTCATTTTACGCGCCACCGGCAATGCCAGCAGCGACATCAGCCGGTAGGTTTCCAGCTCAAACAGCCGCTGCACCAAACGCCCGGTCTGATACGGATTCAAGCCTCTGTTGACGGCCACGATACGGCCAAAACCATCACTGTGCAGCCGGAAGGCCGTCCACACCAGGGCATGACCACTGGCCACCGATGCCCCGGACACCCGCTGTCCTTCGAACCAGTCAAACAGCTGCTGATCGTCGGGGGTCTCCTTGACCAGCGACAGATTCACGGCCACAACCAGCTCTCCGGGCATCGCCGCCAGCCAGTCCTTGGGAATAAACGCCAGTGCATCGGTTGCGAATGGCGTTTCGGTTGCAACAATAAAGGTGAAGTTGGCAAACTCCAGATGGCGCTCCCAGCGCAACTCGAAGCCACCAAAATCCTGATACAAACAGGAAGAATCCGGGTCCGGCGCTGGCACACTGTAACGGCGGCACAACTCCACCACATGGGCATGCAGTTCCTGGCGGTTGTCATTCAGCTTGACGGTAAAATGCGCAACCTGGCAGCTGCCTTCAATCACCGGAGAAGGACGGTTATGCAGCTCTTCATACAACACAGAGCGCATCGGATGCACATTCAACGACAGACTGGGACTGGCGATATCCGGCGCATGGGTATTACAGATCATGAGTCGACACATCCTGAGTGGTCAAAAATGAAACCAGACTACAGGGAACAACACCCTGTCGCCAAGGTGTCTATTAGGCCCAATACCAGAGAGTTATTTATATTTGAGCGGCAAGTGATCCATGACCTCGCAGCAGCGTCGTTCTGAACTTGATTCAGAACCAGCCGCTACAATAACGTTATAGCCCCGGCATAGTGATTCCCAGGCGTCAGCCAATAACGCTGGATATGCTCACCATGGATAACCCTGAAGATATTTTTGGCAGGCCGGTATTCCGTCATGCTGGAGATATGAAATGCCAGTTTTGATACATCTGCCGGCATGCCCTTTATCTCGAAGAGCAACACACTGAGGTGATTGTCCAGCTTGATGCGCCCTCGTCCCAGGCTGACGGCCAGATCACCAGAATCCGGGGCAGCCTGAGCATCAGACACCGACATATCAAACCCTTGCTTGATATAGGCAACCACACTTTCTTTATACGCCACACTGTCGAAGTCCGCATCCGGGGCGTCCGGGTGCGTCATATGTAACGAGCGGTCGAGGTTGTATAACGGCGTCATCACTTCATAGACCCAACCCTGTGACTCGACATAGCGAACCTGGAACGTCGCCATATTCACATCGTGCGACAACACCGCAGGGGATACCACATAAACGCCCAACAGCAGACACAGTTGAAAAAGACGTAACACTCAAACCTCCTGCTTTATTGTAAAAACAGATGCCGCAAAACATGCTTCCATCCTGCGCACCTTTACTCCCCAGTGCACGTCCTACTGCACGCTCACACTGCGATCAACAAAACTGCCCATCAGGCAAGGAGGATTATTAGGTGCCTGATCCTGTAGCGCGTGATAATGGTAAACTCCGTCAGGGTATTCATTGGTTGCATGGCTATGTCCGTTACACTCATCCAGCTCGGCCACGGTGGCAGGCTCGGTATCCAGACCATCGACGGAATCCAATGCGCCATAAAGAGGAAAACCATCTTTGGCGAGGCCGGCAAATGCCGACGGGTTGTCATAATCAATATAAATATTATTGCAGCTGATATCATATAACTCGGTGTAGTTATAATCATCCGCCGCATATACGGTATTAATGGATTGCGGGATAAAATGCCAATGATAATAACCGGAAGGATCAGGGTGACCACCACATAAATCCAGAGCCGGGATATTGCCACTTCCAGTGCCGCCCACTCCGGCTTCAGCAACGGTAACGCTGGGTGGATTGGCGGTCAGCGGTATGCCGTTAACCCCCATGCCAATACTGTCGATGGTGCCAAAATAATAAGGCTCACTTCTGAGCTCTGGTGTCACCGGAATCAAGAATGTCACTTCCAGGGAAGAATCAAAATTGGCCGACAGGCAATAACTGAAACCCGCTTCCTCACTGCCCTGGGTCAGATCACTAAAGCGGATATTGCCGTCTTCATCAACAATATCGTAGCCGTCGGCGTCCATCGCCACAGCAGCATCCACCAAAGACTGAAACCCAGGGGTGGTGGTGCCATCATAGATACCAACACCGGCTTCATCCCGAGAGGTATTGATGGAAGGCGGGCAATAAGGTCCAATCGTGCCGCTGTCTTCGGTATCACCCACGGTGTTGGCAGCAAAGGTCAGCTGGTAACAGGTTGTGGTGCTATTGTTCTCCAGCGTGCAGCTCACTTGCGTTTGCGACAATGCCGATGTATCAAACAGCGAAGCGTCAAAATAACCACTGCTGTCCGTGTTGGTCTCAGTGCTTGTTTCTGTATCTGACGTGGTGTCGGAATCGGTGGTTGAGACACTGTCGGAGCCGCCACATCCACTTATTGAATATAAGCACATTAACGCACTTCCTAACATAATAGATCGCATAACCACTCAAGCCTTTTATCATAAAATGTCAGCTTTTGTATGAGTGCTTTTACATTCAATAGTTGACACTAAAGGTTTTATATTCACCGTATCAATACGGAATACATTAAGGAGATTAAAACACTCCCCCAGAAACAAAACCGGCCAACTTAATAATAAACAACGATTACTTACAAATATCTGACAAATAGCATAACGCGCATCCAACCCCTGCCACACGATGGATGCAATCGTATGACACTCATAAAAGTTATGAAGAAACGTACAACAAAAACAGTAACGGCTGCTACTGCAGACACGCAGCAACAGCCGCCTGATGGTTATAACGACCCGGTAGCTACACGTAACTACAACCGAAAACCCCCGTCGTTATCCAGCAACTGATCCAGCGATACCGAGAGGCTACTGGCCACATCCTGTTGCCAGTGCGCCAGCCAGTCATGCAATGGCGCATCACCAGGCTGGGAGTCGTCCCTTACCGCCTGCTCTGCCGCGTGCAACTGATCCAGAGACAGATCGGCAAAAAAATGCTCAAGCGTCAGCTGGCGCATATCAGGCAGCCAGATCCAGCTGTCATCCTGACTCTGGGTTACCCAGCCCGCCAACTGAAAACGCTTCAGCAGCGCCGACAATTCCGCGGCCGGAATCCTGCGCAAACGGCGGCGCAATTCGTTTTCAGTCATGCCTTTTCCCCCTTGTTGTCCCTGATACAGGGTCGCCGCCAGCGCCAGCCGTTGCCGTAATGGGTCTTGCGATGAAAGCGACTCCGGATGACTGAGCGCATACGTCAGCTCCGCCCCAAACAGCAGCAACATCCAACTGAGATACGTCCACAGAAGAAACAGCGGCACCGCTGCAAACGCCCCATAAATCAGTTGATAAGACGGGAACATGCCAACGATTTTGGCAAACAGGAACTTGCCGGTTTCAAACACCGTCGCCACCACCAGGGCAGCAATCACCGCATCTCTGGGAGGTACCTTGCAGTTGGGCACCATCATATACACAAAGGTAATCGCCGCCACCGTCATCGACCAGGGCACCAGCCGGGCAAACGAAGGCACCGACGCCGTCACCTCTGTTACGCCCTCTGGCAACACACTGAGCGAGGCCAGCAAGGAACTGACTGCCTGAGCGGCACCAAACAGCAATGGCCCGAGGCTTAAGACTGTCCAGTAACGAAAAAAGCGCTGTAAGGTCGAGCGCGACACATCGACCTGCCAGATTTTATTAAACTGCTGCTCAATGGTTTGCATCAGCATCAAGGCGGTAAAAAACAGAAACACCACCCCGATCCAGGTCAACTCTCTGGCTTGCTCACTAAAACGCACCAGATAATCCGACACCAGGTCGCTACCTTCGGGCATAACATAGGCCAGCAGGTTAGTGTGTGCTTGCGTACCCAACGCCTGCAGTGAAGGAATCGCGCTGAGGATGGCGTAGGTCACAGTAATCACCGGCACCAGCGCAAACAGCGTGGTATAGGTCAGGGCAGCGGCATCACGCCGACGCTCCATCGACTCGAACCGTTTAAGGGTTTGCCAGATCAGTCGCAGTACCCGGCGACCACGGCGGAAAGCGGTGAGCATCTAAAGCTTCCTTGTTACAATCACTACCAATTGGTTGACTATTTAAGAGTGTACACAGCATGAGTGATATACAGATTTACCACAATCCCCGTTGTTCCAAGTCGCGGGAGACCCTGAAACTGCTGCAAGACAAAGGCATAAGCCCGATTATTGTTGAGTATTTGCAGCATGCACCATCAGCGGATGATATTCGCCAACTGTTGCAATTACTCGGCTTCACCAGTGCACGAGAATTGATGCGCACCAAGGAAGTCGAATACAAGGAACAGAATCTGGCCAGCGCCGATGAAGACACTCTGATCACCGCCATGACCCAGACCCCCAAACTGATTGAACGCCCGATTGTGATCAACGGCTCCCAGGCGCGTATTGGCCGCCCACCGGAACAGGTGCTGGAGATTCTCTGATGGCCGCTGCCCCTTATGTACTGGTGCTGTACTACAGCCGCCATGGCAAAACTGCCGAGCTGGCAAATCTGATTGCACGCGGTGTAGAACAAGGCGGCATGAGTGCCCGTATTCGCACGGTACCTTCCGTATCGCCGGATACCGAAAGCTCACTGCCCGCCATACCCGACAGCGGTGCCGTATATTGCAGCCAGGAAGACCTGCGCCATTGTGCTGGCCTGGTCATGGGCAGTCCGACCCGGTTTGGCAATATGGCCGCGCCACTGAAGTACTTCCTCGACAGCACCAGCGGCCTGTGGCTGAGTGGCGCCCTGGCCGATAAACCCGCCGGTGTGTTTACCTCAACATCTTCATTACACGGTGGTCAGGAAAGCACCCTGCTGACCATGGCATTGCCGCTGTTACACCATGGCATGGTGTTCGCCGGTATTCCCTACCGTCATGCTGAGCTCAGTGACACCCGTTCCGGTGGTACACCTTATGGCATGAGCCACTGGGCCGGAGCCAATAACGAGCAAGCCATCAGTCCCCAGGAAAAAGCCCTTTGTCTGGCCCAGGGCAAACGGATAGCAACGCTGGCAACCGCCCTGCTCAACAGCCATGGCACAGGAGCCTGATATGAATGCATTAGCCGACACAGCCAGTCCTTTTGTGGCCAAAGCCAGGCTGGCCTACCGCTGCCTGATTGGCAGTTATATTGCCCTGTTGCTGGTATTACTGGTTTCGACTCTCAGCAATCCGCCCGCGGCGGCTGAGCCAGGCCTTTCCATGTGGTTAACCGGGTTCGGTATTGCAGTGTTCAAATCATTACCACTGATGCTGTTTATACCCGGCCTGATCGCTCGCTCACACAAATCAGCCGCCTGGCTGGCCTATATGATTCTGTTATATTTTGTGGTGTCTATTCTGTTTCTGTTCACCCCCGGCAGCGGTACCTGGGGCTGGCTGATGGTATTTGCCTGTTTGGCGATTTTTATCAGTGCCATTCTGTTTACCCGCTGGCAGAAGCGGGTCGAAGCAGGCTTGTAAAGAGCTGGCCTGTCAGAAGAAACCATCCTACAGAAGTGCGGGCCGCCGTGCCCGCCAGCCCGACCCAGCGAGTATTCAGCCCGCTTGACACGGCCTCACTCAAACGCAACCGGGCTTTTTAAACCTTGATGCGTTTGATGCGTAAGCAGAAATATTGAAGATCAATACGGTGTTACAACCCCTGATACGGACGTGCATAGACTTTTTTACCCTCAGAACGCCTGTCCAGGCGCACTAACCCAAACAAAAACACAACACCTATAATCATGACGCCTGCCGACAAGTACAATCCGGGGTTATAACTTCCCAATGCCTCGGCAAGATAACCAGTAAACACAGGGGCGATAATTTGAGCTGCCCCATAGGCCAGTGTCATCACCCCCATAAACCGGGCAGGATTACTGGGGAAAAACTTGCCTGCCATTGTCAGCACCAGACTGACACAGGCAATAAATGTCCCGCCAAACAGCAACGCACTGAACAAGACCACCGGCAAGGTATCGTTAATGGCAGGGAGAATAATGCCAACCACTTGCAGCAGATAAGCCACCAACAAGACATACAGGTAACCAATTTTTCTCGCGACTCTGTCCCAGAGCAGCGTTGCTGGCATGGCAGCCAATCCAATCAGTAAAAACGTATGGGTTCCCTGCCCCTCCAGTCCTTGTGTTCTCTCGACAATATCCACAATAAAAGTTGAACTGACCGCATAACCATAACCGGCACAAAAATAGGCAAGCATCATCAGGGTAGTAAACATCCGGCCTGGCGGATTATCTTTGGGCGGTGTGACCTCTGCTCCACCCACAAAAGGATGAGGAATCCACAACCAGGCAGGCACAGCAACCAGCGCAGCCATTACGGCCAGAGCCAACCACTGTTGTTGCCAGTTAGCCGACAGATTCAGCATCACTTCAACCAACACAGAGGTGGCAATAATACTGATACCAACCCCGGCAAAATGAATGCCTAACTCAGCACGATACTGATTTTTAACCAGCCACTTTAAAATCAAACCAGAGGCAATAATAAGGCCCCCGGAAGCGCAAACCCCGGCGATAAACCGCAAGACTGCCCAAACCATCATATCGGTTGTCATCACCATCGCTGCGGAAGTGACAACGCTTAATACCAGGTAAGCCCGGTGCAAATTGTATTTGTCGTTGAGGTTATGCAACCTGGAAGCAAGCAGCACACCAGCCATGTACCCCATAAAATTAGTGGTCGCCAGCCAGCCGCCAGCCAACTCGGTAAGACCTGCGCCATCCTGCATGATAGGCAAAAGCAGGCTGTAGGAAAAACGCGCCACACCAACCGTCACAATCAAGCTGCAGATCCCGGCCAAATAGACACGTACTCGAGTCAGCTCCATCAGCATACCAGCCACCTTGTTATTAGAAATTGTTAACAAAGGCTACTTCGAGCTGATAATCTTAAAAATTGAATTATTCAGAACAGATACTTCAATATTAGAGAACTGTATGGAAATCCTGGCACTCAAGACCTTTAAAACGGTGGTGGATGAAGGCGGCATTAAAGGCGCAGCAGATAAACTCCATACCGTGCAATCGAACATCACCAACCGTATTAAAAAATTGGAAAACGAGCTGGATACCAGGCTATTCACCTTGGCAGGCAGAAAACTGCAGCTGACACCAAGCGGACAACAGCTCTGCCAGTATGCCGATGAGATCTTGCAGCTGGAGTACCAGGCCAAGTCCGCTATTTTGCGTGATCAAGGCAGTTATGAACTAAGAATCGGTATGCCAGAAACCTTTGCGGCGGTTCATATGCCGCTGGCACTCAAGCAACTCAAACAAGATCACTCCAATATTCAGGCAAAGATTTTTACAGACACCAGCGACCGGCTCGTACAGGCCGTATTGAACAACAAGGTAGACTGCGCCGCCATCGGCAATGCCCCCCAGCATGACAAGCTGGTAGTGATTCCGATCGTGAAAGAAGAATTGGTCAAGGTAACACCCAAAGAGAGTGATCATGACCCGGTACTCATGGTCCGTGACGAGGGCTGTGGCTACAGAAACCATGCCCTGCTATGGCAGCAACTGGCAGGGCAAGGCAGTGATGAACTGATGATCATGAGCAGTGCCGATGGCGTGCTGGGCTGTATTTCCGCAGGCCTGGGTTACACCATTATTGGCAAAAACATGGTAGTTGGCAGTCGGTATGAAAAATCCCTCACCATGACGCCGGTCACCCATGGCCCCAAGCATGTGCAGCTATCCATTGTTTATCGCAAAGGCAGCCCGTTAGAAACCGGAACATTAACCCTGGCGAATATTTTCACACGCCAGTCAATGACCAGCAGGAGATCAACCCTCAATAAGCACGTCAAATCCACCATAGATTAAACGTTTGCCATCAAAGGGCATCGGGTTATTTTCTGGATTCATTCTGGGGTCTGCCATAATGGCTGCCCATCCTGCATCCCTGACTTCCTTCGATGGCCACACAACCGTAGAAAAAACGACCGTTTCGTTTTCCTTGCACTTCACAGCCATCGGGAACGAAGTCACTTCGCCATCAGGCAGCTCATCACCCCACGCTTCCCTGATCGATAAGGCACCGTGATCCTTGAATATCACCGCTGAAAATTCAGCATGCGCTATGTATTTTTCTTTATTCTCCGTCGGAACGGCAGCGACAAATCCATCGATATAAGACATATACTTTTCCTGTATTGCACGTTATTCATAAGAGTTTATATAACGAACGGATGGAAAAACCCTGTTTCAGCATCTGATTTTTCCTTCACTGTCGGCCTTGCGCGGGTTTGTTACACCTGCTGTTTATTCCTGTTTCTATCCATTCAACTGATTGTATCGTGCCAGTTTTTATACCCGAGATACAAGGCAGAATAAACAGGATTTATATAGCCGCTACCTATTAAAAACAAAGGCCATTAGATATAGAGACTATTAGAGATAAAGGCTCTTAAAGAGAGGACTGCTGTGAAGCATATAGAGGAGATAACCCCGATAGTATCAGTCAGGGTTATCTTATTCGTCATCAAAACCGGTATGCGTTACCGGTTTATCAATCCCAGATCTCAGTCGTCAGACGAATCATCATCCCATACGCCATCGGTATCGTCGTCAGCAATTTCCGTCATAATCGCCGCACCACACTTGGCACACTTGCCTTCGACCACGATCACGCCATCTATTTCATATTCTTGCGGCTCAACCATACCGAGGTCGGCGGCCATACACTCATTGCACCAGGTCTGGCTCAGGAAAGCATCCTGATCGTCTTTTTCACGGGCAAAAAAATCGCGTTCGATGCGTTCCATTTGTTTCTCTCTCAGATCAATCGGGCCAATGCCCGCCAATACGGTGTTGTATCGGCATTCAGCGGGCATTGTAGGGGAATTCTGCGGGAAATGAAGCGTGATTGATTGCCAAAGAGCGGCATTGGGGTACAAGGCTTGCGGCGACCGGAACAGAGACAACCGCAAAACCGGCAACAGCTATCCACACATCAGTGAACCCTCGTTGATCCGCTTCTCTATTGGCAGCACTCGCCCAGTCAGGCCCGACCCGCTGGAGATCGAATGCCGTATTACAGCCCCACCAATTCGGGCAAAACCGTGTCAGGGTGAATATCAAACAACGAGAAACGGGAACGGCTGTCGCTGGGAGTAATCCCCACCCAACGCTTGAAAGCACGGCGGAAGTTGGTGCTGTCGTTAAAGTTCAGGTGAGCAGCAACCTGCTCATTGTTCCAGCCACACACATGCAACAGATAAAGGCTCATATGCAGCCGTGCCTGATCCTGCAATTGCTGGAAATGGCAGCCATGTTTACCCAGTTTGCGTTTCAGGGTCGCCGGGCTCATGGCCAGCCGTCCGGCCATATCGGGCAAGGTAAGTGGTTCCTGTACCCGCTCGAGCAACAACCGGTACACCTGTTCTGGCAGTGAGGATGCAGGCAGGTTTGCGAGTCCTGACTCACATTGACGCTGGGCGACCTGATACGCCGTTGCCGACCCGCGAGGCCACGGCCGGTCGAGCCAGTGCCGCTCAATCACCATGACATCGACGCCCAGATCAAACCAGAGCTGGCTGCCGAAGTTGACCTGGTACTGTTCTTCGTAATCCGGCCGTGAGTCGCTAAAGCCATAACGCCATGGCAGACGTTCGCCACTCATCCAGCGGCTGAACGATGTCAAAGCTGACATCGCCGCTTCAATCAGGAACCGGCGTTCGCCCATATGCCCCAGCGTCAGCCAGTGCACATAACAATAACGTTCATCCGTTACCACAAACGGTGTTGCCCAGGGCGACAAGATGCGCCGGTAATGCACCAGAGCGCTCAGCGCCTCACGCAAGGAACCGGCATTGCCCAGCAAACTGCTGGCGCTGTCGTAGTGCCCGGGCCAGCAGGAAGCCCCCCAACGAAACGATAATCCCGGATCTTTGCCCAGCTTGCTGGCATTACTCACCAGCAGGCCTGCCTGGGTCGCCGACATCATCACTTGCCCTTGCAGAATATCGTCATAAAACAACCCGGTGCCGCGCAATATCTTATGGCTGCACAGACCACCAGAGCGTAATAAATCGATCAGCAAGGCAGGCTGATAATGGGCGGCAAAAATACGCTCATCGCACTCATACCAGGAAGGGGTTGTCACATCAGGCCACCTCTCCCAGTCCGCCACTCGACTTGGCCAGAAACAACGCCTGATTTGCACGCTGAACCAGGGCTTCGGTCGTTTCCCCCTGCCAGTCTGCCAGACCAATGCTGATGGTCTGATAGAGCGTGTCGCCACGGGTTTTGTGTTTGTAGGCAAAGTGCTGCACCGCCTGGGTCAGTTCGATGGCCAGGGTCCGGCCCTGTGCAAGACCAGTATCTGGCAGCACCACGGCAAAACGGTCGGCGGCATAGCGGCAAATCAGATCGTCCTGGCGCAAGTTCAGCAGCATCAATTCCGACAGCTCGTACAGCAGGGTGTCCCCTTCCTGATGGCCGTAGCGACGATTGACATCGGCAAAATTATCCACATCCACCATCAACAGCACCATGTTGCGGGTTGGCAACTGGGCCATCACCGCTTGCAGCTGGGCTTTGAGGTAATCCACCCGCCCCAGCTGGGTCAGCTTGTCGATAAACCGATGCTCCCGAAAACGCTGCTCGCGCTTGCGCAGCTGCTGGTTGATCGAGAGCTGCTCCTGATGCCAGTGCACCAGTCCGTAGGTTAACAATACGATTCCGACGGGCATGGCACCGGACTCGAGCCATTGATCCCAGAACTGCTCGGCGGGCAAGTGAATAAATTCGTCGAGGTTGTCCTGCCACATCGCCAGAAACATAAACCCCATCCCCAACGTCAGCAGGTCGGTTACCCGCCCTGCCGGACGACTGCCCAGAATCAGCAGCATCCAGACCGCCAGTGCCAGTGCCGCACCACCTTCACCGAGGACATCCAGCCAGTCGATCTCGGCCCACGGCTTGGCGTCCCCCATTATCAGGCTGCCCACCAACCCCGCCAGCGCGAGGCCAAACACCAGCAACAATTTGCGCTGGTGTATTCCCAGAGTCGAGAACATCCCCAACCACCTGTCTCATTATTTGGATTGACCGACCCGGTCTGCCAGCCACTGCCAGCCGGGTCGTTAAGAGGTCGGCATTAAAGCATGTTCACCCGCACGCAGGACCTCAGGGGTCATAAAGGCTCAGTAAAAGTTGCCGTAAATTTGATGAATTTTTTATGACAGCAGCGCCCCATTGCGCTGGCACGATACAAGCCCATCACTGACAGGGGATGGCGCTCGACAGACTTGCCAGCCACAACGTCATGCCGTCTTGATGCATGGGTTAATTTGGATCATTTACATATCCAACCCGACCGCTGGCGGAAGAATTGCCACGCTGGCAAGGCGTTGCCCTGCTCTCCGTAACGAAAGTGTCACAGCTCATTCCTACCGTCGCGACGTCCTGACAAGAGAGACCCACTCCCGCTTCAAGCACAGCATTACCAAGACTGGCCACGCGGGAGCCATTATTCTAACGGAGAGCAGACGTGAAATTGTTAATCAAACCGCTGGTAGCCAGCCTTGCCCTGGCATCCGCCACTCTCGTCCACGCCGATGGTATCGTCGAAGGCCGCATTATCGATGCCGCTTCGCAAACCATTTACAAAGGTGCGGTGGTTCGGCTGGAAGAAGCCAAGCGCCAAACCCTGTCCGGCCAGTCCGGGCGCTTCCGCTTGCCGCAGGTACCTGCCGGGGAATACACCCTGACCATCACCCTGGGTGACCAGACGCTGGATTCGCGCAAGATTACCGTGACTGAAAACACCGTGACCAGCACCGATGTGGTGGTCAACGATGGCGACGACATGATCGATGAAGTGCTGGTATACGGCCAATCAGCCCAAATGCAGCGCGCCCTCGATCGCCAACGTTACTCCGATCGTATTATCAGCGCAGTGAATGCCGACGCCATTGGTGAGCTGCCCGATGCCAACGCCGCCGAAGCCCTGCAACGGATTCCCGGCCTGTCGATTGAACGCGACCAGGGCGAAGGCCGTTTTGTCCGTGTCCGTGGTATGGGTTCCGACTACAACTCCGTGTCGGTTAATGGTACCCAGATCCCGGCCCCCGAAGCCGGTACCCGCTCCGTGGCTCTGGATGTGATTCCTTCCAACCTGATCAGCTCACTGGTTGTGACCAAGTCACTGACTCCCGACATGGATGCCAACTCCATCGGCGGTGCGATTGAGATTGAAAGCATCTCGGCGCTGGATCGTGAAGGGCCGTTCTACAATGCCGATCTCGAATACAGCTACGATGAACTGACCGAAAACACCAACCCCAAACTCTCGCTCGGTGGCGGTACCACCATTGCCATGGACGGTGATCGCCGCCTGGGCATCGCCGCCGCGGCCAGCTACGAAAGCCGTGACTTCGGCTCGGAAAACACCGAAACCGGTGGTGCCTGGGACGACGGTGAGCTGGAAGAAATGGAAATGCGCGACTACACCATCAACCGTGAACGGATTGGTGCGGCGCTGAACCTGGATTACGAACACGACATCAACAACGCCTTCCACTTGCGCACCCTGTATTCCAAATTCACTGATGATGAACAGCGTCAGGCACTGATTGCCGAATTCCAGGAACTGGTCATCGAAGATGGCGAAGAAGAACGCGACGGCACCTCACGCGCCTCCGGTGACAGCGGTCTGGGAGAAGTCTCCCGCGAACTGAAAGATCGTAAGGAAACCCAAACCATCAAGTCCGTCACCTTTGGTGGTGAACACTTTATCAACGACTGGACGGTCGAATATGACCTCGGTACGTCCAGCGCCAAGGAAGACGAGCCAGACTCCATGGACAGCGCGGTGTTTACTGCGGAAGTCGACAACATCGGCTTTAACGGCAGCCGCCAACCCATCCTGTTTGGCAGCGAGCTGTACGACACCAGCAACTTTGAACTCGACGAAATCGAACGGGTGCGCAGCTACTCCTCAGATGATCTGAACGTCGCCAAAATCGACATCACCCGTGACCTGATCGTTGCAGACTACCCTGCCATGGTGAAGTTTGGTGGCAAACTGAAAAACCGTAAAAAACACATGGATGTCGATATTCGCAAGTACTCAGCGGATGATATTAGCCTGTCGGATTACACCTCTGGCAGTACCGATTACAGCCTTGGTAACTTTGGCCCATCCCTGAGCAGCAGCCAGCTACGCTCACTGATGAACACACTGGCCGCCGATGCCGACACCGAAGCAGACGCCGTGGCAGAAGGCTTTGTTGATTCACTGATCGAAGACTACACCATCGAAGAAGACGTCAACGCCGCCTATGTAATGGGCCGTATTGATATGGACCAGCTGCAACTGATTGGTGGCTTGCGCCATGAGCAAACCAAACAGAAGAGCAAGGGTTACGAAGTGAATGGCGACGACAACGAAGCCAACGTCAGCCGTACACATTTCAGCAACGACTACTCTCATACGCTGCCATCCTTGCTGGCCAAACTCGACATCGCCCCGGATACCCAGGTGCGCGCTGCCTGGACCAACTCGGTTGTGCGTCCAACCTTTGAAATGATCCGTCCGAACGTTGCCATTGATGGCGACGAGCTGGAAGCCGGTAACCCGGACCTGAAACCGCTGGAATCCAGCAACCTGGATCTGGGCATCGAGCACTTTATGGGGAACGCCGGCGTTATTTCTGCATTTGCGTTCTATAAAAGCATCGATAACTTCTCCTACGAAACCGAGATCTCCGACAACGACTATTACAACAGTCTGGCGGGAGAAGACGACACCACAACCACTACCTTTGAAAATGGCCGCACTGCCACAGTCAAAGGGCTGGAACTGGCTTATTCGCAAAAATTCGCCACCCTGCCCGCACCGTTCAACGGCTTGCTGTTATCTGCCAACGTCACCTTTGTGGACTCCAAAGCCACCATTGAATCTGACGACGGCGACGAGCACCTGAGCCGCACCATCAGCCTGCCACAACAGTCGGATACCACAGGTAACCTGATGGTCGGTTACGAAAACGACACCATCAGCTTGCGCCTGGCCGCCAACTACAAGTCCGACTACCTGGATGAAGTCGGCAACCTGGAAGACAGCAGCGAAGACATCAAACAGTCAGCCCAGACTCAGGTGGACTTCAACGCCTCCTACAAGGTATCCGAGCACATCAAGGTACGCTTCAAAGCGGCCAACCTGACCGACGAGCCTTACTATGCCTATCAGGGCAGCGAGCGCTACAACGCCCAATACGAAGACTACGGCCCGACCTACAGCCTGGGTTTGAGCTACACCAGCTTCTGATATCACGGGCTGGCACCGTCTGTGCCAGCAATAACCCCGGTGCTGTTTGACCGGGGTTATTGCCTCTGACTCCCGTACTGGCCACCAGCGGGGCATGATCCACGCGACAGAGAATTGTTATGAACGCACCCTCCAAACCGATCCACTTGTTATCAAAAGCCACCGCTGCCCTGACCCTGACGGCCCTGTCGGCCTGCTCCAGTCTCGACAGCCAACCGGAAACACCAACCGCGGCCAGCGCGACATCCCAGCTTGCGGTTGCCCAATCTCCTCTCAGTGGTGAACATCTGCTGATATTACCGGGACAGCACCAGTTCAGTATCGGTCCAAGCAGCCCGGCACAACTGATCAACACCCAGACCGGCAACACCGAATGGCAGGCTGACTGGGCCGGTGAATTACTCGATGCCCGCGAAAGCAGCAACAACGGCCAGGCGCAGATCCAGATCATCAGCCTCGACCAGCAAAACCAGTTACACCTGCTGACACTGACCGAGGCCGATCACCGCTGGACGCTGCAGCAAGACGCCGTCAGCACTCCGATTCAACAACCACTGGAAGGCCTGTGCCTGTATGCCCCAGACAGCGCTCACCCAACCGACCTGCAAGTATTCCTGCTGGGGGAAGATGCCAGCGCCCGGCAACAGCTGCTGAACCCAGCGTCTGACGACCGCAACACATCACTAAACATGACGTTGCTGCGCCAGTTCGCCACTGCTCCTGGTGCCCAATACTGTGTCACCGATGACCAACGCGATACGCTTTATATCAGCGAAGAAAGTGTCGGCCTCTGGCGTATGAACGCCCGGGCCGAAAGTGACCCTATCCGCGAGATGATTGACCTGACCTCACCGTTTGGCCATATTCGCGGCGAATCCGGTGCCCTGACACTGAGCCAGGGCAGCCTCTGGCTGGCCGAAGCCGAAAGTTACCGTCTGCATCAGTACCAGCTGGATAACGGTCAATACCTCGGCAGCACGCTGCTGCAGGAACAGCTTGCCATCGACACCTTGCTGAGCGTCCCCAACGCCACCCAGGCCGGCGCTCTGGACAAGCATAGCGACGCCCTGATCAGCCTGACCCTGCCGTCGATCGCCGCCACCCGCCACGACAACATGATTGCCACCGTACCGGCCAATGGCGAAACCCAGCCCGTCCTGACCGCCGGAGATGCCGCCGACGACCCGGCCATCTGGGTCAATCCCAACCAGCCAGATGCCAGCCGGGTACTCGGCACCAATAAAAAACGGGGCCTGTACGTATACGACCTCGATGGCAACGAACTGCAAGAACTGCTGGTCGACCGGGTCAATAACGTCGACCTGCGCCAGGGTTTCCAGTACCGCAACCAGCCAATGGATATTGCCGCCGCCAGCCAGCGAGATCGCCACGCCATCGCCCTGTTCCGTATTGAGCCGCAAACCGGTGTCGTCCACAGCGCCGGAGAAGTCGTCACCACTCTGGATGAAGTGTATGGCCTGTGCATGTACCGCAATCAGCAACAGCAGGTATTTGTATTTATCAACGACCAGGACGGCCGTTATCAGCAGTACCGTATTCTGGACAGCGATAGCGGCTGGCAAAGCCAGTTGGTGCGGGAATTTGCCGTCGCCAGCCAGCCAGAAGGCTGCGCCGCCGATGACCGGGCCCAGCGCCTGTTTGTTGGAGAAGAAAACCAGGCCGTCTGGACCTTGTCTGCCGAACCGGATGCCAGTACCGAGATGCACCAGGTGGCTGGCATCAGCGACCTGCTCCATGCCGATATTGAAGGCATGGATATTTACCAGACTGCCAGCGACAACTATCTGCTGGTATCCAGCCAGGGCAACGACAGCTATGTACTGTTCAGCGCCAACCCGCCGTATGCCTATATTGGCCGCTTCCGGGTTGGCCTTAACCCAGACAAAGGCATTGATGGCGCTTCTGAAACCGACGGCCTTGCCGTTAGCTCCGCCTTTTTGGGAGCACAATACCCACAAGGAATGCTGGTGGTACAGGATGGCCGCAACCTGATGCCCGAGCAAAACCAGAACTTCAAATACGTTGACTGGCGCGAGATCAAAAACCTGCTTGAACTCCCGTAAGGACCGTAGAGATGGCCCCTGGAGGCCGAGGGATTGTAGCGACCCCAGGACAGCCACGGAGGGCGTCCCCACAATCTGGACGTTGGGTTTGACCGTAGGGACCGGCTCCGTCCGTGTCCCTTGGCCGATTCCGTCATGATGATGGGCTTAAAGAAAATCAACAGACAAACAAACCCCTACAATAAACCCCTAATACCCACATTATTAATAATGATATAACGCATTACTCACACGACACGTGTATCCGTAAGTATTTGTAACAGCAACAAATCAAAAGACCAAAAAAGAACCATTAAAATCCTGAAAATACAGGGACCTTGTCATTCACATTACTATTAAAACCATCAATAAAAGAAAAAAACCAATAAATTCAATTACATTCAAGAAAGTCACGATTATTTTTGATTTATGCTGATTTAATTCCTATACTTTTTACATAATTTATCTACTTTCTCTCACGCCTGTCCGCACGGTACCCTTCATGGAAAAAAATATTTCCAATACTGCAATGGAGAACGAATACACAGTAAAGACGTTTGGCTTGAGTTCATATGAACAGGGAATAATACACAAACAGTTACAATTACTGCGTTGCAGAACCAAGAAACCTTGGCTGTATCAAGGAGAAGGCCTGGATGCTCATCTGGTACTGGCCAGGAAACCAATAGATATTTGTCCATGGGGAATATTAGCCGTAATGGCCAATGAACATGTCATTTCTGACAGTTACGATTATTTACATTGTGACTGGCCACTGCGAATTATTGGATTACTGGATTTACTACATAACGCAGAAGATAAATTGCATAACAGGCCATTAGGTACTAGCACCCGGCAAGATTGGTTAAATACCCATGCAAGCCATAGCGGCCAAGAGAATGTGTTAGCCGATACCTTGCCCTCTCCCACGCTGATATCCGAGCAACTGGACAATCGTATCCAGCAACTCGCCAAGCACCAGTATTTCGAATTACAAATCCAGCAACACCAAGCCATCGTTGCCCGAGACGATAACAACCGTACGACGATTTACTCTGATAGTCATTCAAGCGGATTATTAGAAGCGCTGCTTGAACCACAAATGCCTTTTACCATCACCCAAACCCAGGCTGCTCCGGATAATGCCAGCCCACTTTCTGGCAAACACTCTTATCCCGTTGAACAGTTCCTGTGGGAGCTGGCCTGGAAAGAACCGATAGAAGACATAGGCAGCTGGGATAACAACACGGTCTTTCGTATCAAGCAATGGCCTCGTCTCGGCCAGTGGTACACCGAGCCAGCCATGTTTCAGTTGTCGGCTCTCTACGGCAAGAAATTCGCCTCGTTAAAAAGTGGCGAACAGCTCAGTGGCTTGCCCAGCAATCAGGTAGCTGCTTTTTTGCGAGCCTGTACCGTCGCCCGGTTGGGAGTTGTCAGCAAAGAAACCTCGCCAGCAGCAGAACCCCCACAACAGATTCCAGCACCGGTTTCCCCGAAACGGTCTTCCAACCTACTGGGAAGTCTGCGTAAAAGACTTGGATTGGCTTTTAATTTATGACCAAAGAAAACAAGATTATTTTTATTGGCCCAATGGGGGCCGGTAAAAGCACAGCCATCAGTACGATCAGTGACGAAGCGCCCGTTGCAACAGAAGCAAGAAACTCCAATACCGCACAGGTCAATAAAGCAACCACAACCGTGGCGATGGATTATGGGCGCATTCTTCTCGATAACAACGACAGCGTCCATTTATATGGTATTCCAGGTCAGCAGCATTTCAGTTTTATATGGCCGATTGTTGCCAAAGGGGCACTTGGCGCTATTTTATTACTCGATTGCAGCCAATCAAACTGGAAACAGCAACTATTGGTTTTTTTACAAGCCTTCGAATCAATGGCTCACTCCGGACGCATTGCTATCGCGCTAAACAGAAGTCTGTTCACTGATACCGAAGAATGCTTTGACATATTGTCGGAAGAGAATATTTTTGCCCCTGTATTTAATGCCGACCCCCGTAATCGCGATGATGTTTTATTGCTTCTCCAGGCCTTGATTGCCAACGCAGAATCAGAGGATTTCCTTGATGAATAACCCGATAGATCCATTGAAGTCCAACACCTTGATGGCTCGTTGTCACGAATCTTTGCTTGCGACCACGCAGCAATCAGACAACTTGAGTTATATGATTTTGTCGACATCCGATGGATACGTCATATCTCATACCGTACCTTTTGATACGACAGCAGACCCAAAACGCTTGGCGGCAATGGCGGCTTCGTTTGCCGGTATTGGTTCCAGTCTGGCCGCAGAAACCCAGCTGGAAGAAGTGGAAGGTAATATTATCGAAAGCAAAAACGGATTTGTGGGCTGCCATCTGATCCGAACCGACACCATGGATGCCGTTTTACTCGGTGTTTTTAACCAACATACAACTCATGGTCTCGCTCTGTGGATGCTTAAAAAAGCATCGGGAGATATCCGGGAAATCATGACCATTTTCAGCTCATAAATCAGAGAAATACAACATGAATAGCATTGAAACCAAACTGTCCCCACTAATGTCTGTTAACGGCGCTCTTGCAGCGGCTCTGGTCGACTACAACAGCGGAATGATGCTCGGCTCAATCGGTACAGGTCTGGACCTGGAGATTGCTGCAGCAGGAAATACCGAAGTTGTCCGTGCCAAGCTCAAAACCATTGAAATGCTGCAACTGAATCAGGATATCGATGACATCCTGATCACTCTGACCAGCCAATATCACCTGATTCGCCCAATGGACGCCGACCGCGGTCTGTTTATTTATTACGTACTGGATTCCACCAAAGCCAACCTGGCACTGGGCCGTCGTGCCCTGCAGTCGCTGGAAGGCACTATCTCTCTTTAATCGCTCACCGCTCTGCCAAGGTGGCAGAGCCACAGTCGAGAGTTGTCCACCGGCTGTTTGCCAGCCACAAAAAAGCCGCACAAGATACGCGGCTTTTTTGTGGCTTGTGAACCGATCAGGCGTGTCAGTTACCTTGCGGTTTCATATGCGGAAACAGAATCACATCTTTAATGGTGTGTGAGTTGGTAAACAGCATCACCAGACGGTCAATACCAATACCTTCACCGGCGGTTGGCGGCATACCGTATTCCAGCGCATTGATATAATCGGCATCGTAGTGCATCGCTTCATCATCACCAGCGTCTTTTTCTTCAACCTGTTTACGGAAACGTGCCGCCTGATCTTCAGCGTCATTCAGCTCCGAGAAGCCGTTGGCCAGTTCACGCCCGCCAACAAAAAATTCAAAGCGGTCGGTCACAAACGGGTTGGTATCGTTACGGCGTGCCAGCGGTGACACTTCCCACGGGTATTCGGTAATAAAGGTCGGCTGATCCAGCTTCTCTTCTGCCGTTTCCTCAAAGATCTCACAGATGTATTTGCCGGCACCCCAGGCAGCCTGCTTGGGTGAGTCCTTGATACCAACCTGCTGGGCGTATTGCTTCAGCGTGTCGATATTGGCTTCTGCATTATCCAGCACCTCGGCGTCCATCTCCGGGTTGTACTTCAGAATCGCTTCAACCATGGTCATACGCTGGAATGGCGCGGCAAAATCGTAGGTCGATTCACCGTATTCAATGGTGGTATTCCCCAGCACGGTTTCAGCAATAAACTTCAACATGGCTTCGGTAATATCCATCAGATCGCGATAATCGGCGTAAGCCTGATAGAACTCGATCATGGTGAATTCAGGGTTGTGCCGGGTGCTGGTGCCCTCGTTACGGAAGTTACGGTTGATTTCGAATACCTTGTCGAAGCCGCCCACAACCAGTCGTTTCAGATACAGCTCTGGCGCAATCCGCAGGAACATATCAATGCCCATGGCATTGTGATGGGTCTCGAATGGCTTGGCTGTGGCTCCACCCGGAATGCTTTGCAGCATCGGGGTCTCGACTTCCATAAAGCCGCGTTGCGACAGGAAGTAACGGATACCTTCAATGATTCTGGAACGCACAAGAAAGGTGTTACGAGTCTCTTCGTTGATAATCAGGTCGACGTAACGCTGACGGTATTTCATCTCCTGATCACCCAGTCCGTGGAACTTGTCGGGCAATGGGCGCAGGGATTTGGTCAGAATACGCAATTCGTTGATGTCGTCGATCTCAACATACAGGTCGCCCTTGCCGGACTTCTGCAAGGTGCCGGAAACTCCGACAATATCGCCGATATCCAGTAACGGCCAGATCTCGCTTTCTTTCTGTTTGGGCTTGGCCAGATAAAACTGGATGGCGCCGCTGCTGTCCTGAATGCCAACAAAAGGGCCGCCACGACGCATCACACGACCAGCCACCACGACCGGGTGCTTCTCTTCCGCCAGCGTTGCCTTGTCCTTGTCGCCGTGTTCCGCCTTCAGGTCACCGGCCAGGTGTTTACGTCTGAAGTCGTTTGGATGGCCATTAGCAGCACTGCCTTCCCGCAACTGCTCCAGTTTGGCGCGACGTTCGGCAATCAGTTTGTTTTCTTCCTGGGCGGTTTGAGTCTGTTCGGTCGTCATTGTCTAACCTGAATATAAATAAGTTGGGCGCCAGACGTCGGGCATCGGACGCGTTATGTTTGTCGCTGGACATCGGGCGCATGGCGCTTGTGATCGACTACCGGCCGGTGGTCGATCGCCGACGTCAGGCATCCAGCCGTTCACCATTAAAGCCCTTTTTTCAGGCTCGCTTCAATAAACTGATCCAGGCCACCATCCAACACTGCTTGCGTGTTGCGGGTCTCGACGCCAGTACGCAGATCCTTGATACGTGAGTCATCCAGCACATAGGAACGGATCTGGCTGCCCCAGCCGATATCAGACTTGGAGTCTTCCAGAATCTGGGCTTCGGCGTTCCGTTTCTGCAGCTCAAACTCGTACAACTTGGCCTTTAACTGCTTCATCGCCTGGTCTTTGTTCTTGTGCTGCGACCGGTCGTTCTGACACTGGGTCACAATATTGGTCGGCAAGTGAGTAATACGCACCGCCGATTCCGTCCGGTTGACGTGCTGACCACCGGCACCCGAGGCACGGTACACGTCGATACGCAGATCGGCCGGATTGATTTCAATATCGATATTGTCGTCCACTTCTGGCGACACAAACACAGAAGAGAACGACGTATGCCGACGGTTGCCGGAGTCAAACGGGCTTTTGCGTACCAGTCGGTGTACACCGGTTTCGGTACGTAACCAGCCATAGGCGTATTCGCCTTCTACCCGGATGGTTGCGCCCTTGATACCGGCCACTTCACCATCGGAGACTTCCATCAATTCGCCCTTGAAACCATGGGCTTCAATCCAGCGCAGATACATCCGCAACATCATGTTGGCCCAATCCTGGGCTTCTGTACCGCCAGAACCGGACTGGATTTCGACGTAGGCGTTGTTGGCATCCAGCTCACCGGAGAACATCCGACGGAATTCCAGCGCCTCCAGCTGTTGTTGCAGATCAGCCAGTTCCGACTCGACTTCGGCCACGGCTTCTTCGTCGTCTTCTTCGACGGCCATATCCAGCAAGTCTTTCAGATCTGCCAGGCCACCATCCAGATTGTCGATGGTCTTGACCACGGCTTCCAGAGCCGAGCGCTCCTTACCCAGATCCTGGGCGCGGGCGGCGTCATTCCAGACGTCTGGCTGGGCCAGCTCTTGCTCTACTTCTTCCAGACGCTCGGTCTTGTTGGCATAGTCAAAGATACCCCCTAAGCACGTCGGTGCGCGCCTTGAGGTCTTTGATGGTTTCGATGATTGGATTAATTTCCAAGGGGATACCTGTCTGTGTCACTGAACTGTAAGTCGATTGTCCTTCACTCGGAGGGTGAAGGAACCAAAAAGAGGCCGGTATTCTACAGAAATTTACACCAGACAGCCACGGCGGCGGCACGGCCTTGGCCCTTGTTCCTCTCCTGCACCGTTTTGAAGAATACCCGGCATTGTCGTCATCTGCTCCACACTATCCGGCCAGGGCAGACAACGCCGTTAATGCCTGCTTATACGCCTCGGCAGTGGCAGCTTTGCGTTCCGCCGGTATCAGGCTGACCCGGTTTTCGTACAGTTCCAGCAGCAGCACGTCATCCGGGAAACCGGCCAGTGCGGACTGGATATCCGCACTCAGAGCCTGCGCCAGAACAAGCCGTTGCTCCTGACCCAACGCTGGATCTCCCGGCAGGTCATGCCATGACAACCCCTCAGGCAAGCCCTGGCTTTCCCACCCTGGCTGTCCAACGATACGAAACAACAGTTTCTCCTGCGGCTTGGTGTCGTCATGGGACGGCGGCCGGAAAACCAGCGTATAACCGATGCCGGTGATGTCTTCCCGAACACCGGTTTTGGCGGCATCAACCTGAAAGCTGCAGTGACGTACCTGCAACCCGGCCTTGGTGGCATCCAGTCGCAACTGACCCAGACGGGCATCCCGCGGGCTGGGTTTCAGGCCGTAAATCGACCCGATCACCGCCAGTACGACCAGCACAGGAATCAACCAGGTCACGAGGCCATTTCCTCCAGTTCAAGCCAGCGCTCTTCGAGTTGTTCAATTCTGGCTTCTGCCGCAGTCAACTCCGCCAATACCGCTTGTACGGTGTCTGCATCACCGGCATAAAAATCTGCCGCGTGTGTCGCCGCCGCCAGGGCATCGCGCTTGGCTTCTGCCGCCGCAATCTGGTCAGGTAACTGATCCAGCTCCCGTTGCAACTTGTAGGAAAGTTTTTTCGCCGCCGGTTTTGCTTCCGTCTTGACCGGTGCAGCAGGTGCCGGCTGTTTTGCGGATTGCTGCGCAGCTTTCTGTGACTGCTTTTTACCGGCTTTTTGTTGTGCCTTGGCTGCCGCCTGTTTGGCCTGATGACGCGCCTCCCAGTCAGAATAACCGCCGGTTTGCTCGTCGATATGACCTTCACCTTCAAACACCAGCAGCTGGGTCACGACGTTATCAAGGAATGCCCGGTCGTGGCTGACCAGTAACAAGGTGCCCTGATATTCCATCAATCGTTCTTCCAGCAGCTCCAGGGTTTCCACGTCAAGGTCATTGGTCGGCTCATCCATCACCAGCAGATTACATGGTTTCAGGAACAGCTTGGCCAGCAACACCCGGTTGCGCTCACCACCTGACAAGGCCCGCACCGGTGTCCGGGCACGCTCAGGGGGAAAGAGGAAGTCACCCAGATAGCCGATCACGTGGCGGCTCTGGCCATTCACCTCGACATGGTCTTTGCCATCGGCGACGTTATCTGCGATGGATTTATTGCCATCCAGCATATGCCGGGACTGGTCGAAATACGCCACTTCCAGCTTGGTACCCACCCGCAACTCACCGGATTGTGGTTGCAGCTGACCCAGTAACAATTTCAGCAGGGTACTTTTACCGGCACCGTTCGGGCCGACCAGACCAATCCGGTCTCCACGCTGGATAATGGTTGAGAAATGCGACACCTGTGGCTGATCACCCCAGGCGTAACTGATATCGGTTGCTTCAAAAACGATTTTCCCGGACGAATCCGTACCGGTCATGCTGATATTGGCTGTGCCCTGACGTTCACGGCGTGCACCACGCTCGTTACGCATTTCTTTCAGACGTTCGACCCGACCTTCGTTCCTGGTGCGGCGTGCCTTGATTCCCTGACGGATCCATTTTTCTTCTTCTGCCAGACGCTTGTCGAACAGCGCATTCTGGGTTGCTTCGTCTTCAAGACGCTTTTCCCGGTACTCAATAAAGCTGAGGTAATCCCCCTGCCAGATATACACATGGCCGCGATCGAGCTCGACAATCCGGGTGGCCAGATTTTGCACAAAGGCCCGGTCGTGACTGATAAATACCAGTGTCCCGCTGAATTGTTTGAGCTGTTCTTCCAGCCATTGGATAGTGGCGATGTCCATATGGTTGGTTGGTTCATCCAGAATCAACAGATCCGGTTCCGTCACCAGCGCCCGAGCCAGCATCACCCGGCGTTGCCAGCCACCGCTCAGTTCGGCAAAACTGCGCTCGGCGGGTAAATCCAGACGTTGAATAATTGACTCGACTTTTTGCTGCCAGCTCCAGCCATCATTGGCTTCGATACGGGTTTGCAGTTTTTCCATCAGGTTGAGATCGGCATGTTCACCCTTGTGGGTTTCTTCATGGTAGCGGGCGATGTCTTCCCCCACTTGCCCTAACCCCTGAGCCACCACATCGTAAACCGGAATATCCACTTTCTCTGGCAGCGCCTGTTGCAGCGTTGCCATGCTCAACATATCAAGGCGCTGAATCACACCATCGTCCGTGGTCACTTCTCCGGTCAGGACTTTTAATAAAGTAGACTTGCCCTCACCGTTACGACCAACAATACAAACCCGCTCGCCAGAGTGGATATCCAGATCCACCTTGTCGAGCAGTACATGATCACCAAAGGCCAACTCGGCCTGTTTCAAACTCACCAACACCATACAAATCGCCTGCAAACCGACAAAATCGCATCCCGAATATCGAATATACCGGGCCAGACGCCCAGTTTACTGCCGCCGCTCCCCCCTTAACAGGCAAACCGCCACTGGATTGCAAAGTATTCATGGTAAACATCTGTCCAGAAGTAAACTATCCTTCGATGCACAACTACTATGACCGCCGCATCCACCGCCCAGAGCAAGCGTCCGGATTTGCCATATCAAAGGACTCAAGACCATGTCGATTACGTTTAACCGTGGCTACCTTGCCGCCGCCGCTGTCCTTATTGTGACTGTCGTCTGGATGCTGGCAGGGGCCGATACCGAACCCTTGGCTGCCAGGGAAACTGACCGATACCCGGATACAACACGCCTGATACGGGTGCAGGTCGACGACCTGATACCCGAGCAGCATATCCGCTCACTCAAACTGTCGGGCAAGCTGGCGGCCAATCGCAGCGTCACCATCAAATCCGAACTGCGCGCCAAAGTAACTGCGATTCATGTCAACAAGGGCCAGCGAGTCAAGCGCGGGCAATTGCTGCTCGAACTGGATACCCGCGACTGGCCAGCCCGGCTGCAACAGGCACAGGCAACAGTGCGCCAGCGGCAACTGGAGCAACGAGGGGTAATCCAGCTCAACCAACAAGGGCTGGCAAATGAATCCATGCTCGTCCAGGCCGATACCGCCCTGGCAAATGCCCAGGCGGAACTCACATCAGCACGTTTACAGGTCGAAGCCGCTGCTGTCCGGGCACCCTTTGATGGCGTGATCAATAACCGCATGGTGGAACTGGGGGCTTTCGTCAAGGATGGTGAGTCGCTTCTGGAACTGGTTGATTTCTCTCCCTATCTGGTGGTCGCGGAAGCGGCCGAACAGGATGTTGGTTTACTCAGCCCCGGTATGACAGCAAGCGCCAGATTACTGTCCGGAGAGCTGGTAACCGGAACACTGCGGTTTGTCTCATCGCTGGCGAATACCGCCACCCGCACCTTTACCGTCGAGCTTGAGCTGGCCAACCCACAGCATCATCCCATCCCGGCCGGACAAAGTGCCCAGCTGATTGTGCCTCTGGGCGAGCGTCAGGCTTACCATGTTTCACCGGCCCTGCTGGTGCTGGATGAATCCGGCAAGATGGGGCTGAAAACCGTCAATCAGGATAACCGGGTAGCGTTTGTCAGCGTGGAGCTGGAAGGCGCCGATCAGCATGGCGTCTGGGTTTACGGCCCGGAATCCGTGCGCCTGATTACCCAGGGTGGCGGTTTTGTCAAGGTTGGCCAGCAGGTTGACGCAGTGCTCAAAAGCGCTCCCGGCACATCGCCCACATCGCCCAGCCAGCCTGAGGGAGACTGATCATGTACGCTCTGATTGACGCGGCTCTCAGCCGCGCCCGCACGGTCATGATGGTGTTTGTACTGGTGATACTGGTGGGCCTGTCGGTGTTGTTTTCCATTCCCAAGGAAAGCTCACCAGACGTCACCGTGCCGTTTGTTTATGTCTCCGTCGCCCACGATGGGATTTCCCCGGAAGATGCCGACTCCCTGCTCTACAAGCCGCTGGAACGTGAATTACGCGGCCTCGATGGTTTGAAGGAAATGGTTTCGACGGCCACCACCGGACACTTGTCCATCATGCTGGAGTTCTACACCGATGTAGACATCGACCAGGCGCTGCTTGATGTCCGCCAGAAAGTCGATGACGCCCGCAGCGATCTGCCGGAAGACAGCCACGAACCTCGTGTACTCGAAATCAACGTCGCCCTGTTTCCGGTCGCCGTTGTCACCCTTGCCGGCGACGTCAGCGAGACGGAGCTCTACGCCGTCGCCAACGACCTGCAGGATCGTCTCGAAGCCTTGCCGGGCGTGCTAGAAGCCACGATTCAGGGCAAACGCGAAGAAATTGCCGAAATTGTCGTCGATCCGGTGCGCATGGATAATTACCAGCTCTCCATGGTTGAGCTGTCCAATCTGGTCTCCAACAATAGCTCACTGGTTGCCAGCGAAGATTTACAGAACGAAGCCGGACGCTTCAGTATCAAGATTCCCGGGCTGGTCGAGAATATCAACGATATTCTCAATATGCCGGTCAAGGTCAGTGGTGATCAGGTGGTGCTGTTCCGGGACATTGCCGTTGGCCGTCTGGCCTACAAGGATCGTAACAGCAGTGCCCGCATCAATGGCCAGCCCGCCGTGACACTGGAAATCAAGAAACGGATCGGCTCCAACATCATCGAAACCATTAATCAGGTTCGCGGTGTTATCGATACCGTGTCGCCCTACTGGCCCGCGGGCATCGACGCCAGCATTATTCAGGATGGCTCCAGCGAAATCGAAAGCATGCTCAACGACCTGTTCAACAATGTATTGGTCGCCACCCTGATGGTGATTGTACTGGTATTGGGTAGCCTCGGATTGCGGAACTCATTCCTGGTTGGGCTGGCGATTCCGGGGGCCTTTCTGATGGGGCTAATCTGGCTCAGTCTCACCGGCAATACCATGAATATGGTGGTGTTGTTTGCTCTGATTCTGTCCGTCGGCATGCTGGTCGATGGCGCTATCGTCGTCACGGAATACGCCGACCGCCGCCTGGCTGACGGCGCCACTCCCAAGCAGGCCTATGCCGATGCCGCCAAACGGATGGCCTGGCCAATCACGGCATCAACCGCCACCACGCTGGCGGTCTTTTTGCCTCTGCTGTTCTGGCCCGGCACCACCGGCGACTTTATGAAGTATTTGCCATTGACCCTGCTCTATACCCTGACGGCTTCGCTGGTAATGGCGCTGATTGTTGTGCCAACCCTGGGGTCATTGATCAGCCGCCAAGGCGGTTATGAAGATGGGGCCATTGCCCGACTAAAAGCCGCCGAACGGGGCGATTTCCACCTTATCGGCGGCTTCACCGGAGGCTACGTGCGCCTGTTACGGGCTGCCTTGCAGCGGCCACTGACGGTGCTGGTGCTGTGTTTGCTGACACTGGTGGCTTCGTTTGTCTTTTATGGCCAGCACGGCCATGGCGTGGAGTTTTTCCCCGATGTTGACTCTGATATCGGCCTGGTGGATATCCGCGCCCGAGGTAATCTTTCCATTCATGAGCGCGAAGCACTGGTCTTGCAGGTCGAACGACATATCTTTGCTCTCGACGATGTCGATTCAATCTACACCACCACCTTTGCCAAGGCCCCTAACGATGCCGCCCCGGATCTGGTCGGCCGTATCCAGATAGGGCTGGCGGACTGGGAGCAACGCCGCCCCGCCAATACCGTCCTGGCCGATATTGAACAACGCAGCGCGGCCATCCCCGGCATTATTGTCGAAACCCAGAAAAAACAGGGCGGCCCTCCCAGTGGGGCCGATATCCAGCTGCAGCTGACCGCCAACAGTGGTGACGCCATTATTCCGCTGCTGGAGCAGGTCCGGGAGATATTTGAGCAGGATGCCGATCTCAAAGACATCCGTGATGATCGCCCGTTAGAGGGCATCGAATGGCAACTCACGGTCGACCGTGAACAGGCCAGCCGCTACGGAGCCAGTATTTCTGCCACCGGCGGCATGGTACGCATGCTGACTGGCGGCCAGAAAGTCGGTGCCTTTCAGCCTGATTTTACCGACGACGAAGTGGACATCGTCTTGCGTTACCCGGAATCCCGCCGCACCCTGGCAGATCTGGATGGCTTTAATATCTCAACAGCCTATGGGCTGATTCCCGCTTCGCAATTCCTGACCCAGACCGCTGAGCCTCGCTCGGGCGATCTGGTACGGATCGATGGCAAACGCCGTTACCGCCTCACCGCCAACGTGCGTGATGGCGTCAACGCCAATGCCAAAATCCAGCAACTCAGCGAACAGATGAAAGATCTCGACTGGCTCGGTGCCGGTGTCGAGCCCAGATTCCGTGGCGACTTTGAACAAATGGCCGAAACCGGCAGCTTTCTCGCGACCGCGTTTTCCATTGCCATCTTTATGATGGCAACCATTCTTGTCACCCAGTTCAACAGCTTTTATCAAGCCACATTGATCATGAGTGCCATTATCCTGTCGATTGTCGGCGTGCTGATTGGCTTGCTGATTCGAGGCGAAGCTTTCGGCATCGTGATGAGTGGCGTAGGCGTGATCGCCCTGGCAGGTATTGTGGTCAACAACAATATTGTCCTGATCGATACCTATAATCGCCTGCGGGACGAAGGGCTGGATGCCATTGACGCCGCCCTGCGTACCGGTGCCCAGCGTCTGCGGCCGGTATTATTGACCGCGATTACGACCGTCCTCGGCCTGATCCCGATGGTGATGCAGTGGAATATCGACCTGATTCATCAGCACACCAGTGTTGGCGCTCCTTCTTCACAATGGTGGACCCAGCTGTCTACCGCCATTGCCGGAGGGCTGACTTTTGCCACCGTACTGACTCTGATCCTGACACCTTGCTTGCTGATTCTGGTCGACCGACGTTCCAACTCAACCAGGCGCTCAACGAAACAGGCAGAAACTGGCTGATTTTTATGCAAGTGCCTGAATAAATTTAAAAAATCAAAGATTTATGTTTGACAACGAAGGCTCTACGAGTAGAATGCCCACTCGCTTTTGAGACCAAGGGTGATTAGCTCAGCTGGGAGAGCATCTGCCTTACAAGCAGAGGGTCGGCGGTTCGATCCCGTCATCACCCACCAAAAGCGAAAGTTGGAAGAATTGGACTGGTAGTTCAGTTGGTTAGAATACCGGCCTGTCACGCCGGGGGTCGCGGGTTCGAGTCCCGTCCAGTCCGCCAATTCTTACAACAGCAGTACGATAGACCGAAGGGTGATTAGCTCAGCTGGGAGAGCATCTGCCTTACAAGCAGAGGGTCGGCGGTTCGATCCCGTCATCACCCACCAAACCTTTTGATGTGGTTTGAACATCAACAGTGGACTGGTAGTTCAGTTGGTTAGAATACCGGCCTGTCACGCCGGGGGTCGCGGGTTCGAGTCCCGTCCAGTCCGCC